>CAYWIS010000063.1:0-16072 GCA_964458385.1 uncultured Pirellulaceae bacterium
GGTGCAGCAGATTTTGCAGCGTTACCGCGAACTGCAAGACATCATCGCCATTCTGGGCGTGGATGAACTGAGCGAAGAAGACAAGCTGGTGGTGCATCGGGCTCGCCGGCTGGAGCGGTTCATGTCGCAGCCGTTCCTTGTGGCCGAAGTGTTCACCGGCAAGCCGGGCGAAATTACGCCGCTGGCCGATACGATTCGCAGCTTTGAAGAGATTTGCGACGGCAAGTGGGACCACCTTCCCGAAGCCGCGTTTATGTACGTTGGCGCCGTCGAACAGGCTGAAGCCCAAGCCAAACGCATGGCGGGCCAGGCGTAGTACTCAGGCGGAAAACGGAAAGCAAAGAGCGGAAGGCGCGGCCTTCCGCGTAGCTGCTTTCTGTTCTCCGTGTTCGGCTTTCCGCTTTTCGCTTTCCGCTGGGATATGAGCCAACTGCATTGCATCGTGGTGACGCCGGAGAAGACGGCGGTGGAAGAAGTGGTCGACTTCGTGGCGCTGCCGCTCTATGACGGCGAATACGGCGTGGCGCCCGGGCATAGCCCGGTGATTGCCCGCCTGGGCTACGGTGAGTTGCGGCTCAAGACCGGAGGCCGTGTTTCGGCGCGGTACTATCTGGACGGCGGTTTTGTGCAGGTGGCCGACAACGTGGTGTCGATTCTGACTGAGCGGGCGATTCCCGCCGACGAAATCAGCCTCGAGGCCGCTCACCAAGATCTCGATGCAGCCATGAGACAGCCGGCTGATACGCCTGAACGGCAAGAACTGCGGGATCGCGAGATCGCCCGGGCGCGGGCGCAAATCTACGTAGCCGAGAAGGGCAGGGGAGGGGTTGCTAGCGCGGCCCATTAATCGGCGTGGTTTTCGGCGCCCAAGGATTTACCGCGTCGCGTCTTCTTGGTTGACCGTTTCCTTCACGCGCCGTCTCGTAAGACGCAACTGGGCGACGGGCGGAGCACTACTTGGTTCGGCCGTTGGCCAATAGCTGTTGCAGTTGTTCAGGAACGATGGGTTTGACTAGGTGATGATCGAACCCCGCTTCCTTGGTGCGACGGCGATCTTCGGCCTGCCCCCATCCGGTGAGCGCGACCAACACAGCGCTGCGTCCCCAGGGTAGTTCTCTCAGGCGCCGGGCGACGCAGTAGCCATCGGTGGTAGGCATCCCCAGATCAAGAATGGCCACATCGGGGCGAAACTCGCGGGCCATTTCAAGGCCCTGGTCGCCGTCGTACGCGGTACAGACTTGATGGCCAAGCATCGCCACAACGCGGCTTAACATATCGGCCGCCGCTTGGTTGTCGTCCACCACCAGCACTCGGCGCACAACGGCGGGGGGAGGAATGACGCTGTGCTGGATTTGCTTCGGATCATCGCCGTCAGTCAGGATGGGCAGCCGCACCACAAACTCACTTCCTTGATCCAGTCCCGCACTGTAGACCTCGACGCGGCCGCCGTGCATCTCAGTGAGCGACTTCACCAATGTCAAGCCGATGCCCAGGCCGCGATAGCCCATCTCGTGCAAACGTTCGACCTGAGTGAACATGTTGAAGATCCGGTCGAGCATCTCATGCGGAATGCCAATTCCGGTATCTTTGACCGTCAGCACCACTTCGGCGTCTTGCTGCACCACGGTCAGCCAAATCTGGCCGTGGTTGAGCGTGTACTTGGCGGCGTTGTTGAGCAGGTTGGAGATGACCTGAGTCAACCGGTGCGGATCGGCGTTCAAATAGATCGGATGCGGTGGGAGTGAAACCGTCAGCGTATGCGCGAGCTCGTCGATCGAGGGCCGGCACGCTTCGATGGCGGTTTGCACCACGTCGGCTAACTCCACCCGCTGTTTGCGCAGCTCCATCTTGCCGCGGGTAATGCGCGAAACTTCCAATAGGTCATCCACAAGGCGCACAAGCTGGTCGACTTGCCGCTCCATGGTGCTGCGCACCTCGGCCACGGTGTCTGGATCGCGGGCGGCCAGCTTCATGACCTCTAATCCCGTACGGACCGGAGCCAAGGGATTACGCAGTTCGTGAGCCAGCACCGCCAGGAACTCATCTTTGCGGCGGTCGGCCTGGCGCAACTCTTCCACCAGGGCGTGAATCCTCGCTTGGGATTCTTTCTCTTGGGTGATATCGCGCACGGTGCCGATAAACCGCACGGCTCGCCGCTTGTCGCCTTTGCCTTCAAAAAAAGCCTTGCCTTGCGCCTTGATCCAGCGCACCTCGCCGTTGGGCCATTGCAAACGGTAGTCAATGGCGGAGGTTCCGTCTCCCGAGGGATCGAGCGCTTCCGCGATGCGTTGCTCTGTGGCGGCGCGGTCGTCGGGATGCACCCGTTCCAGGAAAACCGAGTAGGTGACCTCGGCGTCGGGAGGCAGGCCGAAGATCGCCTTGCAACGGTCGGACCACCGTAACGACTTGTTGATCGGATCGAAATCCCAGGCCCCAATGTTGGCCGACTCAAACGCCATGCGCAACCGCTCTTCGCTTTCGCGCAGGGCGGCGTTAGCCCGTTGTAGTTCGATGGTGCGCTCCGCAACCCGCCGCTCCAGCTCAAGGCGGTGGCGCCAGCGGTCGCGGGCATAGCGAATAGCACGCTCCAGGAGCGTGGCGTCAAGACGCGCCTTTTCGAGGTAGTCCGACGCGCCTGCTTCGGCGGCCTCTAAGTCGATTTCTCGTTCACCTTGGCCTGTTAAGAGAATGGTCGGGCGGGCAAACCCTAGCGCCGACGCCTCGCGCAGCAGGTCCAGACCTGTGCGCCGGCCAAGACGATAGTCCAACAGATAGACGTCGTGCTGGCCGCGGCGCATAACTTCCAGGGCCGACTGGTCATCGGCGACCCAGTCGAGCGTGTAGGCGCCGTGCATTTCTGCAAACAAGTCGCGGGCGAGGAGGTAATCATCCTCGTCGTCTTCGACCAGCAAAACGCGAATGGGGGCTTCGGTCATTCTGTTCTCGGGATACGAACGACAACGGACCGTGGGCAATGACCGTCGGCGGGACACATCCCGCGAACAGACCTTTTGCGCCCGTCGTGCCGTTATTCTCTTGCGGTTTCGCCGGGCAACTCAACAATCTCCAGCCAGTACTTGCCGAGGGTTTTGACGACTTCCGCCAATCCCGCAAAGGTAATTGGCTTGGTGATGTACGACGCGGCCGACAAATCGTAAATACGCTCAATGTCTTCTTCGGCCTTGGAGGTGGTCATCACCACAACCCGGATATTCCGCAGACGTGGGTCCGCCTTGATCTCGCGGAGCGCTTCGCGGCCATCCTTCTTGGGCATATTCAGATCGAGCAGGATCAAGCCGGGGCGGGGCGAGTCGGCCGGATTGCTATACTTGCCGCGGCGTTGAAGGTAATCCATCAACTCGACGCCGTCTTCGACAAACCGCAGATCGTTCACAAGCCGACTTTCTTCAAATGCCTCTTTGGTCATTTGACGGTCGTCGGCGTCATCATCCGCCATCAGGATGGTAATGGGCTTGCCGCTTTTGGAATTGCTCATGAGTCGGGGTTGTCCGTCGTTGATTGTCGTAAAGGCAGGGTGACCAGGAAGGCGGTCCCTTGGCCCGGTTGGCTGCGAGCGGTGATGTTCCCCCCATGACGCTCCACAATTTTGCGGCAGATCGCCAGGCCCACGCCCGTTCCCTCATATTCTAGACGCCCGTGTAAACGCTGGAACACCTGAAAGATGCGATCTAGGTAGATTTCTTCAAACCCGATTCCATTGTCACGCACGGTCAGACGCACCCATGGCTGCAGGGCAGGTGGGGAGGCATCTGAAGAATCGGGACACGGCTGCAAATCGTGTTCCGGTAGATCCGTCACTTCGGCCTCGATCTGCACTACCGGCGGCGTATCGGGCTTGTGGAACTTCAGCCCATTGCTGATTAAGTTCTGCAACAGTTGCCGCATTTGCAGGCGGTCGGCGTCGAGCGTGGGGAGAGGGCCGATTTCTACGCGCCCTTGGCTACGTTGAATACGCTCCTCCAGATCGGAGATGACTTCGTGGGCCACCTCGTTGAGATCGACCGGCTCAAAGGGTTGCGCTTTGGTGGTAATGCGCGAGAAGCTTAACAAGTCGTCGATCAGCTTACGCATGCGCGCAGCGGCGGCCTGCATCCGCTCCACGTAGTCTCGCCCGGTTTCATCTAGAACGGCAGCATACTTGGCTTGCAGGCGGTCGCCAAAGGCTTGGATCTTCCGTAGCGGCTCTTGCAGGTCGTGCGAGGCGACCGAAGCAAACTGCTCCAGTTCCCGGTTGCTGCGCTGCAACGCCTGGTTACTTTCGGCCAGTTGGGCGGTTCGTTCACGGACGCGGTCTTCCAGCGTTTCATTAATCTGCAAGAGTTCTTCCGCGGCGCGCTGTTGACGGATTCCCAACGCAACTTCATGGGCGATGGACGCCAGAGCGTCAAGCGTTGTTTGTGTTAGTGGGTGGCGTGCGAACATCGCCATTACACCTACCACGTGCCCGCCCACTAATAAGGGATATCCGGCGAACGAAACCAGGCGTTCCCGCTTGGCCCATTCTTGCTCGGGGATGCGGGGATCTCCCACAACCGAATTCGTGAGGTGCGGCTTGCGCTCCTGAGCGATCTGGCCGATTTTGAAGCGTCCAACCGGCACGCGCGCATGGCCGCCATCTCGATGAGTGTATAGCCCCGCGCTGGCTTGCAGTTCCAGGACGTTCTCTTGCTCGTTCAAGGTCCAAATGCGCGCAAATGCTGCATCCAGGTTGCGCACGATCGACTCGACGCATCCCTGGAGCATGGCGTGCATATCTTCCCCTTGGGTAAGCGCCGCGCCGATCTCGGCCGAGAGACGTAAAAGTCGTAGTTGTTCTTCGTGTGCGATTTGGGTGCGTTTACGTTCGCTGATGTCGCGCACAAAGCCGGTAAACTGCGGCGGCTCTACGCCTTCCAAACGCGTAATGGCCACTTCGACCGGAAATTCGCTGCCATCGGCGCGCTGGGCGATCAGCTCCCACTGTCGGTTCCGAATTGGCCCTTCACCCGTCGCCAGGCAACGGGCAAGGCCGTTGCGGTGAGCTTGACGATGCTTGGGAGGAATAATGAGCTCCGCCAACTCTTGGCCCAGCGCCGCTTCGCGGGAATAACCAAAGAGCGCTTCGGCGGCGCGATTGAACTCGACGACGGCGCCGGTGTGATCGATCGTAATTACGCCATCAAGCGTTGTGTTCAGGATTGCCGCTTTCCGCGCTTCGCTTGCCTGTAAGGCGCGTTCCTGTTGTCGTCGTTCGCCAACATCGCGGAACACCAGCACGGCGCCCATCACTTTTCCGCCTTGGCCGATGATCGGCGCCGCGGTGGCGTCGATTGGATGCATCGAGCCATCCTTTGCAACGAGCATAATTGGTTTGCCAACGCCGACCGTGCTCCGTTTCTGGAGCGCCCCGGCGATGAGGCTCTCGGCGGGCTGGCGAGTTTCTTCGTCGACAATTTGAAAGGTCTGTTCCAGCGGTCGTCCGGCGGCTTCGGCTTGCGTCCAACCGGTCAGCGCTTCGGCGCCTGGATTCCAGTACGCCACGCGTCCTGACAGGTCGGTGGTGATTACGGCGTCGGCAATGCTCGATAACGTGGTTCGCAGCGTTTGCTCGGTCTTAACAATGCCGCGGCCCACCACGGTGCTGGCCACGACTGCAATTCCCAATCCCAAGACCAACAGCGCCACGGCCGTTGAAAGCACCGCGGCGACCGAAGCGCGAGCCTGGGCCCGGCGCGGCGCGACATCGCGCACAAACAGCGTTTCCAGCTCTTGGTCCAAGATGCTACTCAAGCGGCTTCGTAACGTCAGGAATTTTTGCAGGTCTTCTGGAGGGGGCAAACCTTCTTCTTGGCGATGGAGAAGCTGCCGGCTTAACGTGTTGTAGTCGCCGAAAAGGCCGGTTAGTTGCTCGGCGAGCTCCTGCTGCGCAGCGTTTCTCGCCACGCGCCGATATGCCGCCAGATTCTCGTGCAGACGGGTCAGGTGTTCGGCGGCTGCCTCGCGATGTGTCAAGTCGCCGCTTTGCAGATAGTCGGCTACGCTTGCCGCAACTCCATTCACATGGGTTCCCATGTGCTGCACGGCGTCGTTCTGCGGCGCTAACTCCAAGGTCAGATGGGCTACCTGTGCATCGAGCGCCCTTAACCAATAGACCAACGATCCGACAATCAACAGCAGCACCGCCACGAGTGTGCCGAATCCCACTCCAAGTTTCGCCGTTGTTGTCATCCCGTTAGCCGAGTCTTAAGGCAGACGCTCTCCGCAACAGTACCGGTATTGTACGCGAAAGAGCACGACCAAGGCGCAAGGGGAGGGGACGGAGAAAAAGCTAGCAATGAAGCTGCGGCTTAGTTTAGCGGATGAGCGCGGAGGGACGAGGAGAAAGGCCGATCTTTTCGACGGGGCGAATGCCTTTGACGCGCCCCTTGGGTTGGAGGCCCTCAAGCGTGATGGGTTCACGAAGCTGGTCGACTCCTACGTTGCCCGCCTCGTCGCGCACCTCTAAACGCAAGTAAATGTTCTGAGGCGTGCGCGGATCGACCGCCCAAAGATAGCTGCCGGTGTTAGGCAAGCCCGTGGCGACAATCGTCCACGGGCCCTGCGGCGACTCGCTAAAGAGGAGCGTAATCGGACGCGCTGCAAGCATTGCGTCGTCGGCTTCCCAGCGAATGTCGAGTTGTCCTGCCTGTTTGCCTGCTCCATATTGGGCGCCGGTCAACCGCGCCGTGGGCGCGGTGGTGTCCACGCCAATCCACACGTCGGCGGATTCGCCCGATGTGGGGATCGGGCCCGATAATCCGTTGCGGCCGGTCACCACCACGCGAAAACCGTAGACGCCTTCCTGGTCGAGAGAAACCTCCATGGGGCTTTGGCGGTCAGGATCCGTCGCCCAAGCTTGCCAGGTTTGTCCGCCATCGCGAGTGATCCATAGTTCGACCTGCGCGACGCCTTGCGGGCCGACTGATGACACATCGTACTCCAACTCAAACTTCTTGGCGTTGGTCATACGGGGACGCTCGCCGCCTGGCAACGACTGTGGACCGATGGGCGGGGTAGGGGAGGCGTCCAGTGGCCGCGCGCCGCCATCGGCCACGGGGCTGACCCGGTAGGGCGCATCGGTTGTGGGATACGTGAACCGGCCCGGCGCATCATCGGCCGTTCGGTTGGGAGGGTTCGTTGGGGAAGACGCCGAGTACTGGCTACCCGTCAGATTGTCTGGACGTCGATAGGGATATTGGTCGGCCAGCGCGGGCGCAGCGCTCGTTGCCGACTTATCGTCTGGCCAGGGACTCGGGTCGACTTGTGTGGCGCCCGGGGCAGGGGAGGGGGGCGTCTGTACGGAAGGCGACACGGGCGTCGCAGCGGGGGTGGTCACGATCGGCGCTGCGGCGATCGAAGACGCGGCCGGGCCCGCTGGCGATGTAGCGACCGCGGGCGGCGCTGCAGCGGCGGCGGGTGAACCGGGCGATACGGCAGCCATCGACGAACCTGACGGCGCATACGGTTGCACCGGCGCCAAATCCTGCGGGGCAGGGGAGAGCGGCGCCGTTCCCGACGGCGGAGAAAACGTTACGGTGCGCGTCGCCACTGCCGAGTTTCCAGCCCAGTCGAGCACGGTGACCCGGAACGTCACGGCATGCTCGGATGTTTGCGGGCGCCACGTGGCATGACCGCTGATGGAAGTTTCCACGGAATTGGCCGGAGCCCGTTCGAAAGTTACGGGTTGCCACGGCTGATTTGGCGCGGGCTGATACTCGATCGTGAGCGAATCAGGCTTGAGGAACTCGTCAAAGATGCGCCATTGGCCTTGCACCTCGCCTGTCGCCGTCGCTGTGGCGGTGAACTCGATGCGAGGCGGAATAGTGTCTACAATGACTCGCTGTTCGGGAAGCTGCGCCGGTTGGTAAAGTGGGCGATTCAGGGCGTCTAGAATGCGCGAGGCAAAGTAGTATTCGCCATCACGATCGGTCTGCACCACAAAGGGGGCGGTCGTCCCTTGGTTGCCCGACTCACGGGGGCGAATGTCGGCGACGCGCAGATTGCGCGTATCGTACTTCGTCCAGTTCGCTCCCCGGTCGGATGAGTACCAGAGTTCGACCACCGCCGGCTCGCCTCCCAAAGCCGAAGCGGGGGGAATATTCATGGGGAACGAGAATGCTCGCTGCCGGGTGATATACACGGGCGCGGCGGTGCTCGGCGCAGTTTGCGCAGCCGGTCCCTGTCCCCACGCCGTAAACGGCGCGGCGGCAACGACCAAGAGCACGCCGAGGTTCGCCCATCGCATCGAGCCGACCCCACATTACGAGAATGCGTCTGCGCAGAATGGGATACCCTCTGCACATCGGCCAGTAGGGGAGGGGACTTGAGAGAAAAGCCCCAATCTCAAAGCAAGACGTGGAAATGGGAAAGGCGGGTGGGGCAGCGAGTTAGAGCGGGATGCAAAAGGAACCGGAGCGTTGATCCGAGCCTCAAGGCTTCATGGCTTCAATGGTTCATGGTTTCCTCGCTTACCTATCCTTACGGCTTGCTCTCAGCCGGGAGTAAGTTCGCGGGGAGCAATTCGCCACCGTTAATGGTGCTCATTGCACTGAGATAATCGGGCGAGAAGTCGCTGGGAAGCCAGTAAACTTCACCACTAATGGTCAGCACGTGGGCTCCGCTTTCCTGATGATGGCTGCCGGGGTCGGTATCCTCGCGGCTATTGATTTCAAAGGCCATCTTCGCAACATCCAGATCTTGAGGCTTCAGCCACGAGACGCCGCTTTGCGAGGTTTCAACAATGGCGATCGTTTCGCCCGGCAAGTCGGCAATTTGCGTGGCGGAAACGACGCTACCGGGCGGAAACACCGTTCTGGGGCCGACCAGCGCTAAGTAGGTGGTTTCTTGGTTTGCGTGGGCGTCGGGATGTTCGGGGCAGGCATAAACGCTTGGCATATAGTTGGCCAGGCGAAGATTTTCGGGACTGTCCCAGGGTTGGCTAAAGTTGTATTGCTGGTAGACCGAGAGCGCTTCGTCGCCCAGATAGGGCAGGAGTAAGACTCGCCAACTATGCCACGGCTTGCCATCGCTGCCCACGACGTACGCAGGAGGGTAATAGTCATACTCGGCATGGTAGGCCTGAAGCGCCCTACCGATTTGCTCCAGGTTGCTTTGGCAGGCGCTCTTTGCAACGGCGCTCCGCACCGTTTGTATGGCCGGCTGCATTAGCGCGACGACCGCCGCCCCGAGTACCACAGTTGCCGCAACCCCGGCAACAATCACCAGAACGAGCATGGGTACGCCGCTGGGAAGCCGCGCCCACGGCGTTGTGGCTGCCGGTTTTGAACCCGCGCTCGATGTCAGCGAGCCGGGAAGATAGGGAATCGTAATCGGTTTTCCACAGGTAGCGCACGGTCCGCTATGACCGGCGTACCTATCATCGACTTCGGTAAACGCGCCGCAATGCGGACAATGGAAGGGGATGGGCATGGCAGCGCCAGTTTGTTAGGAGCCACCACCGCGAAGCTTGCCGCCTGCAACGAACGATCGGCAACGACGCCGACCGTTGCGGAACGAAACGGAAAGCTCGTTAGGCGGTGTTTTCGCGAGTTTCTTGAACGATTTGAACGTATTGGCGAGCAAGCGATTCAATGCGTTGGAAATCGCCTGCGGCGACCGCTTTAGGCTCGACGAGCGAACCTCCTATGCCCAAGGCGCAAGCGCCGGCTCGCAGAAAGTCGGCCGCCGTTTCTAGGTTCACGCCGCCCGTGGGCATCATGCGCACGTGGGGCAGGGGACCGCGGAGCGCCTTGATGTACGCGGGACCGGAGACCTCCGAGGGAAAGATCTTGACGATATCGGCGCCTGCCTCCCAGGCCGTGAGGACCTCGGTGGGCGTAAAGGCGCCGGGGAACACGGCTTTATCGTACCGGCGGCAAAGACGAATCACGTCGAGATTAACGGTCGGCGAAACAAGGAACTCGGCGCCGGCCAGGAGCGCCGCGCGGGCTGTTTCGGCGTCGAGCACGGTGCCGGCGCCAAGCAGAATCTTATCGCCCAGGCGATCGGCGACCTGCTCCAGCACGTGCAGGGCTCGCGGCACGGTAAAGGTGATTTCCATTACGTCGACCCCACCTGCCAGAAGCGCCTCGGCCACCTCGGCCAGTAGTTCGCTGCGCGGCGCGCGAATGACGGCCACCACCCCAGAATTCAGCACGCGCGCAAGCGCGTCTTTCTTGCTTTTCATGGTTTATTGAGAATGGATTTTTTTGGATGAACTGCGTTCCCTGGCGCCGCGTATCACAGCAGGGCAGGGGGCCACGGGAAACGACCTTGCGAGTGCATTGTCGCCGTGGGCGTGAATCCTTGTCAATTGTCCGAAAAACTAGACTTAGCTAGGGAGTTCCGCATAAGATGATAGCGCGGACTAGGTGGTGATGAACAAGGCGGCGTTTGGACGGTCATCGAGAAGTTAGTCGTGGATTTTCTCAAGAACCCTATAACGCAATGTGTGCTGTTGATGGCTGTCTTGGCGGTCATGCTGGCCGTGAGTTACTGGGGTTTGCGAAGGTTTCGCGACTATATCGGCCAAGACCAAACGCTCGACGCCGATCTGCTCACAAATTACCGGGAATTGCACGAGCAAGGTATCATTACCGACGCTGAATACCGAACAATAAAGAGCCGTTTGAACGCGAGGATGCAACGCGAGTCGGACCGGTCCGGCCACGCCGGTTGAGCTAACCACACCGGTTGCCCTTAACGGGCCGAGCGCCGACTCTCGATCAAAGGCAAGGACGCCCCGGCGGCGATACGTAGTACCAACGGATTGTTTCATACTTCGCTCGAACGTAGCGGAAAGGGAAGCCCTCCCCGGACCTCGCGGCGGCGGCGCCGAAGGCCGGTCGAGCATACACCTGGGATTCGTCTCGCCGGATCTGTCGCTCCATGAAGATTGAGCGGCGGCGCCGGTTGCCTGTCAGAGGAGGAATAATGTCCGGAACCAAGGACACGGGAGGCGGGAGCCGTCGCACAGGCTCAACCAAGAAGAACGCGTTTTGTTCGTTCTGTCGGAAGAGCTACCGCGATGTGGGGCCGCTCGTGGAAGGCCCCGGCGATGTCTACATCTGCGGCGAGTGTATCGACCTCTGCCAGTCGATCCTCGAGCAAGAACAGCGCCGCCGCACCGGCGGTCGGCAACTGTTCTCCAAGATCCCCTCGCCACGCGAGCTGGTTGCCCACCTCGATCAATACGTGATTGGGCAAGAGGCCTGCAAGAAGGTTCTTGCCGTTGCGGTGCACAACCACTACAAGCGCCTTTCGCTTGGGTGGGAAGGCTCCGACGTAGAAATCGAAAAGTCAAACATCCTGATGATCGGCCCTACCGGGTCGGGAAAGACGCTCTTGGCCCGCACCTTGGCCCGAGCGCTGGATGTGCCGTTCGCCATTGGCGACGCCACCACGCTGACCGAAGCGGGCTACGTGGGCGAAGACGTGGAGAACCTGCTTTTGAAGCTGCTCCACGCGGCCGACTTTGATATCGAAGCGGCCCAACGCGGCATTGTGTACATCGACGAGATCGACAAGATCGGTAAGACTTCGCAGAACGTCTCGATCACCCGCGATGTTTCGGGCGAAGGGGTGCAGCAAGCCCTGCTCAAGATGCTCGAAGGCACCATCGCCAACGTGCCGCCCCAGGGCGGCCGGAAACATCCCGAGCAGCAGTATATCCAGGTTGACACGACGAACATCTTGTTTATCTGCGGCGGGACCTTCGTGGGAATCGAGGACATTGTTCGCCGGCGCACCGGGCGGCGAACGATGGGCTTTGGCGGCACGGCCGGCAATAAAGACTCGCGCGAGTTGGCGGATCTGTTGCCGCAAATCACCACCGACGACATCCTGGAGTTTGGCCTCATCCCTGAATTGGTGGGACGTCTCCCGGTGCTAACCACTCTGGCGCCGTTGGACGAACGGGCGTTGATGCAAGTGCTAACCGAGCCGAAAAATGCGCTCGTCAAGCAGTATCAAAGCCTGTTCGAAATGGAAAACTGCGAGCTCCACTTCACTGAAGACTCGCTCCGTGCGATTGCTCAACAGGCGATCAAGCGGGGCACCGGCGCCCGTGGCCTTCGGGCGATTCTGGAAAAGGTCATGCTCGACATCATGTACGAACTTCCCGACCAGCCCGGCGGCAAGTATGTTGTGACCCGAGAGGTAGTGGAAGGCCGCGAGAAGTTGTTCAAGATGCCCGAGACGAAAAGCGCCTAACTCTCGCGGCGTGTGAGAAGCACGAAGAACCAGGCCGGTTGTCGTTACCATGACAACCGGCCTTTTTTCGTGCGTGGCCAGCGTGAATGGTCTTATGGTCCATACCCTCAATTGCAATCCAACGGTCGGCAAGACGGCCAAGGCCGTTGGACACGTCGGCTCCCATGGGACCATTACGCAACCGTTGGACTCCGCGTCTGGCCCAGGTGCGCCTCGTCCCGCCACGGTGACGCAACCCACGCAACCAGCATGGACCTGTACTTCTTCTTGGGCTTCACGATCACGTCCACAGCAGCCGCCCGCGAAGGTTTTAAACGCAGCGCGAACGCCGATGATGTTACGTCGCGCAAGCCGACAATGAGTTGGTCCGCTGGAGCGCAAGGTTAGTCGTCAGTTTGCTTGCGGAATCAGCGGGCGACGCGATTCGCCCGTCGGTGGACCCCGATGGCGCAAGGCTGCCGACTTTTCAGCGCGCCGGGATCTCCTCGGCATAGCAGGGTAGGGGAGTGGGATCATTCTTGTGGCCATCGCGGCGGGTGTTTTCTTTCTTCACGAAATCCTTGCCCCAAGGAAATAGAATAGTGTGCGTCGGTTTAAGACGCTGCAATGAGCGAGTTGTTCGCGCGGTGAGCGAACAGGTTCAACAAGTAAGCTGTAGTGATACGATCTGCGAACCTACGAAACGCGGTGCGGGGTTGGCTCTTAAACCCCTGGACAATGAACAACGCAACAAGGCGCTATCGTCCATCAGAGAGGCAAACCGGCGCCGGAGCGAAGAATTGGGAGCCAGACGCCGTAGAGAAGAACCTTCGAAGAGAAATTTCCTGCTCGTCCTCTGTGCGTCTTGGTCGCTGCCTGCTTCAATTCGTTCTTTCTTCTTGAGCAAAGCGAGTCTGTCTTCATGCGGGTGGCCCACATTATCACGCGGATGATCCTTGGCGGCGCCCAGGAGAACACGCTCTACACCTGTCTTGATCTCATGCGCCTTTATGGCGACGACGTGCTGCTGGTGACCGGGCCCGAAACGGGGCCGGAAGGGAGTTTGCTGGAGCGGGCGAAAGAGCAGGGGGTTCCGCTGGCGATTCTCCCAGCGCTGCAGCGGGCGATTCATCCGGTGCGGGACTTGGAGAGCTATCGAGCCATCAAACGGGTGTTACGCGAGTTCCGGCCCGACGTAGTTCACACTCATAGCGCTAAAGGGGGCATCCTCGGGCGAATGGCGGCCGACGCCCTGAAGGTGAAGGCGATCGTCCACACGGTCCACGGAGCGCCGTTCTATCCGTACCAGAGCAAGGGTGCACGAACGTTTTACCGGTGGTGTGAACGGTATGCCGCGCAGCGCTGTCATGCCCTGGTCAGCGTCGCGGACGCGATGACCGAACTGATGGTGAACGCGGGGGTAGCCCCGCGCGAGAAGTTCACCACGATTTATAGCGGCATGGAGGTAGAGCCGTTCCTGGCCGCCGACGAACGCCGCGCGGCGACACGTCGCGAGCTGGGCTTTACCGACGATCAGGTGGTGATTGGAAAGATCGCGCGGCTGTTCTATCTCAAGGGGCACGAGTACGTAATTCGCGCGGCCGCGCCGGTGATTGCGCGCTACCCAAACGTTCGCTTTCTCTTTGTAGGCGATGGCCTGCTGCGGACGTCGTTGGAGCGGCAAATTGCCGAGGCGGGCTTAAGCAGCTTTTTTTACTTCGCCGGGTTGGTTCCGCCCGAGCGCATTCCATCGCTGGTGGGAGCAATGGACGTGCTGGTGCATACCAGCCTAAGAGAAGGACTTGCCCGGGCATTGCCGCAGGCGCTCATCGCCGGTAAGCCGGTGGTCAGTTACGACATCGATGGAGCGCGGGAAGTCGTGTTGCCCGGTGAAACCGGCTATCTTCTTCCACCCCAAAGCATCGAGCCGCTAAGCCACGCCCTAGGCGAATTGGCCGCCGACGCCGAATTGCGACGGCGACTGGGAGGGCAGGGGAGGGGACGCTTTGCCGATCTTTTTCGCCACGAAACCATGACCCGGCAATTGCGCGACCTCTATCAACGGTTGCTGGAAGCCAACGCCTAGCGGAAGGGCGCAAGGCCGCGGCGCCGCGGCAGGGCAGGGGAGTGGTTATCTTCCAAGGCGGCTAGCCTCCGGCCGGGGGGCATGTTGTGGCTTGGGAATCTTGTCTTTGGGCTCTCCCCCAAGCGTGCCTCTCGGCGGGGCCGCGTTCCTTTCTCGACGCTCGTTCGGTAGAATTCACCTGGGGAAAATCTGCGGCACACGTCGGTTTTCTCCTTCACGAAGAATATGAGACTGGCGGGTCGCGCGAGAGCCGCCGTAGCTTCGCCCTTCCAGCCCCCTGGAATCACCGTGGCTCTTGGTACTGATTACGTCGGACCGTACCGCTTGATCCGGCAATTGAACTCCGGATTGCGCATGCAGGTATGGGAAGCTAAGAAGGATGGGGACCCTGAGCGGGTCGTGGTCAAGGTCATCAACGACAAATACCGCAACGACCGCGAGCAGCTTTACCACCTGAAGCACGAGTACGAAGTCGGCAAAGACCTTAAACACCCGAATGTCATCCGTATGCGCGAACTCCAAACCGTGGGCGCCACCGCCTACCTGGTGATGGAGTACTTCGACGCGCCCAATCTCAAGCAGGTGCTGTGGCAAGGAGAATTTTGGCCAATCCTTAAACTTCCCGAAATCATTGTCAACATGGCCGAAGGATTGGCTTACCTTCACCGCAAAGGTTGGGTGCACCGCGACGTCAAGCCGGACAACTTTCTTTGCTCCCCCGACGGCGTAACCAAACTGATTGACTTCTCCATCGCCGTGAAGATCAACCGCAGCACTGGGCTGGTGCGCTGGTTTACCCGCCGGATGAAAGTACAGGGAACGCGCAGCTATATGTCGCCCGAGCAGATTCGCGGCGAGCCGCTCGACGAACGGGCCGACGTGTATAGCTTCGGTTGCATGTTGTTCCAACTGGTCGGCGGCAAGATGCCCTATACCGGCACGACAGCCGACGACCTGCTTGCCAAGCACCTTACGGCGCCAATTCCCACGCTGATGGCTTACAACCCCGATGTCCATCCGGACTTCGCCGCTCTGGTGGCGCGGATGATGGCCAAAAACAAGGAAAAGCGACCCGAGAATATGACCACGTTCTTGCGCGAGTTTAAACAGACGCGCATGTACCAGACCGGCAAAACGCCCACCTTGGAATCGCTCGAGGCTGCCGCTCGCGAAGGTCGGCCCAAGCGGGTCACGTTCGACAGCTAGACTCGCAACGAAGCGCGGAAGTCAAAAGTCAAAACACTGCGCCGCGCGGCGGCTCTGTATAAGACGCTCCAACCGCGCTACGGCAATTCAACTTGTTATCTTGCGAAGGCGGCGTTATACCTGCTGCCTTCCATTTTCCTCAACCTGTACCGCACTCGCGATAATCACGATGGACGCTCCCAATCCCGGCCTGGAGTTTGAACGGCCGATCATCGAACTGGAAACTCGCCTTCGTACGCTGGAGCGTTCCGGCGACGACCGGCCCGAGACGCAGGAAGAGATTCGCCGGCTGCGACGCGAGATTGTGGAGACGACCCGGCGCATCTACTCGCAATTGACGCCGTGGCAAATCGTGCAAGTCGCAAGGCATCCCAACCGGCCGCATACCGTCGATTACATTTCGCTGCTGTTCGACGAGTTTGTCGAACTCCACGGCGATCGGCGATTTGGCGATGATCGGGCGATCCTCAGCGGCTTCGCCAAGCTCGATGAGTTCAAAGTGATGCTCATCGGCCATGAGAAAGGCAAGAACTTCAAAGAGCGAAGTGCTTG
>CAYWIS010000063.1:16082-27395 GCA_964458385.1 uncultured Pirellulaceae bacterium
CGCCCATCCCGAGGGCTACCGCAAAGCGCTTTTGAAGATGCAATTGGCGGCCAAGTACGGCCTTCCCATCATCTGTTTGATCGACACGCCCGGCGCATACCCGGGCATCGGAGCCGAGGAGCGTGGCCAAAGTGAAGCCATCGCCGAGAACATGTACGAGATGTCGCGTCTGCCCACGCCGATCATCTGCGTGGTCATTGGCGAAGGCGGCAGCGGCGGCGCCTTGGGCATTGGCGTGGGCGATCGCGTGGGCATGTTGCAGTACAGCTATTACTCGGTCATCAGCCCGGAAGGCTGCGCCGGCATCTTGTGGAAAAGCGGCGAGTTCGCCGAAGAGGCTGCCCGCGCTCTGCGGTTCACGTCGAAGGATCTTCTGGAGTTTGGCGTCGTCGACCATGTGATTGAAGAACCGCTCGGCGGCGCTCACCGCGAGCCGTACCAAACCGCCGCCCGGCTGAAGCAGTTCCTTATCAAGATGCTCCGCGAGCTGACGCCGATTCCCCGAGACGAACTGGTCCAGGCGCGCTATGAGAAGTTCCGCCGCATGGGCGTCTTCCTGGAGGAAGCAACCGAGCAAGCAGCGTCGTGATCTGGCGACGCTTTCTGGAGCGAGTTGACCTGAAGAGAGCGGCGGTCGAAAGCACCGCCGCCGACCGGACGCGTCTCCCCACCGAGATCGCTTACAAGTTGAACATCGACTTCCCGCGACGGTTGAACATCGACTTCCCGCGACGGTTGAACATCGACTTGCCTGCCGACGAAGTCGCCAGCCCGGCATTCCAAGCCTCGTATTTGAGCTTTAAACGCCGTGAGTCACCTAGCCGCCACATTCCAGACCAATAACGAAGTTCAAAGGGCCCCAGAAAAGCACTCTCGAACGTCCGATAATCACTGTTATGTTCGGTTGGAGGTGGGTTTTTCCTAGGGTTTTTGCACGGGCTGGGCTTTCTACCCGCTGATAAATAACGCTGCCCGCGGCCGTATTCCGCCCTCTTACCGCGGCAATTGCGGCAAGCTCCCCTGCTCCGTGGCGGAGCGGAAGCGCTGGAAGGCGTCTTGGGCGGCTTCTTGAAGATCTTCGCCGTTGAACGGCAGTTGAACATGAGGCGGCGTGGGAAGTTGGGCGCCGTGATCGTGGTGAATGTGTCCGTAGACACGGTCCATGGGGCCAAGCCGATCGTCGAGCTTGTGCAGGTACGGCGAGAGCGCGTCGTGCACTTCCTTGGGCATCACCGCGTGCGCTCGATCGAGCAGCACGGCGATGTAATAGCCCGAGTGTGAGTTGACCACCTTATCGCGGTTGGCGGGCCCCAAGAGCGACACGGCGAAGATCGTAATCACCACGCACAACAGCGCTCCTTTGGCCAGGCCCAAAAGCGCGCCAATCTGCCGGTCAAACTCTTTCAGCTTGAGTCGGTCGATGGCGCCCGAGATGAACCGGAACGCGAGCCACACCACCAGCGACGTACCCAGGAATAAGATCAACATCGCTACGCCGATGTTCCACGGCGGGTCGGCCTCAATGCGCTGCGCCACGACATCGCGGAACTGATGGGCGACCACATAGCTGGCCACAAGCGACGTAATTGACGCCACCTGCCACGCCAGCCCCTTCCAGGCGCCCCACGCCGTCGCGGCGACAAGGACGATTAACATGATCACGTCATAAACCTGCATGGCGACTTCTCCGTCTGCGGGAACTTGAGCGGCGAAGTATAGCGAAGCTGCTCCCCGCAGCGAAGAGCAACCTGGAAGGCCAACGCCGACGCATCGGCCCTGGAACGAGAGAACGACAAGAGCAGCAAGATCCCCTGCACTTCCGGAAGTGCCCTTGGAGTTGGGGCGACAGTTCGGGTACAGTTGCTCGCCCTAGTATCGTTGGCTCGCGACCCTCAGCTCTTACATTCGGGTGGCTTATGGCTGGCTTCAAGACTCACGTGACGGTCAGCACTGCGTTGGGCGTTGGGTACGGCGCTGTCGGACTTGGTCTGGATTACCCGCTAGAGACGTGCTTGCTGGCGGGCGGCCTGTGCGGTGTTGCGGGCATGCTTCCCGATCTGGATAGCAAGTCGGGCGTGCCGGTCCGAGAGATCATGGCCTTGGCGGCGGCCATTGTGCCCATGATGATGATCGACCGCTTCCAGCAGATGAACCTGGGGCCCGAGTCGATCGTGCTGGCGGGGTCGCTGATCTACATTGTGATTCGCTTTGGCGTCGGCGAGATTTTCAAGTTGTATACGGTTCATCGCGGCATGTGGCACAGTGTGCCCGCGGCGATCACGTGCGGCCTGTTGGCGATGTTCGTTTGCGCGTGCGACGATTACCGCATGCGGGTGTTCAAGGCGTTGGCGGTGTTCCTGGGGTTTATGTCGCACCTGGTGGTCGATGAACTCTGGAGCATCGAACTGCGTCGCGGTCGGCTCCATTTCAAAAGCTCGTTTGGCACCGCCATCAAGTTTTGGGGCAAGAGCCTGTGGGGCAACATTTCGACCTACGCCAAGTTGATTGTGATGGTCGCGGTTACGGTGGGCGATCCGATCTTGATGGAGCGGCTGGGCGTGGAGCCGCATGACCACGGCGTTCCCAACACGGCGTACGAGTGGTGGGAGCACTTGTTTCACCACGATCACCACCACGATTCGGGAGAACCTGTACGACAAGCTAACGCCGCGCCGTTAGAGAGTACGCCGACTTCGCCCGGCGCTGAAACGTGGTAGCGCCGGCGATTTTCTGGCGAGCCCAAAAGGCAAGGGCAGGGGATTGTTAAAACAGTTTCCGGCTATCAAGAAGGATCGTAACCGGCCCGTCGTTCACCAGCTCCACATCCATGTGCGCTTGGAAACGTCCGGTGGCGACCGTCGCTCCAAGTTCGGCCGCGGCGGCTACAAAGACTTCGTACAGTCGGTTGGCTTCCTCGGGCGGCGCCGCGTCGATGAAGCTGGGGCGACGACCTTTGCGCACGTCGCCCAAAAGCGTGAACTGACTCACCACGAGTAGTCCCCCGCCCTGCTCGATCAGCGAGCGGTTCATTCTCCCCTGGTCGTCCTCAAAGATGCGCAGCCCGACCGTCTTCTCGGCTAGATAGCGGGCGTCTTTTTCGGTGTCGCCTTGCGCTACGCCTAAGAGCACCAAGAGGCCCTGCCCAATCTGGCCCACGATTTGACCTTCGACGGTGACGCTCGCGCGGCTGACGCGCTGAATACAAGCTCGCATAGCGAAGAATGATTTCCGTGTACGTTACTCGATGGCCAGGCCGTGTTGCTGGCGAATTCGCTGCACTTCGGCGACGATCTCTTGAATGATCTGGTAGTTGGCGGCGAGGTTGCGGGCCTGCACCAGAAACGACCCTCCAATTAGCAAGGCTCCCGCCAGAGCCGCCGCCAGGTGCGGCGTCACCCAGACCGACGAGTCTTCTACGCCTGCGCTTGGGTCCGCTGCGGCCCCTAGCGCCACAATGCCCAAGATCACCAAGATGGCTCCCAGCGCGCAAGGAAAGGTTCGTCGCTTGAGGGAGGTGCTGCGGCGAACATAGTCCATGTCCAGATGGTAGGTTTCGGCCACCTCGCGGCACCAGCGTGTGGTGCCAATGAAATAGGTGATCGTAATGCTGTTGACCAGCACATTCACCAGCGCCGCCGCAATGCCGACCCAGATGTGCAATTGAGCGCGGCGCACCGTCGGCCGCACTTCGTCGGCGAGGGCGCGTAGTTGTTGCCGGGCAGCCTCGGCTTGAGCCGCTGATCCGCCCGCCGCCTTCGCAACAAGGGCGGCTTCGCGCTGCGCTGCAACGAGCTGCTTGGCGGCGCCGTTGTAGTCGCCTGTCGCTAATCCCAGCATCAGGTTGAGCAGTAGCAAGGAGAAAGCCAGCAAAGCCAGACTGGAAAAGATACGGGTCACGGATAGGACCAGGCGTAAGGGCGAAAACGAGGATCGCTTATCGCCACAGGCGGGAAAGCATGGGCATGAGCGCTCACAGGACGAGCGGCATTCCCACGAGGAGCCCTAAGAACGAGCACATCTGGGAATTATTGCGTATTTTACGCACCTCCCCCCTGCCCTGCTATCGGGCCTGTTGGCTTTTCCGGTAGACGCCTACAATTCGGGCATGGAGCCAGAGAAACCCTTATTGGCGATCACGCTTGGCGATCCGGCCGGCGTGGGGCCGGAAATCATCGCCGCGGCATGGCAGTCGCCCCAGCTGCATCGATTGGCCCGCGTGTGTGTGCTGGGGCATCCCGCGATCCTGCGGCGGGCAGTCGCCCTACGGGGCGGCGCGGCAGAGGTGGTGGAGATCGACGTTCCCGAAGCCGCTGAACCCGCGCCCGATCGCATCCCCTGTCTGACATGTATTGCGGACGAGGCGGTTCACACTCCGCCAGCGCAAGTCGACGCCCGAGGCGGACAGGCGGCGTACGACGCACTAGTGACGGCGGCGCAATTCGCCTTGGCCGGGCGGATTGATGGCTTGGTAACGGCGCCGTTGCACAAGGCCGCTTTGTGGGAGGCGGGCCATCATTACCCAGGGCATACCGAACTGCTGGCGGAACTTTGCGGCGTGTCGGAAGTGGCCATGATGCTTTACCTGGCGCGCGGCGAGCGGATCGTTGGCCGCGGCGGATTGGGAGTCGCGCACGTAACACTCCACATGGCGCTGCGTGACGTGTTTGCGCACCTGACGCCCGCGAATATCTTCTCACGCATCCGCTTGGCCGATCAGGTGATGCGGGCCATGCTCGCCGATGAACCGGACGCCACTCCCAAAATTGGTGTGTGCGCCCTCAATCCCCATGCGGGCGAACAGGGGCTCTTCGGCGACGAAGAACAGCGGATCATTGCTCCGGTGGTCGAGCAAGCGCGGCAAGCAGGCTACCGCGCCGAAGGCCCCTTCCCTGCCGACACGCTTTTGGCTCGGGCCGCCCAAGGCGAGTTCGATGCCGTGGTGGCTATGTATCACGACCAAGGGCACATCGCCCTCAAGCTGCTGGAGATGCATCGGGCGGTGAACATCACCTTGGGGTTGCCCATTGTGCGCACCAGTGTGGCCCACGGCACCGCGTTTGATCTGGCCTGGCAAGGCCGCGCCGAGTGGAGCGGGCTGATTGAAGCGTTACGCGTTGCGGCGAGGTTGGCTGGGCTGCGGGCCGATCGGGCGCAGGGGTAACGTGGTGTGCTGGTAATTAACGGAAGCGGCCACGGGTTAGATCCAAAGAGTTGTTGTTGGTCTTTGGATAGTTCTAAGGAGTTGTTAGCCTTCTAGCGTGTACGGAGTTGTTGGCGGCCTCCTGGGTTGTTGGCCGCCGTTGGTGATTCTGTTATTGGCAATTCACAATGCCCCCCCTCCCCTGCCCCGACGATGTTTGCCTGCTGTATCTGGTGCGGCATGGCGCGACGAAGAACAACCTGGCGAATCCTCCCGTGCTGCAAGGACGGGGCGTGAACTTGGGACTCTCGGTTGATGGGATCAAGCAAGCCCAAAAGACGGCCGAGTTCCTCCGCAACCGGCCGCTGGCGGCGGCGTATAGCATCAACTTATTACGGGCGATTGAGACGGCGGAGATCATCGCCGCTCCGCACGAGGTGGAAGTCACCCAACTGGAGGCGATTACCGAAGTCGACGTAGGCAAGTGGGAAGGCCGCAGTTGGACGGAAATCGCCGTAACCGACGCCGAAGCCTACCGCCTGTTCATGGCCGATCCTGGCGTACATGGCTATTTAGGGGGCGAGACGATGAAGCAAGTTGAAGAACGCGTCACGCCCGCCCTGCGCGAGTTAATGGAGCGGCATATGGGCCAGCGAATCTTAGTGGTGGCCCATAACGTCGTGAACCGCGCATTCCTGGCGTCGCTCTTGCACCTGCCCTTATCCAAGGCCCGCGGTATTCGCCAGGACAATTGTGGTGTGAACGTGATCCGTTACCGCAAGGGCGAGATGGAACTCGTTACGCTCAACGCCGTGTTTCACCTGAGCGATTGGAAGAAAGACGCGGCGATTCGAGAATAACCGGGCGCAACGGGGCAACCCCAAGGTCGCCCCCTTTCCACCATGGGCGCCTTGGGTTACTCGGGGCGTTCGGCCACTCGCGGCTCAAGCAGGCCGAACTTGCGCAAGTAGAGGTCGGTGTGGTCAGCCACTTCCTGCGTTCCTGGCTTGTATTGGAACTGCAACGGGTCAAGCTGAGCGCTGAAGTTAACGTCGTACAACTCCATGGTGAGGATCGGCTCCCAGACGCTCCCCTGCCCTGCTTCGACCTTGGCGTCTCCTTCCACCTTACGGCTACGGCGGAACTCAATCTGATACGGAAACAGGTCGTTCATGCCCAACACGACTTGCACCCGTTCGGGAACCTCGGGGGGGAGCTGATGAGTATCGATCGGTTGGCCGGCCAGAATCGCCTCTTTGTGTTGCGGCAGGAATTTCGCCAACTCTGTGGGCTTCCAGACGCCTTCCAGCACCCAGACTGCCATCTGGTTAAACTGCGCCGGCTGCGCGGCGCCAAAGCGGAAACTTTCTTCCAGCCCCGAGAGAAGCGCGGGGAGCCCGCCTAACACCATCCAGTCGGCGGGCAGGTCCAACGGACGTGTTTCCCGAGCGGCCGCCAACTCGCGACGCACACGCTGCAGGTCGACGTAGCTTAACATCTTGGTGTCGAGCACTTGGCGACGCGTCCACAACTCGGCCCCGTTACTCACCTGCTGGAGCGTGGATACCTGGCCGGCCAGTTGCAGCTTTAATTCCAACCGCAGCATCTTCTCGGGCGCGTCGCCCATCTGCAGATAGTTGCCCGACCCCACCAACTCCTCACCAAACAATCGTACCCGCTGCCGGATTTTGGCCGAGAGCGTCGGTTGCCGATATAAGCGTTGCACCCCTTGCGCCAATAAATCCTGACCAGCGGGAAGCGCGGTTGGGGCGGTTTGGGAAAACCCGGACGAAGCGGCGACTGTGGCCACCAGCGCCGCAATCAGGCTGGGCAAAGTGTGCTTCATGGTGTGGTTATGCGGGTTTTGTCAAAGAAACTTGTCGTATTGGGCCGAGAATGGTTCTACGGACGCGCATTCTCCGCTTTGCGCCACGCGCCCAAGATGGGCGCTTGTGTGCACAAGTCGGGGGAGCCGGGGCGGCGATTGTAAAGCCCGCGCCCGATGAGGTCTATGCCAACTTGAGTCCTTGACGCCCACGATCATCGACGAACAAAGGGCAATCCCGCTTTGCCGCCTGGCGAATCACGGCGGAGGCCTTGAGTACGGGGGGATTTTATGACTGTAAGGAGTTCGCTGATGTTAGTGCTGCTCGCCGCGCTGGCGAGCGGCGGATGCGGAACACCGCTTAAACAACACAACCTGCCCCCCGCGCAGCAACTGATGGAGCCGGGGCCGGGGGTAGGGGGGCCCGGTCCTGGCGTGTTGCCGCCCGTCGGACCGCCGATGTTGGCCGGTCCGGTGTTTGGGGCGCCGGGGCCGACGGCGCAAATCTGGTTCGCCTCGCCCGACGGTGCGCAGGTGCGGTGGGATGTGGGGATGAGCAGCTTCGCTTCGACCCCGCTGGTCATGCCCGGCCGTCAAAACTTCCCCATGGGAGGTATCTACCGGCTGAAGCTCACCAACATCGAGGGCCGGCCGGGGGTCGAGCTGTATCCAACATTGGAGATCAGCCCTGCTACGCCGCGCACCATCGCTTACCTGGAGCACAACGCGATCCCGATCCAGTTTACCGACGAGGACTTCGCACAAGTGCTTGCCGGCAACATGGTGACCAAGGTGATCTACTTGCCCGATCCCGAGTTCCAGGAACTGGTGGCGGGTGTAGAGACGCTGGTGAGCACGCGATTGGATCCTGGATTGGACCCGATTGTTGAAGCCGACCGCCGCGGCGCCATTCTGGCGATCGTGCGGATGGGTAACAAGGATCTGGAAACGCCGTCGCTCAACTCGGGCTTTGGGCCGATGCTGGGCGTGCCGGGCGCTCCGCTGCCTCTGGGATATCCGGTTGGTCCGGCGCCGTTGGGGGCCCCTGCCCCGTCGCCCGATGCTCCGGCTCCGTTGACTCCGGGCGTTCCTGCGGCGCCGTTGACGCCTGCCGCTCCTGATGGTTCGCCCGAGGCGCCGCCGACCGCGTCGGCCGATCCGAACATTTCGCCTGCGGCCCTGAACGCGGCTGCGGGTGCGACGCCGCAAGGCGTTCCGGTGCAGCCCGTCAGCGGTCCCTACGGCGCGGCGCCGGTGTACCCTACGTATCCGCATTATGGTGGATATGGCGGTCCGGTCCCCTATGCACCGGCTGGCGCGCCGCCGCCGTATGTGGTGGGCGTGACGGCGCCGACCTATGGTTACCCGATTACCGGGACGCCGATCGGTCTGCCTGGCCCGCCTCATATTCCCTTGGGAGCCCCGGCGGGATTGCAACAGCACGTGATGCGCAACTGGACGCACCATCATCTGCCCGATCCGACGCACCGCATGGCGATCCACGTGAAGCAACGTCCGGGATTCAGCTATCCGCAGCCGGCGAGCCGAGCGTTCATTCGCACCGAAATGATCCATCCGGCGCCCAGCTATCATCAGCCGCCGGGGAACCAGTTTAAGCTGGTCCACTAAGACGCGAGCAACAAACTTGGCCGCTCTCCACCGGGGAGCGTGCCCGACCCAGAAACGGAGCCAGTTACAACGGACTGGCTCCTGACTTTGACTCCTGGTTTTCGACTCTTTGTTCGGTTCTGCCGTGAACGTTCGACTTGCACAACTCGCTTGCGACAGGGCAAGCCGCGGACTGGCGGTGTGGGTCGCCGTGCTGTGCTTGTCGGCTTCGGCAGCGCTGGCGCAGCGGCCGAATGTTCATTACCTCCAGTCGGCCGATCTACCGCCGGGAGCCGTGGGGAGCCATCAACTCTTACGAGGCGGCCCCCTGCCCGGCTACTTTCAGCCGGTCGAGATCCAAGCTCCGCCGGGCGCCCGGATTGCACTGGCTACGCCCCAAGGATTTACCGAGCCGCAGCCAGCGCCTGTGGTGGTAGGGTTGCTGATCGGACACGTGTACCGCCTTCGTGTGACCGATATTCCCGGCGAGCAGAACGTGGGCTTGGAAGTGTATCCCACGATTGAGTTGGTCAACCGACTCTATCCGCCTCCGGGTTACGAGGCCCGTTTTCCAATTCCGGTGCAACTGGCGCTCGATGACCTAGAGACGGCCCTGCGAGGCCAGTTTGTGACACGGGTGGTGTACTTGGAAGACCCGCACAATCCGTTGCCCGTGGCTGAGACGCCGCAAACGCAGCGCTATTACGACGTTCATCCGCAGGACGACCCGTTGGAAGTGGCCGACCGCCTGGGCCGCCCGATGGCGATTGCCCGCCTTGGCTCGCGTCAGCCCGACGCCACCGGGCCTAGCCCGGCGTTCCTGTACCACGCTCCACCATGGTTGGCGATTCCCAAAGAATTCTGCCGGCCGGTTGAGCAGCTCAACCCGATTCGTCAGGGACGCGACATTCCGCGTATCCCTTAGGCCGGATACGCACACTTTGTGCGAGAGTTGTTTTGCTTGTCTTGAATTCGCCATCGCGAGCCGCGGATCACGCGCTCCGCAAACGACCAAGTTTCGTGGGACCGCCAAGATCAATGACAACACCACGAGGTCGGAGAACCGTTGAGATGGGCGTTGGAGCGCTTTTGGCTCTGGCGACCGTGTCGTTGTGTTCGTGCCAGGCGGGCCCCTCGGCTTCAAGAGGCCCCAGCGCAGCGACTCCCTCGGTGGCGCCGGCTGCGCCTACCGCGGCCCCCTCCCCTGCCCCGACAACACACGCGGCCCACGCGACGCCGCAAGTTGGCTGCCCGTGCTGTTCGCCCGAAAGCGACTATTCCAAATTCGCGGCTAACTACGACAAGCAGAATCCCCCCTCCCCTGCCCTGCAAGCTTACCCGGTGCAGCCCGCGGCGCATCATGCGCCGGCGACGCCGGTCGGCTATCCGACCTTGCCGCCGCAAGCATGGACCGGCGCGCCGCACGACGGCTACACGCACCCCACGACGCATCCCGAACAATACCCTTACGGGGTTCCCGCAGGCGTGGGCGCCTGGGCGCCGGCCGGCGTGCAACGTCCTTGGCCGCACGATGAATACATCTTCGACGGCGGCGACAAACGCCCGCATGTGCAAGTGGCGCCCGACTGGACCGTGCACGGACTGCAACTAGAGGATACGGTAGCGCACTATGACACGCTCGATGGCCGCACCCTAGTCGAGCCGGCTAACCGTGTTCCGATCTACGCGCCGCGATTCGCCGCGGTCCGTAAGGTCTATGGGATTGAGGCCCACCATCATCGTACGCCGGCGCTGGTGCACGATCAGCCGCAAATGGTGGTGGTGGAGCGCGATCGACAACTGGCCGTTGACGCCGATCAGTACCTGCACATGCGGACCAATTTGGGCGTGAAGTCGCCGATTACGCACCTCGACAAGAACGGTCCGGTGACGCTGGCGGTCGAGCTGTCGCCCGAGATGTTCGTGGAAGACTTCGCGCCGCATGAAGACCTGCAAATCATTCGCACCGGCATCTACGACAACGCCGAAAAGGCTCGACTGGCCCAACTGGCCGCGGCGGCCGCCGTGTGGAATGTCAAACAGGCGCCGCAAGTGGTGATCGACCGCACCGAGCCTCTAACCGCCGTGGCCGAGGCAAAGCCGCAAGTCACGGTGAAGTACGAACTGGCTGGAAAGCCACGCCTGCGGATTGTGAAGGTGGCCAACCGAACCGAGGCCAAGCCGGGCGACATTGTCGAAGTGGAGATCGCCACACCCGGCGACGGCGAGAAACGCCTCGTGCACACGGTAATGGTCAAGCTCGGCGACCCGCGCGAGAGCTACAAGGAACTCTACACCCACCTCGACAAACGCAAACGCACCTACGACTGGCGCGACAACGAAGCCGTCACCAAGGGCGGCCCCCTGCGCGAAAAGCTCTGGCCCCACATCCAGAAGCATAAACTCGAACGCCCCTGGGACGATCTGGTAGCCGCCCACGAACGCGAACTCGACCTGTGGGACAGCTACGAGAATCTAAGCAGCACAGCCCTGCTACTCAGCGACCCGCTGGCCAGTCACCAGTGGATCCAATCCGTGGGCAACGAACTAGCTGCCGCTGAGGACGACCCATTGAAGCGGCTCGCGCCTACCCTGGCACACACGCTGGACGGCGAGCCCGTTGAGTGGACGCCGCCGGAGCTGCCGCCCCCTGCCGACAACAAAAAGGACGCCCTGACGTGGTGGCGGCGCACGGCCGACGTGATCCTCGGCGAGTTGATCTTCGCCAAGTTCGAGTTCC
>CAYWIS010000064.1:0-9484 GCA_964458385.1 uncultured Pirellulaceae bacterium
CCGAGGCCAAGCAGGACGCCGGTTGTGCGGCCAGGCGCGGCGCCGCCGCGCCGCATGTCTTGAAGATAGGTATAGAGTCCGTCGAGCGACTTGCCATCGAACAGCTTGATGACGCCGTCTGTGGGCGAGATGACCTTGGTTTCTTCGGCCACAACGTGGCCCGCCAGGCACGCCCCAATCCAAAAACCGCAAACAAGAATTCTGAAAGACAACTGCATGAGAGCGTTTCTCCGAGTACAGACGTGTTTTCCGCGGCCACCCGCGTTGCAGCCCGATTATGGTTGGGCGCGGCGCGCTTGGCAACGCGGAGGCTTCAAAGGGGAGTGGGAGACGTTGGCGCCTGCTTTTACAATGCGGGCGGGCCGTAACTCCGTCGGTTCACTTTCGGGCGAGTAGTGCGGAGGAAGAAGGACGGCCACAGAACCCTGGATTGGCATGTGGACTGTCGAATTGATCGTCGTTGTGACGATGATCGCGCTGAACAGCGTTTTCGCCGGGTACGAGATCGCGTTAGCGTCGGTCAGCGTGGGGCGGTTGGAAATGCTGGCGCGCGAGCGGCGGACTGGGGCCGCGGCGGCGTTGCGAATGAAAGAGAACATCGAAGCCAGCCTGGCCGTGGTGCAATTGGGAATCACCTTGGTTGGAGCTATTGCCGCGGCTACGGGCGGGGCGGGCGCTCAGGAATCGATCGAGCCGCTCTTGCGCGAATGGGGGCTGCGGCCCGGCGTGACGCAGTTGCTCTCGATCGCTCTGATCGTAGCGCCGTTGACGGTGCTCACCATTATTTTTGGCGAGTTAGTTCCCAAGGTGTTCGCCCTTCGCAACAAGGAATGGGTGTGCCTGCGGTTGTCGCCGCTGATGGAGTGGTTTGCCTACAGCGTGGGGCCCGCCGTGTGGCTGTTTGAGAACGCTACCACGCTGATCATGCGGTGGAGCGAACAGCGTTGGAAACCCGAAGGCCAACACGATCCTCAAGAAGCCAAGTTACAGGAGTTGCGTGGGGCCGCCGCTGTGGCCCGCATGTCGCGATTGATCGGCCATCGCGAGGAAGGGATTATCGTCAGCGCGTCGCGCCTGGCGAGCACCCCCGTGCGGCGGATCATGTTGCCTATCGAGTACGCCAGCATCCTGTCGGTGCAGATGTCGCTTTCCGAAGCGTTATTGGTCGCTCACCAGGACATGCATACGCGGTTCCCGGTGACCGAAGAGGCGGGCAATCCGCAACGGATCATCGGATACGTGAACTTCAAAGATATTGTGGCTGCGCTTCGGCTGGCGCCGACCGATCCGTCGATTCGTAACATTACGCGCCGGCTTCCCAGTTTCCCCGCCGACATGTCGGTGGCTGACTGCCTGGAGCAGTTGATACGCGAGCATAACCATATTGCCATTGTGCGTGAAACCGACGGCACGGTGGTCGGCATGATTACCTTAGAGGATGTGGTGGAGGAGTTGGTCGGCGAGATTCATGACGAGTTTGATCGCATACCGAGCCACCTTGTTCCGGCGGGGCAGGGCTGGATCGCGGGTGGGTTTGTATCTCTCAGCCAGCTTCGGGACACCGCCGGAATTGAGCTTCCGCCACTTAGCGACAAGCCGGTTCACACGCTGAACGATTGGATTGTGGGGCGGTTGGACCGGCCGCCGCGCGGCGGCGAAGTCATTGAAACCGACACTTGCCGCATCCTGGTTCGCAAAGTGCGCCGCACTTTGGTGCAAGAGGCCTACGTGAGCAAAATCGAATCGGAAACGAAACCTCGTGAAGCATCGTAACTTCTCACTTCACGGCGACACCGATGTGTAGATAACCGTGCGTCTTGGGTGTTCGCTCCAAGTGTTCATTGCGCATGTGGGCCGCCTGAAATGACTCCTCCTGGAGCAGGCTGCGAACGTTCAGATCAAGCCGGCAGCCATCGCCGAGTCTGCACTGGAGCCAATTCCAACGCCGTTGTCGGCGGGCGACGGAGGGCTCTGGACTAAGACCATGCTCCATTAAGAGAAACTGACCGCCGGGACGGAGCACTCGCCGCACTTCGCTTACAACTTGCCTTGCATCCTGCACGCTGCACAAGGTGAACGTACTGACAACGCAATCCCAGGTGTTGTCGTCAAAGGGCAAACGCTCGCCACAGGCCGTGTGACGCTCAACTTCAAGGGCTGACGCGGCGGCGCGCCGTTCCAGCCGGCGACGCATTGCGGGATCGGGATCCACGGTCGCCAGGCGGCGCACCTGTGGTGGGTAATGCGGCAGGTTCAGTCCTGTTCCAACGCCGATTTCCAGCGTTTCGCCCTGCGCTCCCGCCAGTAGTTCCCGCCGTCGTCGAGCCACGCAAGGACGATCCAGCGCCAAGTCACAAAGCCAAGGAAAGACGAATTGTGAATAGAAGCCCACGTGGAACTCCGAAAGGGCCATGCGCCGCCGGGCGGCGAAATTCTATAAGGCCCGCGGCAAGGAAATGTTTACGCGGGCGATTGGCTTGCCGCTTTCTCCATCCGCCCAAGCAGCGCCGCTAAGTGACGCTGCATTGCGGCGGCCGGCAAGTGGATACGTTGACCGTGGCCGGGCAGAACCCATTCAAAGCGATAGTTGAGCAGGCTTCGCATGGATTCCGTTTGCTTTGACCACGAATACCAGCAGTAATCCGAGGACGCGTCCAATTGTTCGCGGTCACGGTCCCAGTCTAAGTGGTCGCCGGTAAATAGGAACCGCTCTCGGAACAAGAGTACGCAATGCCCTGCGGTATGACCTGGGGTAGGAATCGCCAGAAGGTCGGGCGCCAAGTGGTGCGGAGTCCAGCCATCGAGCACTTCTTCGGCGTCGGGTTGTGAAGCCAATTCGGCGCGGTGAATGAACCGCCGGGCGCCAAAGTGCGTGGCGTAGCGACGGGCGTCGGCCACGTCGTCGCGATGCGTAAGGAAAATGGACGACACGCCGCCTAACGCCTCCAGACGCCGCGCCAGTGAAGGAAGATACTTAGGCGAATCAACCAGCCAATTGCCTTCATCGCGGACAATCAAGTAGCTGTTGCCCCCAAACGACTTGGGCGAGTTGAACCCGCAATAGTACACCGGCTCCTCCAGGAGCAACGGAAAATCGTTCAGCACCGTCTTGGCGTCCGATGGGCCGCGGCAGCCGATGGAGCCTGTGGGGCACGAAACCACCGCCCGCAACGCGTCGCGGCGTTGTTCCGCCGTTTGCGGTTGGCGATGCACATAGGCGGTTTCAGCCGCTTGGCCAAACACCCCCGGCGCTAATTGCCGGCATGTATCGCAGTCGATGCAGGTGGAATCAACGAAGAACTCACCTGGAACATTCTCGGGCACGCTTTTTCTAGGATTCGCCATGACCGCCGCCTTTTCTGCCTTTTCCGAATTATAGACTGGCGGCGGTTCCCGGAAGTTCTATCTACCGACCGGGACGTGGCCTTGCTTCTATGGTTAGCCCACCGCGTGGGAAGGAACGTGGGATGGGGCGCGCGGGCTTTCGAGAAAACGCAAGTGGGCTATTGGGCCTTGCCACGCTGCGCTAACCAAAGGCTCGGGTCAGCGTCGCTAGGCATGCGCCAGTCGCCGCGGGGTGAAAGGCTGACCGAACCGACCTTGGGGCCATCGGGCACGCAGGACCGTTTGAACTGGTTGATAAAGAACCGGCGGTAGAAAGTTTCCAGCGTGCGCTCAATTTCTTCAGGCGGATAGTCCTGTGAGAACTCTGTGTGACGGGCCAGGAACAAGATCTTTTCTGGACGAAATCCGTTGCGTATTACGTGGAAGAGGAAGAAGTCGTGCAGCTCGTAAGGCCCGAGCGTTTCTTCGGTCCATTGCAACATTTCGCCTTGAGCCGAAAGCGGCAGCAACTCGGGCGAGATCGGCGTGCCGGCGATCGAGAGCAACGTCTCTCTGGCGAGGCCGTCAAATTCGTGCATCGCTACGTAGCGGACCAGGAATTTGACCAACGTTTTGGGAATCGAGGCGTTGGGGTTGTACATCGACATGTGGTCGCCATTGTACGTCGACCAACCCAGCGCCGCTTCCGATAGGTCGCCGGTTCCCACCACAAAGCCGCGGCTCATCAGTAGAAACGTGCGAATGCGCGCTTGCACGTTCTCGAACACAAGGTCATGCCGCCGCTCGGGCGGTAGATTCGCTAATGCCTCTTGGAGTTCTTCCACATCCAAGCCCGCAAGGTCCAACCCAAACGGACGGTGCCCCAGCGAGCGGAACGCTTCAAGGCACAACGGGCGAATATCGATCATCTCGTGGGGCACGCCTAAGTGCCGCATTAGGTCCAGGGCGTTGTTTCGCGTGTGCTGCGTGGTGCCAAATCCGGGCATGGTCAAACCGTGGATGCGTTGCCGGGGATAGCCCATCCGGTCGCACATTTTGACTGTTACTAAGAGCGCCAGGGTCGAGTCCAGGCCGCCCGAGACACCAATATTGAGCGTACTTTGTTCGGGAAGCTGTTCGACCCGCTTGGCCAAGGCCGCCGTCTGAATGCCAAAAATCTCGGCGCAACGGCGGTGCAACTCCTCGTCTTGATGAGGAACAAAGGGCGAGCCCGAGAAACTACGGCGAAGTCCCGGCATGGAGTCGGCCAAACAGAACTCAATCCGTCGGTAGGCGTGCGGCAGGCGGGGCACGCAATCATCAAAGCTGGTCGTCCATCGCCGATCGTTCTGAAGACGTTCAATATCGACGTCGGCGGTGATGAAGTAAGAATCTCGCACCAGGGGGCCGCCATCGCCCACGCGGCGCGACTCCTTGACCAACGAGCCGTTCTCCGCGATCAGGCAATGTCCGCCAAAGACCAAGTCGGTGGTCGACTCCGTCGGACCAGCGCTAGAGTAGGCGTACGCGGCGATGCATCTGCCCGATTGGTTCACCACCAACTCGGTGCGATAACGGTGTTTGCCGATCGTTTCGTTGCTGGCCGAAAGATTCAACAGCACATTGGCGCCGGCCACCGCCTGATACGAGCTAGGCGGAATCGGCATCCAGAGGTCTTCGCAAATCTCTACCCCTACAACAACCGGGCCTGCCTGGAACAACAAGTCGACGCCAAAGGGGACCGATACGCCGCCAAAATCCACGGTCGGGGGTTCGGTTCCATCCGCCGAACTGAACCAGCGGCTCTCGTAAAACTCTTTGTAGTTCGGTATGAACTGCTTGGGCACAATGCCTAACACCTGGCCCTTGCATACAATCGCCGCGCAGTTGTACAGGCTGTTGCGGACCGCCATGGGTAGGCCGACCACGACGAGTTGTTGCCGGTTACGAGTTGCTTGAGCGATGCGAAGGACGGCCGCCACGCTCGCCTCTAAAAGCGCCGACTGGTTGAACAGGTCGCCACAGGTGTAGCCGGTGACCGCCAGCTCCGGGAACAGCACGACATCGCTATCGTCCACCTGGGCTAAGACGGCAAGGATTTCGTTCGTGTTCGCTTGCGGGTTAGCGACCGAGGTCTTAATGGTCGCCGCCGTTAGCCGGACAAAGCCAAATTCATTCATGGAGGACGCCTGCAGGAAAGATTCGGTGCGCCGCTCGTGCGTCCAGAGCGGTTGCCGTCAACATACCCCGAGCGGCTCGCACAATGTAGGTCCGCAAGGTCAAGAACTCTGCGGTTCTCGGTTACGGCCGCGCCCCGACGCAATTTTCCACAGGGCGGCGTAACATCGGCCAGCTATTTCCGCTTGGCAGGAAGGCGATGATGAGCATCGCCGATCATTTCACTCTTGCCTTTACGTTGGAAGGAACTCACAAGCATGTTCAAGCGGATCACGATTCGAGCGGTGCTGGCTATGGCGGCTTTGGCGGGCGTGTGGGGGACGATGTCTCTAGGCGCCCCCGCCACGGCAGAGGCTGGCGACTACGGTTATGGGATTTACCATTACGACTATGCGCCGATTTATCGTCATCGTGTGCATGTCCATGTGGAGCCGTATTACAAGCTGCACATCCACCGGCACTACGATTACTTCCCGCATTACTATTTTCCGCATTGCCACTGACGTTTCGAGCCGGCGTCGTTGCGAACGCTTGCCGGTCGATAGGTCGCTGCGGAGGATACGCCCCGGACAAAGCGAAAGCGCCTCCGCTTTGTCCGGGGTGTTGTATTACGATCGGCGTTGAAGAACTTCAGGCGATGAACGCCTTCCGACGTCGAAAGAGCTCTGCCGCCCAAAAGGCGAAAAGAATCCGCCAAAACTGCAACGCGTTCACTGCGACGCCCAGAGTGCGTTGGCCAGGGGCGCCGAGTGCAAACGTTACTCCAGGCCGATGATGGGGCGGCCCGTGCGCGAGGAACGCGGCAAAAACAGCCGGCCAATTGAATACCGGCCGGGGCCGATAATCAAGATAGGCAACAGCAGCCCAATTAGGGCCAGATTGTATTCAAACCCCGCGGCTTGTGGGTCTTGCCCCAGGAAGAATCCATGCTGGCCGTGAACCATAAAAATGGCGCCCAGCATAATTACAATGAGTGAGGCCGCCGAAAACCGCGTTAGGAACCCGACCACTAACCCCAGCCCACCGAAGAACTCGCCGATTGCAACCAGATACCCAATCGGGCCCATCATCTCTACGAAGGCGTTTAACCCAATACCGCCAAAAGCGCCAAACATCTTTTGCGCTCCGTGGGCTGCAAAGATAATGCCCACAATAACGCGCACCAACAACAGCGAGACATCCACCGCTGGGCGATCTTCACTTACGGGTCGTTCGTCGTTCATCGAAGCACCTGATTCAAGGATTGTGGCGGCGTCCTTCGCCAGCCTTCTGCTATCTTGGCGACTTTCTCCGTCGGCGCGAAGTCGCCGCAATAAGGCCCAGACGCTAACCACCCGCTAGGGCGCCAATGACGCAAAACGGCTCCTCGCCGGACGCCACCTCCCGCGGTAAGGGAGCGTCGGGAGCGTCATTCGACAGGTCCTGCTCCAGGGCGAAGAAGCGGATAAACGGGCGTCGCTTCGCCGTCGTATGGTCGCGAATCGTGCCGCGAAGCATCGGGTAGCGCGTTTCCAACGCGTCAAGCACGGTCCGCTGCGTGACGGCGCCTTCTAACTCTAGTTGCACCTCGCCCTCAATCCCCGCCAGATTGCGAAGATGATACGGAAGCCAGACTCGAATCATTGCTTGTAGCACGCAGAACGCCTCCTCAAGGAAACACATCTCTTCCACGGCAGCCTTGGCCGATGGGCCGAAAATCGCGCATGCTGACTCAGGGGCCTCTGCCGCCTGTCGGCCTGGCCGCATTGAACCGTAATGTACGGCCGTTCGGGGCCGTGTTAGGTAAGCGTTTGAACCTCGACCGACAGTACGGGGGGAAGATCGCGAACGATGGCGTTCCAGGTGTCGCCCGAGTCGGTTGAAACATACACCTGACCGCCGGTAGTGCCGAAATACACGCCGCAGGAATCGAGCGTATCGACGGCCATTGCGTCGCGCAGGACGTTCACGTAGCAGTTACTTTGCGGCAACCCTTGCGTAAGCGGCTCCCATTCGTGCCCGCCGGTGCGGCTGCGGTACACGCGGAGTCTGCCATCGGGCGGGAAGTGCTCCGAATCGCTCTTGATCGGCGTTACATAGACGGTGTCGGGCTCGTGCGCGTGGACTTCAATGGGGAACCCGAAGTCGCTGGGAAGATTGCCGCTGATCTCGTGCCAGGAGTCGCCCGCGTCGTCGCTGCGCATCACGTCCCAGTGTTTCTGCATGAACAGCACGTGGGGCCGCGCCGGGTGCATGGCGATGCGGTGCACACAATGGCCGACTTCGGCGTCTGGGTCGGGAAGCACGTACTGCGAGTTCAGGCCGCGATTGATCGGCCGCCAAGTGACGCCGCCGTCATCGGTGCGGAAGGCGCCCGCGGCCGAGATGGCGACGAAGATCCGCTGGCGGTTCGCAGGATCCAACAAGATGGTGTGCACGGCCATCCCGCCGGCGCCGGGTTGCCAGTAGTTGCCCGAACCGTGGCCACGCAGACCGGGCAGCTCGTGCCACGTCTGGCCTCCGTCGGTGGTGCGAAAGATTGCGGCGTCTTCGGCCCCGGCGTAGACCGTGTCGGGATCGTCCAGCGATGGCTCCAAGTGCCAGATGCGTTTGAACTCCCACGGCCGCGAGGTGCCGTCGTACCACAGATGTGTGCCGACTTCGCCTTCGTAGGCGAACTGGTTTCCGACCGGCTCCCACGTTTTTCCGCCGTCGTTGGAGCGTTGAATCACCTGGCCAAACCAACTGCTCGACTGCGAAGCGTAAATCCGATTCGGATCGACCGGCGAGCCTTTGATGTGGTACATCTCCCAGCCGGCGAACAGCGGGCCGTTGATGTCCCACTTTTTGCGTTGGCCATCGGCGGTCAGGATGAATGCGCCCTTGCGCGTGCCGACCAAAACCCGAACTTGACTCATAGGGGTATTGCTCCTGGGGCATGGCGGCCCGCGGCCGCCTGGAGTGAAGAGACGCCGCAGCAGCGATTGCGGCTGCGACGGCAAGAAATGGCGCAAACGCCAGGTACGGCTGCATTGCGCCCCGGCCGCCGTGGTTTACTTGCGGCGGTAATGGGCGACAAACATGCGTTGCCACTGCCCGTTGTCGTCCTGCACATAGGCCGAGAGTGTGCGGTAATTATCGTCGTGGAACTCGATGACGTCCCGGTAGTTCGCCATGCCTTCACCATCGAACTTGGGGCCGACCGTGTTCAAGGTCAGCACCTTGCCGGCTGCATCCAGTTCGCCCTCGTACACCCACAAGTGCGTCATCATCGAAGCGACGAACGAGCCGACGAATCGCTGTCGGGTAGGGTCGTAGCCGAGCGTCATGAGGCTTCGGGCGATTCCACCACCCGGCATTTCGCCTTCACCCTCGCACAGCACCCAAAGATCGCCTAGCGACCGCACGGATTCGCGCCCTTGCATGTTCTCCGCAGACGCGTCGGGCGCCGTCGGAGCCGTATGTTCGGTTGTCCACTCGCCGATCAGTTTTTGTAACCAACGATGTTCTTGTTGCGGTTCGCTGTGCATATCTAACCCGCTGTAGAGATAGCGACGGCGCTTGCCGTCTCGATAGGGAACAACTCCGTTATTACGGCGTCGCGCGTCGCCGTAATCGAAACCTGGGCCAGTTGTTGACGATCGGCCCGATAACTTCGAATCGCAGTTAGGAGGCGGCGACGGACGACGCGCTGCTGGGACAAGAGCCTGGCAAGCCGGGAATCTCTAGCACAGGACGGACTTCCACCGTGCCCTTGCGGGCGCCGGGAATGCGGGCGGCAATATCCAATGCTTCGTCCAGGTCCTTGGCCTCGACGAGAAAATAGCCGCCAAGTTGTTCCCGCGTTTCGGCAAAAGGACCATCGGTCACCAGACGCTTGCCATTGCGCACCCTGACGCTTGTGGCCGTAGAAACGGGGTGCAGCGGATTCGCCGACAGGTACTGCCCCTTCGCGTGCAGCTCGTGCGTTAGTTGTGTTGATTCAACGTAGCATTGCTCGCGT
>CAYWIS010000064.1:9494-13898 GCA_964458385.1 uncultured Pirellulaceae bacterium
GTTCGGCGTCAGTCCAGGCTTGCTCGTCGGTGTAGATCAGCAGCATGTATTTCATGGTCGTTTACTCCTAAGAGGTTGAGGATTACGAGTTCTTGTTAGGGTCGGACGCCACGACGATCAACCACATCACGCCAAAGCGGTCGGTGACCATACCAAAACGCGAAGCGAAGAAGGTCTGGGCCATCGGCATAACCACCTGTCCGCCTTCGCTTAGCACGGCGAACAGACGTTCGCCCGTGGCGTCGTCGGGCGGCATCAGCGAGAGTGCAAAGCCTTGGAAGGCGGGGCGGTTTTGGCACTCTCCGTCAGACGCCAGGATGATGCTGTCGCCAATACGAAAACTGGCGTGCATGACCTTGTCTTCCGCGCCGGGCGGAATCATGGTTGGTTCAGGACTCTCGCGAAAGCGGAGTAGATGAACCACTTCGGCCCCCAGCGCTGTTTGGTAAAACTCCAACGCTTCCTCGCAGCGGCCGTCAAAGAACAGATAGGGGTGAACTTGCATCGTGTCTTTGGGGAAAGGGCGGCTCGCCGCCGCCGGGAACGAAAAACTCATCTACAGCGGACCGCACGTTAATTGCCTTGCTGAACTACCGCCGGGTCCATGTAGAAAACTTCCCAGATATGTCCGTCGGGATCCTGAAAGCCATCTTGGTACATAAATCCGTAATCCTTGGGTTCGCTGTATCGTCGTCCTCCGGCCGCTAGCGCCTTCTCAACCAGATCGGTCACCTCCTGCCGGTTTTCGCAGCTAAGAGCTATTAGCACCTCGGTGGACTTGGTGGCGTCGCAGATTTCGTTGGGCGTAAACATCTGGAACTTCTTGTGCGTCAGGAGCATGGCGTAGATATCGTCGCTGATGACCATGCAGGCGGCGGTTTCATCGGTGAATTGCGGATTAAACGAGAAACCCAACGCTTGGAAGAACGCTTGCGAGCGGTTCAAATCTTGGACAGGCAAATTGACGAAAATTTTTCGAGACATGGCAGTTGGGAAAACAAAGGGTAGATAAAGATTTGTTAACAAGCCTTTCACGTCACGCCGCAGTGCATGGCGCCGTTTACGAAGCACGATCGTACGCCCGCTGGAGCGCGGCGATGTCGAACTTCTTCATGGTGAACATGGCCGCCATCACCCGCCGGGCTTTCTCGGCGTCGGAATCGTTGAGCATTTCCAACAGCACCGTTGGCGTCACTTGCCACGAAACTCCGAACCGGTCCTTCAACCAACCGCATTGTTGCGCGCGTTCGTCGCCTCCTTCTGAAAGTTTGTCCCAGTAGTAGTCCACTTCTTCCTGCGTATGGCAGGGAACCTGGAGCGAAATGGCTTCGTTGAACTGGAACATGGGGCCGCCGTTGATCGCGGTAAAGGGTTGCCCGTTGAGTTCGAAAGCTACCGACAGGACCGATCCTGGCGGTTTGCCGTGGATTTCTTGCCCCACGTCGATGTATCGCGTTACCCGAGTAATCTTGGAGTTCTTAAAGACGCCGATGTAAAAGTTCGCGGCTTCTTCGGCTTGGTTATCGAACCATAAACAGGGAGCAATCTTGGAGTTGTACATGACTTGGAAGATTGGCGTTAAGGATGAGAACTTCGATGGAAGCGGCGACCCTTTGGCTCGCCGCCAGGAAATGATTTAGGCTTGGAGCGGAATCCAAATCTCCACTTCTCCTAGACCGCTCTGCGGATCGAAACGCTCGGTATAGCGTTCAAAGCTGGGCGAATTGGCTGGTTGGTGTCCCGAGTTGGGAAGCCACTTGGACCAGATCGCATCGAGCGTTTTGCCCAGTGACGAGATGTGCTCCCGATGAGTGAACACGGCGTACCGGGTTGCGGGAATGCGGACGTGTGTGAAACCCTCAGGCAGCTTAGACGTATCGTTCACCTCGACGCCCGACAGATAGTCAAAGCCGCAGCCGGGCTGGTAATTCCAGCAGACGCCATATGTTGTCGTCCCTTGTTGCCCCGGAGTGTTGCCTAAGTGCGGCGCCATGCGCGCCCATTGCGCGGGGATCTTGTTTCGCTCGGCGAAGGTGTAGGTGGCGTTGAGCCCCGCAATCAGCAGTTCGCGCCCTTCTTCATACCGCGGCGGATCGAGGTGGAAGGTCTGGGCGCGCAACCGTTCCTCTTGTTCTCGCAGTTCGGGCGTGAGGGTCTCGCCAAAATCGTCCGCCTCGAAAATTCGGCGAATCTCAATTTCCGACTCAAAGCCGGTAGGGTTGGGACAACGCTTGACCCATGCGATCGCCTCGTCGAGTGACTTGACTTGCCAGATCCAAAAGCCAGCGATCAACTGGTTGGTTTCGGCAAAGGGGCCAAAGGTTACGGTTCGCTCGTCCCCTTGGAAGCGGACGCGGGCTCCCTGAGAACTGGGGTGCAGACCTTCGCCACCTAAGAGAATGCCGGCTTTAACCAGTTCTTCGTTGTACTTCCCCATTTCGGCGAAGAGTTTTTCGTCAGGCATAACGCCCGCTTCGGTGTCTTTGGTGGCTTTAATCAGAATCAGGAATCGCATGGTGTGAACTCCGAAAGGTGGTTGTTTCATGAGATAGTCGTTTGTCGGCGTGCGAAATCGACAATCGCCGCCCAAATAGAGAAAAAACTTGGCCGACCACCTTCGGCCAGGTGCGTCAAGCGCGCAACCGAAGAAAAGACAAGGACTTTTGAACGCCGGCTCAGCGATCAAATGGGCAATTCATTACGGCGGCGTTCCAGAAATCGGCGTTCGGGTTCCTGTTGAGTCAGGGCGATAGCTCGGCTGTAGGCGTCCCGCGCTTCTGCGAACTTGCCGAGCCGCCGGCACAAATCCGCCCGGGCTGCATGGGCCAAGTGATAATCGGTTAACTCACCACGATTCAAAATGGCGTCGATGAGCGTCAGGCCGGCCTGGGGGCCATCCCGCATGGCGATGGCCACTGCCCGGTTCAGTTCAACGACCGGCGAGGGCGCCATCCGAGCCAGCACGGTGTAAAGAGCCACGATCTGCCCCCAGTCGGTGGCGTCCGCCGTGGGCGCCTCGGCGTGAACTGCGGCAATCGCCGCCTGCACCGTGTATGGGCCAAATCGCTGGGACGATAACGCTTGCTCCACAAGCGTCTTACCTTCGGCAATTTGCTCCCGGTTCCACCGCGAACGGTCTTGGTCCTCCAGCAGCACAAGGTCGCCGCTGGGCGAAGTGCGGGCTTCGCGCCGTGATTCCTGCAATAGCATCAAGGCGAGCATGCCTTGCACTTCAGGCTCGGGCAATAGCTCGGTCAGCAAGCGTCCCAGCCGGATCGCCTCGCCCGACAAATCGGCTCGGGTCAGCGATTCGCCCGCCGAGGCCGCGTAGCCCTCGTTGTACACCAGGTAAATCACCCGCAGCACCGATTCGAGCCGTTCCGGCAGATCGGCCCGAGCTGGCACCTGGTAAGAGATGCCCGCCTTTTTGATCTTCGCTTTTGCGCGCACAATCCGCTGGGCGACGGTGGCGGGAGAGGTCAGAAAGCTGCGGGCGATTTCCTCGGTGGTTAACCCGCAGACTTCCCGCAACGTGAGCGCTACTTGGGCTTCGGGCGGGAGCGCAGGATGGCAGCAGGTGAAGATCAGCCGCAGGCGGTCGTCTTCAATCTCTTCGTCGTTAAGTTCGGCATCGCGTGCATCGACGGCCCATTGTTCTGCAAGAGCGGCTAACGAAGCATCAAACCGCGCTCGTCGCCGTATGGCGTCGATGGCTTTGAATCGCCCCGCCGACACCAACCATGCGCGCGGATTAGCCGGTACGCCCTCGCGGGGCCAATGTTCAGCGGCGGCCAGAAACGCGTCGTGCAGCGCTTCTTCGGCCAGGTCGAAGTCGCCCAACAAGCGGACGAGTGTGGCGAACACACGGCGCGACTCGGAGCGATAAACGGCGTCGACCTGATTGCGCACCTGGGCTCCGGCGTCGATGTTCGTGGGCATCCTTTTCCTCCCGTAGCGCCGCCTGCGCCGCCGATCCTGGCGGACGCTTTGCAGAGGACGGCTCGTTCCTGCGGCCGTGCGTTGCCGCTACTGGGGATACTGGCAGGGATCTTCCCAACAGGGGCGATACTGCTCGGCCCACTTGGCCACTTCCTGAATCGCTCCGGGTTTAAGTCGGCACGGTCGCCACTGCGCCTTGCGGCTGCGAGCGATCAGGCCAGCCCTCTCCAACACCTTGAGATGTTTGGAAATGCCCGGCAAACTCATCTGAAAGGGTTGGGCCAACTCGGTGACCGAAGCTTCTCCTACTGCAAGCCGCGCGAGAATAGCTCGCCGGGTCGGATCGGCTAAGGCCGCGAAGATCAGGCTGAGCGAATCCACTGCCATAAAAAGCCAAGTTGGCATTTAACCAAGCGGTAAAATACACCCGGCTTCGTTTCGGGTCAAGAGTCATCTAAGCTCCGC
>CAYWIS010000064.1:13908-22629 GCA_964458385.1 uncultured Pirellulaceae bacterium
CCCTATGTTGCGGCCCACAACTTAAGGCGAACAGGCGATCGGCGTCACCGAGAGATGAACAGATTGTGGGATCGGCCATCGTGCGAACATCGGGGGGCGCGGCGCACTGCTTCGCGGGACGATGGTCCGTGGGAATCTGCGACGATACGCCGTGATCGCTCACCATACATGATGGCCGGAAAGTAAGACTTTCCGGCCTGCTTCAACTCGACGTTCGACCTGTTTCCCGATGCGGCTTGAGATGCTTCTACGGAACGTTACCCCAGTAACCAGCGGGCTAAATTGAAGTAGAGTAACAAGGTCAAGGTGTCGGTTGTGGCGAGTGCAAGTGGTCCTGCGGCGACCTGGGGGTTGCGTTTGAGGGTGTAAAACAGGTAGGGCAAGGCGAGCCCGAGGACCGCTGCGCAGGCGACGCTGGCGGTGATACTGACCAGCAGATGGAACATCGCAATAAGATCGCCCTTCCAGATGAACACAGCGATCCCGGCGATAAGCCCGCACGCCAATCCCAGGAGGGCGCCGGTGGCTAACTCAAACTTGATCTTGAGAGCTAGTGCTCCGCGCGGGAGCGTGCGACCGCGAAGCACCGGCACGGCCAGGCTGACGGATTGAGCGGTAACGCTGTCGGCAAGCGCCAGCACCAGCGGAATAAAAGGGACGACCAAAGCGCGGGAAGCCACATGGTAGTAAGCGTCCGAAATGACCGCAGCCAGTAATCCACCCGCCAGAGTTGCAACGAGCCAAGGAAAACGCCGCCGAAAGAGGGTAAATACGGACCTTTGCCGGGCATCGGTTGCGTAAACGCCGATTAATTGAAACAGGTCGTTGTGGCTGGCGTGTCGATCCAGATCGCTCAGTTCTTGGGCGTACAAGTCCACATCGACCAACCCAATCATCCGGCGCTCTTCGTCGACCACCGGGAACGCCAGCAGCTTATGGAAGATGAAGAATTCACAGGCTTCCAAAAGAGTCGCGTTATAGGGAATGGCGATGACCGGCTTGATCATGATGTCCTTCAGACGTTCTTCGCGCGGGCTCAACAGCAGCCGGCGCGTGGGGACAACGCCCCGCAGGCGGCCATCCTTGTCGGTGACGTAAAAGTAGATGATTCGCCCCGTCGGCTGCTTTTCCCGAATTGAGTCCAACGCTTGCGCGACGGTCATGTCCTCACAAAGTTGGACGAAGTCCGTGCGCATGTGCTCCTGAACCGGGCTGTTTAGCTTCTCGGTGGTAAGTTGTGCCGTCATGCGTCGATGTTCGCTTTTCGCAAGGGAAAGGTCGGTGGAGAAGGTCTCGACCGGCTGTTATGCAATTGCGTTCAGCCCTGCCCCGATAAGAGAGGACCTATCGGGCAGGGCCTGCTACTCAAGCGGCTGACGCTTAGGCGATTCGGGCGGTTCTTCTGGGATATGCAGTCGTGCGGCGCTTCGATGTTCTCGCAGTTCATCCGTCAGAGTCCCCGCCCACAAAGGAACGCCTACCGCGTATGCAGCGCGAGCAATCATATGCGCGCCGACCGGCGCCGTAAGGACGAAGAAGGCGATGACCAACACCGCCCGGGTGGTTATCCCCAGCTCCTGGTAATGGACGGCTAGCCCCAGCAGCAGACAACCTACGCCGAGAGTGGAAGCCTTGGTGGCTGCCTGAAGCCGCATAAAGAGGTCGGGCAAACGCAGCACGCCCAATCCTGCCAGAAGCATAAAGAGGCCGCCCACCACAAGCAGCACGACACTAATCCGCTCACTCATCACGCGCTCGCCTTTCAAGGTAGCTGGCGAAGGCTATGGTGCCGAGGAAGCCCACCAGCGCCAGTACGGTGGCCGGGTCCAGCAGAACCGGTCGGTCTGTGGCCACGGCGTACGCAGCAATCATGCCTACGGTTTGGACTCCGATAAGATCCAGGGCCACGACCCGATCGGGCAACGTCGGTCCCCGGACAAGACGAATGAATGTGAGAAAAAGCGCCAACGCGATCATGACGATGGCCAACTCTGCGGCGCCTTGTGCTGTCGCCAAGTTGTCGTGGCTCATCGCAGCAACTCCAGTACGCGTCGTTCCAGGCCTTCCTTTACCGAACGCCGGTATGTTTCGATATCGCCGCCGTCGATGTACATCGCGTGGACATAGAGCAGGCGGCGATCTTCAGAAAGGTCCAGGCTTACACTTCCTGGGGTCAGCGTGATGAGGTTGGCCAGCAGAGTAATTTCGGCGTCGGTGCGAGCGTCTAGCGGAATCGCCACGACGCCTGGAGATACGTAAGTTTCCTCCATCAGTGGAGCACGCAGACCCTCGAATAACGACGCAGGTGGTTCTCCAGAGGAGTTCCCCGCTCCGTGTCCCAACCGATGGGGAATTAAACTACCGGGGCGCGCACTGGACCAAGCGCCGGGCACAAGCACGTCGTAGGCCACACGCAGATTTGCCAGGAACAAATCCCAAATGTAGCGCACAAAAAAACGTAGCGTGAGAGGCGCCTTGGTGAAGTAGGGTGAAGGCCCAAGGACAGGCCGAGCAAAACGCAGTATCAGGTATCCCAGCACAAAGCCGACGGTCAAATTGGGAACGGTAAGCGTGCCCGTCGCCATCCCCCACGTCACGGCCAGCAGGATGTTCAATAAGAACAAATTCATAGAGCTCCTCCTAGCACGGCATGGATATATCCTTCACGGTGGAGCAGTTGTTCCGCCGCTCCCGTGGCCAGCGCGAAAATGAACTCGGCTCCCAAACCAATGGCCACGGTGAGCGCCGCGAGCGCGCCGATCGGCAGCAGAAGCCGAGATAATTGCCCCGGGGCCAAATTTTGCTGCCCGGCGATTGTAGCGGCATCGTGAGGCAGGGGCTTCCAGAAGGCCTCCGCCCAGATTTTGGTCATCGAGAATAGCGTCAGCAAGCCCACCGCAAGAGCGGTGGCCGCGATCGCGTATTGACCTGCGTTAAGTCCGGCCTGCACAAGCGAGAGCTTGGCGAAGAAGCCAGATAAGGGGGGGATCCCCGCCAGCGATAAGGCCGGAATCAGGAACAGAATCGTCAACAAGGGCTGGGATTGATAAAGCCCCCCTTGGCCTTTCAGCTCGAACGTTCCACACAGTCGCCGAGCTACGCTGCTTACCAGGAACAGGTTCGTCTTCACGATAATGTGGTGGGCGATGTAAAAGATCGAGCCCGCCAACGCCAGTCCTGCCAGGGCTGGCGAGTCGGTCAGCCCGGCAAGTCCCAAGCCCATGGTCATGTAGCCAATTTGGCTGATGATGTGGAAGGAAAGGATGCGTCGGAATTCCTGCTGGGCAACGGCGCCAAGCACTCCTGTCACCATGGTCAGCCCCGAGAGCACCAGGATCAGCAGGTGCGTGAAGGCCGTCTCTCCGACGAACAGGAGGGTGAAAACGCGAATCAATGCGTACACGCCGACCTTTGTAAGCAAACCAGCAAAGAGCGCGGACGCTGCTCCCGGCGGCGTGTGATACGAAGCCGGAAGCCAAAAAAACAGCGGGAAGACTGCCGCCTTGATCCCAAAGGCGACAAGGAAAAGCATTGCCACGGCGGTCACTGTGTTTGTCGGGCCCATCACGTCCAGCTTTCGGGCAAGGTCCGCCATGTTGAGCGTGCCCGTCAGGCCGTAGAGGATGCCAACCGCGGCCAGGAATACGGCTGACGACACCAGGTTCAACGTGACGTACTTAATGCCGCCGTGCAGTTGTGCCCGCTCGCCGCCCAGAGCCAACAGCACAAACGAGGCCATAAGCATGACCTCGAACCAGACGTAGAGATTGAACAAGTCGCCTGTCAGGAACGCCCCGCACACGCCTAGTAAGAGCGCGTGAACCAGCGGGTAGTAGCCGAAGGCTTCACGCCCGCGGTCCATAATGTTCAACGAGAACACGATGACCGCCAAGCCGACGATGCCCGCCAGCACCACCATGATGGCGCTAAACAGGTCGGCGACCAGAGTAATGCCAAACGGCGCAGGCCAGGCCCCCGCCTGCGTTGCACAAATGCCATGAAGCCAGACGCGAACAAGCAGCGCTAAACCGGCCGCCAGCAACAGCGCGGCGCCAGTGACCGCCAACGCGCGGTGCATTGATCTCCGACGCCAGGCCAAGAACGAAATGGCGGCGGTCGTCAGCGGAATCAGAAGAGGCAAGACCAGCAGCACGTCGTCCATTATTCGCTCACCTTCAAATCATCCGGGTCGTCGCTGCCGAAGGTCTGGTATCCCCGGTGGAACAGCACAAGGGAGAAGGCAAGCACGGCGAAGCCGATAACGATGGCTGTCAGGATCAGGGCTTGAGGCAACGGATCGGCCGAAGGCGACTCTGGCGCCGTCGCGTCGGGCGCAACGATGGGCGGGCGTCCGCGCGTCAGGCCGCCGACGGTGAAGATCAACAGGTTGGCCCCGTGCGAGAGGAGCACGAGTCCCAGGATCAGCTTGAACAAGCTGCGACGCAGCATCATGTAGAGGCCAGCGGCGTACAGGCAGCCCACGACTAAGGCCAACATCGACGCCATGTCACTCCTCAGCCAGGGGAAGGATAATCGACAGAGTCACCCCGACCACCGTTAAGTAGACTCCGATATCAAAAAGAAGCGGCGTTCCCACATGAAGTTTGCCAAACCCTGGAACGGCCGCCTGCCCCCAAAGACCCGTCATCAGAGGCTGCCCCTCAAAGAGAGCCAACACTCCGCTTCCCATAGCCACCAGAAGGCCAGCGCCCGAGAGCGACAACGTGCTTCTGGACAAGACGCGCCGCGTCGCTTGTACGCCGAAGGCGAACCGATAAAGGATAAAGGCGGACGCCGTCACCAAAGCCGCGCTGAACCCTCCGCCGGGTTCATTGTGGCCGCGGAGCAGCAGGAAGACAGAGAACAAGAGGAGCAGCGGGAACAGTAAACGGGTTGCCGGGCGCAGAATGAACGAGGTTGTCGCTTGGGCTTCCGTCCATTGCATCGTGCCACTCAGCGCTTCTTGCGGCAAGGCGTCTCCGTTCTGCGCATGCGTTGGTTCGCCCGAGATGGCCTTCTCTGTTTTGTGTACAAGGCTGGCGCCGTCGGCGCTTCGACGCAGCTTGAGCAGCGCATACACCCCAACTGCGGCCACCGACAGGACCGTAATCTCTCCAAGTGTGTCAAATGCGCGGAAATCGACAAGGAGCACGTTCACCACATTCCGGCCGTGGCCAAGCGCAACGCTGTTCTCCTCAAAGTACGTCGAGATGGGTTGGTAATTTTCGGGGATGCCGACCAGCACAAGGGTGCTCATGAGGGCGCCGACCGTTATGGCGAGGACGGCGTCTCGCCACCGAGCCACCTTGCCAGACACAATTCGCGATTCCGGCAGATGGTAGAACACTAGCACGAACAGAATGACGGTGAGGGTCTCGACGAGGAACTGCGTCATCGCCAAGTCTGGCGCGCCGAACAACACGAAAACCAGCGCCACGCTGTAGCCGACGACGCCCAACGCCGCAATGGCGGTCAATCGCCCCTCGGACAGTAACGCCGTCAGCACCGCAAGCAACATGAGTACGACGAGCCCCACCTCATAGAGACGCACATCTCTCCAATCGACGGTCGTTGTCAGTTCCCCCCGGCCCACCAAGACATAACCCACCAGCCCAACCGTTGCGGCCATGGTGATCATGAGGTAGTACCGCAGATAACCGCTCTGGAGCAGCCTCGTTTGGCCGAGCGCCAGCGCGTTGAGGCCATTCAGCGCCAGTTCATACCAACCGGCCGGGCCCCAATTTGCGGCGGAGCCCCAGAGTGACCATGCCTTTTCGATTAGGCCGCGTCCCGCATAAACGCCAATGCCGCAAGCAAGCGTGAGAACGCTCAGGGCAAACGCCGGCGTCAGCCCGTGCCACAGCGCTAAGTGGATGGTCTCAGGCCGTGCGAGAATCGAGGCGCTGGCGGCGGACACCAGCCCATCGGCCCCCCATTCCGGCCAAAGACCAAACGCGATACTCGCCCCCGACAACAAAAGCGGCCCCAGCAACAGATTGAACGGCGCTTCGTGTGCGGGACGGGGAGTGGAGCGCGCTTTGCCAAAAAATGGCCGGAAACCGACCAAACCCGCGGCGGCGACAACCAAGATGTTCACCACGACGGCCGTGGCTGTTGCCAAAATCGCCGCGGGTGCGTGCAGCGTCGCCTCGTACGACAGTTCTTTGGCAATGAAACCGAACAGCGGCGGCAAACCGGCCATCGACAGCGCGGCGACTCCGGCCGCGAGGGCCGTGAAGGGCATCACTCGGCCAAGCCCGCTGAGGTGCGCAAGATCGCGCGTTCCCGTTTCGTGGTCGACGGCGCCGGCGACGAAGAAGAGGGCCCCTTTGTACAGGGCATGCCCCAGAAGGTACGCCATCGCCGCTCGAATCGCCAGGGTTTCGCCTAACCCCAGCAGGAACATCAACATGCCCAGCGAACTGACGGTCGTATAGGCCAGGATGCGCTTGAGGTCCGATTGCGTCAGCGCTAGCCATGCGCCCACTAGCATGGTGACTCCGCCCGCACCTGCGACGCTCACTAACCACACGTTAGAGCCGCCAAGAGCAGGGCTAAGCCTTGCCAGAAGGTACACGCCTGCCTTGACCATCGTCGCCGAATGAAGGTAGGCGCTCACCGGGGTTGGGGCTTCCATCGCCCCGGGCAGCCAGAAATGGAAGGGAAACTGCGCCGATTTAGTGAAGGCTCCACACAAGATCAACACCAGGGCCGCCGTGTACAGCGAGTGCGAGCGTAACGCGTCGCTCTCGTGCAGCAGCGCGGATATTTCCCAACTTCCGCCCATCTGCCTCAACAGAATGACCCCGGCCAGCAGCGCCAAACCGCCCCCTCCCGTGACTAATAACGCCTGCAACGCCGCCGCGCGGGCCTTAGCCCGTTCGTTCTCAAAACCAATCAGAAAGTAGGAGCAAAGGCTCGTCAGTTCCCAGAAGACGTAGAGCAGCAGCAAGTTGTCGGCGAGCACTAGCCCCAGCATCGAGACCATGAATAGCAGCAGGAGGGCGAAGAAGCGGCCCAGGTACGGCCGCCCAGCCATATACCCACCCGCATAGATCATGACGAGCGCGCCAATGCCGCAGATGAGCAGCGCAAATAGCAAGCTCAATCCGTCGAGTGTGAAGGACAGATTCACACCCAACGTCGGCGCCCACTTCCATTGGACGTGAAAGGTTTTACCCAACGCGACCGTAGGTACGTGTCTGGCGAAGTATACGGTCAGAGCCAAAAGTGGGAACGCGCACGCCCAGCCAACGGCGCGGCCGCCGGCGCCCGGTGTATCCAACTTGTTTGGCTTCGTATCCGCCATCGTTTCGCCTTACTCGGCGTCCACTCATATCGACACGGGCCATGCCACCGCCGACGAGTGTAGCTGGCCCATCACGGAACTGGAACGGGGCTAAATTATTGGCCCGATGGGTCGCATTTGGCGGTCGCAAAAGTGCGTTCGCTTGATTCACGCGGCCTCTGTTTCCTTTCAACCATTCCTTTGCCACTTAGGAACTGCGTCCATTCTCGGTTGGTGCGTTTCAACTTGCTTTGGCAACATGGTTTGCGAAAGACAACGCCTTGACCCTTGGGTACGGTCCAAGAGTAGTGGCCCTACAAAGATACGCACCATGCAAGAGGACGGGTTCACGGAATCGCCAGGAGCCTGGCTGGGGACAGGCTCCCCAGGCGAACATCAGGACGATCAGGGATGCTCTAACCCTCGAAGAGAATGAGCGGCTTGATCATGCCGTCTTCCTTGGTCTGCATCATGTGAAACGCTCTTTCCACCTGATCGAACGAAAAGCGATGGCTTGTCAGCGGCGTGGGATCCACACGTCCGCCTTGAATGAGACGCATAAGTCGCTTCATTCGCTCGGCGCCTCCAGGGCAAAGCCCCGTGCGGATGGTTTTGTCTCCCATGCCGACGCCCCACTCCAGCCGGGGAATGGGGACAGTTTCTCCGTCGCCGTGATAACCGATATTCGAGATCGTGCCGCCCGGGCGAGTCACACGAATGCAGGCTGCAAAGGTGGTCGGAGCTCCAAGGGCCTCGATGGCTGAATCGACTCCTTGGCCCCCTGTCAGGTCGAGAATGGCTTGGACAGGGTCTTGCTCCTTGAAGTCGACGACCACATCGGCGCCAAAGCGTCGCGCCAGTTCTTTGCGTTTGGGGTCGCTCTCCACGCCGATGACAAGCCCCGCTCCCAAGAGCCGTGCGCCCACCGTAGCCATCAGCCCAACGGGGCCCTGAGCGAAAACGGCCACCGCTCCACCGATAGGAATGTTTGCGTACTCGGCGCCCATGAAGCCCGTGGACAGCATGTCGGCGCAATAACATGCTTGTTCATCGCTTAGGTCGTCGGGAATAGGCGCCAAGTTCGCACGAGCGTCATTGACGTGGAAGTATTCAGCCAGGTTGCCATCTTTGACGTTGGCGAACTTCCAGCCGCCAAGGAGCTGCCCGCATTGAGAAGTAAACCCGCGCAAACAATTTTCGCAGTGATAGCAGGGCGTAATGGCGTTAACTAACACACGGTCTCCCTCCTGAAAACCCGTTACCGCGCTTCCGAGCTTAGCAATGACGCCTACGGCCTCGTGTCCTAGCGTGAGGTTCGTGCGGTCGCCCAACGCTCCCGCCACGGTGTGCGTATCCGACGTGCAAATGAGCGCTGCCGTTGTCTTGACGATGGCGTCGTTCGGGCCCGGATCGGGAATGGGCTTTTCCACAAC
>CAYWIS010000064.1:22639-26939 GCA_964458385.1 uncultured Pirellulaceae bacterium
GCTCCTTTATTTCCTTGTTGAATGAGACACAGTGAACTTCACATGGACGCAGAGCTACGCGTAAGCAACGGCGATATGGCTGAACATCGGAAATGTTAGCCTGTTTCCGTCCTGGTAACGCTGCACAACGGTTCCAATTTCCTGGGAGACGGACTCCACAAGGGCGGAACGTCCGGCAGTGTCGAGTTGGGCGAAGGTCGGCACGGAAGTCGCGGCTCCCAACACCGTTCGCTGTACAAATTCGGCAGGCGCAGGAAGGTGGACGTCGATCGATCGCGGAGTCACCTTCACGGTGTGAAAACCGGCTTCGTTCAGCAGGGCGCGCAATTCCTCGGCGTCTCCGAGCGAGAAAGGTGTCGCCACATTCGTAAGATTTGCGTCCAGGCGTCGGGTGGTTGCTTCGAACAACGCCTCGTAAAGCGGATGAAGTTGGAGTCCCTGCCACACGCTCAGGACCACTCGCCCACCATCGGCCAATACCCGGCGCGTTTCGCGTAGCGAGGCGGCGCGGTCTGTAAAGAACTGCAAGCCTTGCTGGCACACCACGAGATCAAAGATCGCGCTTGGCAAATCGATTGCGACGGCGCTTCCTTCCCACCATTCGATCGTCGCGCCGGAAGGCGCCGGTAGCGTCTGGCCCACGGCCAACATTTCCGGATTTATGTCGAGTGCGACGACTTTCCCTTCCGTTCCAACCAGCGGCGCAATATGCCGCGCGACGCTGCCGGTTCCGCACGCCAAATCCAATACATGCTGACGCGGTTGTACGTCGGTGTATTCGAGCAGCACACGCGTCCAAGGATCGGCAATCGTGGGGCCAAAATAGCGTTCATATGTTTGGGCTGGATTCGGGTGCTGCAGTTCGCTCATGATGGGTTTACACTGGCCCGATTGGTCCTCTAATTTTGCCACCGTGCGTTCTTGCCTTGGGGATTCGGCCTACGGGATCAGGGTCAACGCTTTCACGCTGTTCGGTGAATCGCCTTCAACGTCCAACAACTCCCAGTGATCGCCACAGTCTTGACTTCCGTAGATCCGTCCATCGCCCAAACCGGCGAACAGCCAGCCTGAGCCAGACGTTAACGCGTAAGGAAAACTGTCGAGCGGTTGAGGCAATCCGCCACTCAGTGGCTCCCAAGGACCGTCGCCACGCCAGCGATAGATCAACGCGTCAGCGCTCTCCCCGCCGTAATGAGCAAGCCGCGCTCTCGGGTTCGCCGAAACATACCAGCAGTCGGGATCGTTTGGATCAACGGCCAGCCCCCAGGTGTAGTGGCGGTCGCGGCCTTCGTCGGCTGCCTGCCAAGTAATTCCGCCGTCGCGACTCCAAGCTGCGCCGCCCCCGCCCGCTTCATAAGCTCGGCCGGGCGCGATCGGATGCCAAGCCAATGTGTGAACGTCCTTTTGTGCGCCTGGCCGGTGGTCGCTCCAGGTTTCGCCCCCATCTGCACTGCGCATCAAACCGCCGAGTTCGATCCCAACCAGGAGTAGTTGGGCGTCGTGCGGGCTGGGGGCGATCGCCCGCACGTGATGGGTCCAAGGACGCGGGGGAAAACTCCAGGTCGGACGCGACGGAATGTGCTGCAGGGCCTTTAGCTCTCTCCAGGACATTCCCTCATCGCGACTGACGAATAGCTTGCTGGGCTCTGTCCCAGCGTAAACGGCGCCATCCATCGGGCTAACCGCCAACGCAAACACGTCGGGTTCGGGGAACGGCAACTGCGCCCACGTGTGGCCGCCGTCGGCGCTCTTCCAGACCCCATCACCACGAGAGCCAGCGTAGAGGTGCGCAAGATTGCGCATATCGACCGCCAGGCACTGCATCCGCGGGCCGCTGGTTAGCTTCGACGCACGCCAGCGGCCATTGTGCGCCTGGATGCACACCAATTGCTCGCCGGTGACAACAAGGAGGTTAGGCGCCATTACGCTTCGGTTGCCTGGTGGTGTTCGTCGGACACAACCAATTAGGATCCGGACGTGACCGTTTCTTCAAAAATGCTTCGCATCTCTTCCGGAAGTTGGCCTCGCACATCTTCGATTTCCCCAGGAGTGACGAGTTGCGTGAGGCAAGCGCCTACGGCCGTTACGAGTTGCGCCGCACGCTGCGCGTCGATCCCAAGGCGGTCGCTGAGCTCCGATTCGATCGTATATCGCGTGATGTTCTTGTCAGGACCGGTGCACAACGCACGCAGCGAAGGCTGGATCAACGAGGGGAGCTGCGCAATAAGATCGTCTGCTTCATCCGGCGTGAGTCGCCGCACAAGTGATTCGAGCACGACTTCCAGAGCCGCCTCCGCTTCATCCGACGTTTCCAACCCTGTCTCTTCGCGCACACGGTTCACTAACCGTCCATAGGTGGCTTGCGCTCGCGCCATTCGGCGTCGCGCGCTCGGCGCTCGAAGCGAGGTGGTTGGGCCTCCTGCGCCAATTTGCGATTCGATGACTTCGGCCACTTCCTCCAGGGGAGCGGCTTCATCCAGGATCAGGTCATCGAGCGTTACAATGCCCGCCAGTCGGCCGTCCTCCACCAAGGGGATACGGCGGACATTGCGCTGCTTCATCAATTGAATGGCGGCGCTATGGCTATCGTTGGGCGACAACGTCACCACGGGCGACGTCATGACTTCGGCGATTGTGGTCACATTCGGATCGAGGCCGCGCGCTACCACACGAAGTGCAAGGTCCCGATCCGTCACAATTCCCACGACGCACCCTTGTTCCTGCACTACGACGGCGCCGATGTTGTTCTTCTCGATAGCGCGGGCGGCTTCGAGTACAGGACGTCGTGCGTGAAGAGCCACTAACCGGGGCATCCGATACCATCGTAAAGAAGACATGATCAACCTCCTTAAGAAAAAGACGTTTGACATCGGCCGTTAAGGCGTAAGCGAGAACGGCCGTTCCAAGGTAGCTGCATCAGGAATTTCCTGACGGCTTGCGGGGACCTCACGACGATTGCAGGTGGGCCTCAAGAAACCACAGGGCTTTGTCCAAGCCCCGAGAAATCTCGGTAAACAAGTCGGCGGTATCGGCGTCGCCGTGCGTTTGAGCAAGGTCGATCGCCTGCCGCATACTGCCGGCGAGCGAAGCATAGCGGTCAGCCAGTAATTCCACGGTGGGAAGGCTGTCGGTCACGTCTAAATCGTACTCCGGCAGCCGTGAGTTCGCCGCCGATAGCCGCACGGTTCCCAAAGCCAACCCTCCTAGAGCTGTGGCCCGCTCCGCCACTGCATCGGCGTAGGCTGCTAGCTCTTGAGCCAACTTGTCGAACAGTTCATGGAGCGAATGAAACTGTGGGCCTTTGACGTTCCAGTGCGCCTGCTTGGTTTGACTGTATAGGTCAAAGAGATCCGCCAGATGCTGATTGAGGAGACCGACCATCTTCTCACGCACCTCGGGCGAAAGATCGTTACGCGTGAAGAATTTCGTTCGTGAATTCGTTGCTGTGCTCATAGCCATGACTCCTGCAAAGGGTGCTTGGATGAAAAAGCTCGCGGCGATAGCCGGGAGCGAACATGCGCCGCCGACGAGTCCGCCTAGAACCGATACGTGGCCGCCAATCCCGAACGGGTCGGCATGCGTTCACCCGGGACGATAACCACCTCGCCAGCCTTGGCCAGCACCTCTTCGGCCACATCGTCGAGCAGATCGTCTACATGGGCGGGCGCTTCCACACCCAGTTCGATTGCGCCCGAAGTTCGGTCGAATGCGCCGGGAATGACCTGGTCGGCGTCGACGAGAAGCGTCTCGACACGTCCCGCCACCGCCGCCTTCGCGACATCAGAAAGATCCGCCGATCCCATGTGCCGCGCTTGTGCGGTAAGGAATCGTTCTTTCAACTCTTCGAGGCGAGCCAGGTAGAGTGGTTCGATCTCCTTCCACGCTTGCTTGCGTAACTGTTCGAGGCTGAGAGCGCTGGGGTTCGCCTCGATACCGACAGGCGTCAAAAACGGATTATTGCTGATCCTTCGGAACGAAGCCTGAGTTTCCGGCAAGGCCGCGAGCAACAGCGGCAAGCCCGAGGGGCGGGAATGGTTTTCAAGGATCCCGCGATCGACGAGCCGGAAGAACCGGTCGCGATTGATTTCGCTTTGTTCGTTCTGCGGGTCACTGCCGAAGTGGATTGGCCCTCCGCCCGCGCCGGTTCTTGCACCGTACGTGCCGATGACCTGATGCGGTCCCCGGACCAGGTCCACCTCCAACGCCTCCTCAATGGTCGCCGGAACATTGATCAATTCCACCGGGTCCAGCGCGTCGCGGTTGCCTTCGTAAAGTCGGGCTTCCTGCCGGCTCAGGGCCA
>CAYWIS010000065.1:0-19379 GCA_964458385.1 uncultured Pirellulaceae bacterium
GGCGGCCCTCGGCCACATTCGCAAGCATACTCCAGGCCGAGTGCGTCCCGCTCGTCCTGCGCGCTGCTGCGCTGAAGCGAGCGAAATCGGCCGCAGCTCGAGTCGATCTAAGCCCACGGCTGGATCGTACCAAAGCACGCGCGCCGCACCGGTGTCAACCACCCCAGTAATGCCGTCGATCGTCACCGACGTTTCGGCCACATTGGTCGCCAAGACAATCTTGCGTCGGTCAATCGGCGCAAGCACCGCGTCTTGTTGTTCAGGGGGAAGGTCGCCATATAGCGGCATGACCGCCATTCCGCGTATCGCCGATAGGCCCTCCAACATATTCGCCGTCTGGCGAATCTCGCCTACGCCCGGCAGGAACACCAGAATGTCGCCATCGGTCAGGCTTAACATCTGCTGCACACCGCGCACCGCTAACTCGGCTAAAGACGCCCGCTCGCCTGGCGGGGAATACTCGATTTGGACTGGATACATGCGGCCTTCGCACTCGACCACCGGGCAGCCTCCTAAATAGGCTGCAACGGGGTCGGCAGCCAAGGTGGCCGACATGACCAAAATCTTTAATTCGGGGCGGACGGTTTCTTGAATCCGACGAACCATACCGAGCGCCAAGTCGGCTTCCAGGCTTCGCTCGTGGAACTCATCAAACACAACAACCGCCACGTCCTCTAAAAAAGGATCGTCGAGCAGCTTACGCAGCAAAACGCCTTCGGTCATCACGTGGACGCGCGTACTTGGGCCAATATTCCGATCAAAGCGCACCTGGTAGCCAATGGTCGCCCCTACACACTCACCGCGCTCAACGGCCATACGCCGCGCTGTAGCCCGTGCGGCGAACCGGCGAGGTTGCAGCACAAGAATGTTCCCTCCCTTCGCCCAGCTAGCGTCGAGCAATGCCGGGGGGACGCGCGTCGTCTTTCCAGCGCCTGCCGGGGCTCGCAGTACGGCTGCTGGATGCTTCCGAAGGGCGTCCATCAGCGCCGGAAGCACGGCGTCTACGGGAAGTGCGGATCGTAGAGGCATGAACTTGGTAGCGACGTTCGCCGATCGTTTATAATAGGAATACACGCAGCACCAGCCGCGCAGGGCGTTTTCCGGGGAATATACCAATCACAAGACAATTGCCCGAGCCCACCGTATTGTTTGCCAATTCTACGCCGGCGAGAACGCTTACGTTAGGATTGTAAAGCCCCCTTCGTGTCGGGCTCCTGTACCTCGGCCATTTCGACCATCGGCTCGTCCGCATCGTAAAATATGTCGCCCGTCACCATTCCCACACCGCCGCCGCTGCCCGAGTCGCCCGAACAACGTCTGATCGACCAACAACTCGATCGTACCCGAACTCAAGTCAAGACCACGGATGTTTTGTTCGGGTTATTGGCGATGGTTGTGGGGATACTTTCAATCCTCTTGGCGGCGGCCGTCGTCGATCACTGGCTATTTGATCTGCGAACTCCTGGCCGCCTGGCTGCATGGTTGGCGATCTTGGGGTGGGCTGGATACTGCACGTGGAGCTGGATTGCGCCAGCCTTGGTCCGCAAGGTCAATCCCCTGTACGCGGCGCAGACCATCGAACGTCGTGAGCCTTCGCTGAAGAACAGCTTGGTTAACTACTTGCTAGTGCGATCGCGTCCCGACGAGGCCGTAGTCGTCCGCGAAGCGCTCGAGCGGCAAGCCGCAAGCGATATTGCAAACGTACAAGTTGACACAGCTGTTGACCGTTCCGCTGTACTTCGTTTGGGTTACGTGCTTGTCGCCGTAGTTTTCGCCTGCGCGATTTACCAGGTGGCGTCGCCCAAAAGTCCTTGGCGAACAGCGGTACGGGTATTAGCTCCGCTGGCCGATATTGCTCGCCCTTCGCGCGTGATCATTCGCGATGTAACGCCGGGCAATAGCGATGTATTCCACGGCCATCACCTGACCGTGTCTGCCTTGATCGAAGGGCTAAGCGCCGACGAACAGCCGATGGTCCTGTACTCGACGGCCGACGGTCAGATTGTCGACGCCAGCGTAACCATGACCCGCAGCGATGACGGACGCCGCTGGCAGTGTGATTTGCCAGCCGAAATAAACGGCGCCCAGCAAGATTTTCACTATCGTTTGCAAGCAGGCGACGCCGTCAGCGAAGAATATCGAGTACGCGTGTCGCCCGCTCCGTCTGCCGTAGTGCGTAGCATCACCTATACCTATCCTGCCTATACGCGGCGATCTCCGCAAACGGTAAGTAATCATGGCGACATCTCGGCCTTAGAAGGAACTCGCGTCACCGTGCGCGCCGAAGCCAACCAGCCCATGCAAGCGGCTTGGATCGAGTTCGATCCGCCCATGGAAGGTGGACTATTCGTCGAGTCGCCCGGGGAGAGCGCCTCATCGCTAAAGCGTTTACCGATGACGGTTGAAGACCGCGTCGCCACGGGATCATTCCGCCTGGAATGGGACGCACAGCGTGCGGCATCGCGATACCGCAGTTACCGCGTGCGTTTTGTCACGTCCGAGGGACGCCGTAACGAACATCCCGTCGTTCATACCATTGACGTCCAGCGCGATTTGCCGCCGGAAATTGAGGTGCTCGATCCACGGCAAAGCCGCGTGGAGATTCCTGAAGACGGATCGCGCGAGATCGTCATCCGCACCATTGATCCTGATTACGGTGTGAGTGTCGTCGCGCTGCGCGCCGTTGCGGGAGGAACTGATTTGGCGATCGCTCCGCTGGTGAACGATCCAGCAGGGCGCCCTGGGCAGATCATCGCCAAGTATTCTTTTGCGCCGCGTGAGCACGACTTAAAAGCTGGCGACCAAGTTATTTGCTGGGCGCGCGTCGAAGACAATCGCACCGCGCCCGGAGAAAACACCCCTGAACCGAACTCGTCACGTACGCCCAACTTTCACCTTGTGATTACTCCGGCCAAGAACAAATCCAATACCACGTCGGGCAACAACACGCAATCTGACGACGCTTCCGCCAACGACACAGAAGAAGCCTCGCACGACGAAGCGAACGGTCGTAAGAACGAGGAGCAAGGCGACGGCAATTCTGGCGAAAGCGGCAGTACAGGGGAAGGCGATTCTGGACAAAGCCCATCAGGGCAAGGCGAACCGCGCCAGGGGCAGTCGGAGGAAGGCCAAACGGGACAAGGAGAATCGCAGGGAGACTCCGGCCAGGGCAAATCGTCACAAGGTCAATCGGGCGGTAGCGGTTCTGGCCAATCACCGCAAGGCGGCCAAGCCACGACGAATCCCCAGAATGCCGAGCCAAATGGCCAGGAAGAAAACGCTGGCCCAGGTGACGGTCAAGGCTCTGAAACGCAAGACGGTAGCCATGGAAACAGTTCAGGGGCTTTCTCGCATCCCGCCAGCGATAACCGCCCCGAATCACCCCAAGGACAAGGTCGGCCATCAGGTCAGGCCGGAGGCAAGGGTAATCAATCGGCCGATAACGACGGGGCATCGCCGTCTACCGCACAGAACCGCGAATCTCCCTCGGCAGGGCAACCCTCTCCTGGCAAGTCCGACCAGCGGCCGCTCTCAACCGATGGTGCGCACGATCGCGAAGTTTTCGAGCGTATCCAGGAGTACTTACAGGAACAACAAAAGAAGCAAGGCCCCGGGCCGTCCAACTCCTCGGGCAATGGCAGCGTAAATTCTTCGGGCTCAAATAACCAGCAACGCAGTGAGGACGTCGAACAGCGGCAACCCGACTCTTCACCGCAACCAACGGACGCGTCACAACAAGATGAAAGACGAGCTTCTGGCGAATCGACGCAACAGCGTTCTCCAAGCCAAGGCGCATCGGAGGGAGAGCGTTCGGGCGCTGGGGAAGGAGGCTCTCCCCAAGGTCCTACGGAAACGCAAAACGAACAATCTGAGCCGCAAAAACAATCGGGCGTTCAGAAGTCGCCCCCAGGCCTTGGGCAGAGTGGTCAATCTGGCGCTGGTGCGAAGCCTGAAAATCCGCAAGGTTCGCCCTAATCACAAGAGCAAAACCGTGACCGGACGAAGCACTCCGATGGTGAGACCGCGCAAGAAATGGATTCCGGCGCCTCGTCTCCCAGCACCAGTAAGCAGCAGTCCGATTCGCGGGGCGGCCAAGGTGGCGATCGCAGTGGTGGCGGCCAGCAAGGCGGTGGCCAAGGCGCCAAACAAGAAGGTAATGACAGTCCTGGAAGCTCGTCGGCTGGCGATGAAGGTTCTGGAGCCGCCAGCGAAACGGGCGAAGGCGAGACGTCAAACCAAGCGGGCGATCAACGGTTGGCTGATCGTCCCACCGGTACACCCAGTCAAACCCCAGGGGCTGGCAGCGGCGTAAAGACGGATCCCCGTGGCAACAATTCGCCACAGTCCCAAGGGGCGCTCGACGATACGCAACCCGGAGCCGCGCCTCCCAATCCACCGAGCGCTGCCTCCCCGTCGTCTTCCACGTCCAACCAACGTGGGAATCACGACGGCGCTGGTCAGCACACCTTTGGCGCTCCGCCGCTAAGTGGTACACCAAACAACACCCCGCCACAAGAGCCGCCCCCGGCCGTTCCCGAAGACGCCGATGTCAATCTTGACTATGCGCGCAAGGCAACCGATTTGGCGTTGGAATTGCTCCGTGACCAGAAAAACCAATCGGACGCTGCATTATTGGAGAAGCTCGGTTGGACCCCGGAAGACGTGCAACGGTTCTTGGCGCGCTGGGACGCGATGAAGAGGGCGGCATCCCAAAGCGGTCCCGAGGGGGACGAAGCTCGCCGGACAATGCACGAAACCTTGGAGAGTCTCGGCCTGCGACCGCCCAACTCACAAGTTCGCCGTGGCGCAACGCAAACCGACGATCAGCGTGGCCTGCGGGATTCGGGCCATCGGACCGCTCCCCCGCCAGAATACCGCAAGCACTTTGAGGCCTATCTTAAAGGCGCCGGCCGACGCAGTGAGCGGTAGTCGCCGTAAGCGCCCATTCTCGAGCGATCGTTTGCCGGAACCTTTAGGACGTCCAGTCGCGTTGAGCCTCGACGCATCGAGCGTGTAGCCAGACGATTGTTGAACGCCCTCGACGAATCTCTTGACCAATACCTGAACAAAAGTACAATAACGATTCTCACCGTCAAAAACGCGGCGTTTTCTCCGGAGGATGCCTTGAATCGTCGGCCGATCAAAGGACGCGGAGCAGCGGTCAACCCACCCAACCGCTTTGATCGCATTCGTCATGAAGCGGACTGGGAACAATGGGAAGGGGCTGATGAGCTTCTTCCTATCGAAGGTTCCCCATCTACCGAATTCCTTTCGGATCAATCGCAGACGATCATCGCTCGCAACAACAGCCCCGATATCCCCTTTACCTACAGCATTAATCCTTACCGCGGCTGCGAACATGGTTGCGCGTATTGCTATGCACGTCCAGGTCATGAAACGTTGGGAATGAATGCGGGGTTGGACTTTGAGTCCAAGATCGTGGTCAAGTTCGATGCTCCGCGGTTATTGCGAAGAGAATTAAACCATCCGCAATGGACAGGCGAACCCATTTCCATGTCAGGCGTGACCGATTGCTACCAGCCAGCCGAACGTAAATTCCGCCTAACGCGTAGCTTGCTGGAAGTGATGAACGAGGCGAATCAACCGGTGGGAATTGTCACCAAGAACGCACTGGTGGTTCGCGACCTGGATCTGCTTGCGCCAATGGCGGCTCGCAATCTAACACGTGTGTTTATCAGCATTACGACGCTCGACGCCGACTTGGCGAGGAAGCTGGAGCCACGCACGACAGCTCCCGAGGCCCGATTACGCGCGATACGGACTTTAACTAATGCAGGCATACCCGTCGGCGTGATGGTCGCGCCGATTATCCCGGGCATCAATGATCACCAGGTCCCGCAGATCCTTGAAGCTGCCGCCCAAGCGGGCGCTTGCACCGCAGGCTATGTCCTATTGCGTTTGCCTCTGGCCGTGGAGCCGATCTTCCTGGCGTGGCTTGACATTCACTATCCACTCGCCCGCCCCAAGGTGGAAAGTCTCATACGGTCCATGCGCTCGGGCGATCTTTATCGCTCTGAGTTTGGTCGCCGCATGCAAGGTCAAGGGCCTTACGCCGATGGTTTGAAAAACGCATTTCAGGTTTTCGCAAAAAAGTACGGTCTGGACGGCTCACTCCCTGAATTTGACACGTCCCAGTTCCGCCCACCGGCATTACCGGGGGCGCAAAAGCGTCTGTTTTAGCGGTCCTATTCTTCGGCGCGTCACTATGATGGCAATACTTCTCTCGGTGCGGCATTGGACGTTCATCGCGATAGTTTTGGGATCGTTAAGCGTCTTGGCGCCGGCAGCCGAGTTGCCGCAAGGGTATGGTTTGGCGGCGCAGTATCCCGGCGATCTTGGCATCAGCCAAGATCGTCGCGTACTTTTGGCTGAGGACTTTGAGGTGGATCATGTCGATGCGGTGAAGAAACGCTGGGAAGACGTAAGCGACCCGAACAAACAGGTTCTCGGACTTGGCGCCGATGTTCCCCCTGCCAGCTCTGGCAAGAAGTCACTCACGGTAACGGCTAAATTGGGTGAAAACACCGGCGGCCACTTGTATCGACGTCTTCCGCGGGAGGTCGAACAAGTGTTCGCACGATTCTACGTGCGATTCGCTGAGGATGCGGATTACGTACATCACTTTGTCCACCTAGGCGGATACTGCCCGGCGACCGCTTGGCCTCAAGGAGGCGCGGGCGAACGTCCTCGCGGCGATGATCGTTTCACCGTCGGTATTGAGCCGTACGGCCATCGTGGTCGCTTTAAGCCGCCAGGCGCGTGGACCTTTTACTGCTACTGGCCCGAAATGAAAGTCTCAGCCGGTGGGAGGTACTGGGGAAATGGAATTTCTCCCGTGCGGCCCAAACAAATCGAACGCGGCGTGTGGCAATGCGTCGAGGTGATGGTCAAACTCAATTCAACAGCCGACCAACGTGATGGCGAGTTGGCCCTTTGGCTCGATGGCCAACTGACCATGCACGTTGCGCCGGGCGCGCCTCGGGGCGACTGGAACGGAATGGGCTTCTCGCTTCAGGACGAAGGCGGTGAACCATTCGAGGGCTTCCGTTGGCGAACCGATGACCGTCTTAAGATCAATTACTTTTGGCTGCTTCATTACGTAACGGAGAACGCAGCAAGACAGAACCGACAAGACCAGCCCAACCCCATACATCGAGTCGCATTCGATGACATAGTGCTGGCCACCGAGTACATCGGCCCTATCTTCCCCCTGAATGCTCTGCCCGCTCCGTGACGTTTCGGAAACCGCAATCTAATATTAAGCCGCCCGCGGAGGAGTGATCGTGCGGCCTTGTAACCGGTAAACGTAGCGAAGCACCTCGGCCACAGCAGCAAATTGCTCGGTCGGGATTGGCTTCCCAACATCGGCATCTTTGTAAAGGGCTCGGGCGAGTTGTTTACGTTCTACAATAGGGATCCCGTTTTCCAAGGCTAGTCGTCGGATGCGCTGGGCGAGAACCCCCGCTCCTTTGGCCACTACGACCGGCGCCGCCATGGTTTCCATGTCGTATTTGAGCGCAATGGCTAGCTCGGTCGGATTCGTCACCACAGCCGTCGCACCAGGCACCGTATTTGAAAGGCGGTTCATCACCAATTGACGCTGTACCGCGCGGCGGCGGGCGATGATCTGCGGATCTCCCTGAAGGTCTTTCATTTCCTCCTTCATTTCCTGGTGCGTCATGCGCAAGTCTTGCTCATATTTCCAGCGTTGAAAGAGGTAATCCAAGAGGGCCAACATCGCCAGCGCAATAGCTATCTTCAGGCTCGTCCAGAAGACGATCTCGCAAAGGAAAACCGCAATCTCGGACGCGCTACGGCCGGGCAACTGAAGAATAGCGCCCATTTGGCCCCAAAGGCAGAATCCCGCAACCAGCCCCACTACCAGCATTTTGAACAAACCGAACGTAAGCCGTGCAGCGCTGGGAAGAGAAAATAGACGTTGAAATCCGTTCAGTGGGTTAATCCGATTGAAGTCAAACGCCAGCTTATGCGGCAGGAAGAGAAATCCCACCTGGGCCAAGTTCACCAACACGGCAGTAATCAGCACGATGCCCAAGAGTGGAAACAACGCCCGCGCCAATTCCCCTCCCGTTGCTGCAGCTAGCGCGAGGAATGATGTGGGATCCGCATCTAATTCCGGTTGTTCGCTCCACTGCCGCCGCGCAAAGTCGCCGAGAAAGTTAAACAAGTTCCGGCCACAAAACAGTAGGGCTCCTAATCCTCCCACCAATACCAATGCCGACGCCAGATCCGCACTCTGGGGAACCTGTCCCTCTTCGCGCGCTTTCTGGCGGCGATGCGGCGTCGCATCAAATTGCTTGTCGCCTGATTGTTCGGCCATGAATCAAACTAACTCGCCCTGAATAGGGGCGTTGCCCGACGGGAATACAAATGAACGAACCGTACTAAGACAACGTCACCCCATTAAGACTATCTTTTGAGCTGTGCTTGGCTAATGAAAACCTTTCACTCCGGTTCTGTAGCTATCGGGATTGCGTTTCGAATCGCGTCGAGCAACCGTTCGACCTCGTCTTGGAATATCCATACTGCTGCGCCAATCGAAATTGCCAGGGCAGCAATCGCGATGACCGTGTTCAGGCTGAAACCAACCGCCATGACATTCATCTGCGGAAGCGTCCGATTCACCAAGCCCAGCACCAGGGTCGCCAAGAGCACGGCGGTTAGCACGGGCGCCGCTGCGCGCACCCCCAATTCAAAACTTTGGCCTGCAACATCGATCAACGCGGTACTCAAACCGTGGGAGAACGTCGCGTGCCCGGGCGGCATAACGGCAAAGCTATCAAGCAGGGCGGCCATCACCTGACGATGTCCGCCTAGGAGTACAAATACCGCCAACGCCACCAGGTTCAACAATTGCCCAAACAGAGGCGTGTTGACGTTGAAGCTTGGGTCAATGGCGTCAGCCAACTGCATCCCGCTCATTTCGCCCAGAAGTTGCCCTGTCGCTTGTAATCCAGCAAACAGAATCGCCACTCCCAGACCAAGCGCGAGGCCCCAAGCGGCCTCACTGGCGATCATTACCATCAATTGCAAGACAGTGCTCGGCTGAGGAACCTGTACCGTCCAAAATGAGATGGCGACCAGCGCCGATACACAAACTGCCAACAACGCACGAACTCGCATTGGCGCCGACGGAGCGCCAAGGACCGGCGCCGACGCCACGAGCGCACCAATGCGAGCCAACGCAAAAACAAAAAGCAGCAGGGGGTTAAGATAAAGTTCGACTACGGTCGCCATGCGAAATCCCCCTCACTACTCTTCGCGAGGGCATTTGATCTCCCACGAACTTCCCAGCACCAAGGTTCGCGGCAAACGGTTGACTTGCCCGGCTACAGCTTCCAACGAGCATCGCGGCGTAAGGTGATTCAACCGCGAAGAATTGTGGCAGGGATGTTGGTAATGAGTTCGTGGCTATAATCGATCATCGTCTGCAAAAGCCACGGGAATGTGAACGCAAGCGTTACGATCATGGCCACAATCTTAACCACAAACGAGATCGTCTGGTCCTGAATCTGCGTGAGTGCTTGCAGAAGTCCGACCGCCAACCCGACCGCCATGCCCACCGTTAACACAGGGGCGCCAATCAAGAGAGAAACCACAATGGCGTGTCGCGCCAGGTCGATTGCGTCTTGTGCATCCATATTCACTTTATTGGGTGATCGTTGCGGCCAAAAACCTCGCTCTGACGCCCGGAGCCAACGACGAACGGCGCCCATCGAGGTTGTGTCCGTCGGGTCGGCGGCGCGCAAAGTACGCTTCCGCCCATCACAACAGAGAAAAACTTTCGAGTAACATCCCTACCACAAGATGCCAACCATCAACCATGACAAACAATAGCAGCTTGAACGGAAGCGAGATCATCGCCTGCGGCAGCATCATCATGCCCATCGACACAGTCACACTGGCGATGACAATGTCCAAAATCAGGAAGGGCAAGTAAATTTGGAACCCGATTAAGAACGCGGTTTTTAGTTCGCTCAAGACAAACGCTGGCAGGAGCACCTGAAGCGGAACGTCATCGTAGCTCTCAGGCGGAGCCTCGTGAGAACGGTCGGGATAGTAGGCATAGAATAGCCACACGTCGTCGCTATTGCCGGCGGCCTCAATCTGCCGGCTCATAAAGCGTCGTACCGGTGCAACGCCTTTGGTCCACGCCTCCTGCAAGCTCATCTGCTGATTGGGATCAGTGTACGGAGCAATCGCCTCTTGATAGACCTCCGACCACACCGGAGCCATGATCGCCACCGTCATAAACAAAGCGATGGCGGTGATCACTTGACTTGGAGGTAGCTGCTGAGTTCCCAATGCTTGCCTCAGTAACCCCAGCACCACAATGATCCGGATGAAGCTCGTGGTCATCAGAAGCACCGACGGAGCCAAACTGAGCACCGTCAGCAAAAGCAAAATTTGCAGCGACGAGCTTAATCCCTCCGGGCTGGTCCACACGTCCGGCCCCGCGGTGAGGAAATTTTCAACCGCAGCTGGCGGCGCCTGTGGTGCAAGCGGGTTGACCGGTATCTCCTGGGCGTACGCCAGCGAGGGCCACAACAAGAACAAAAGGGCGCCCGCCACGGCCAGAAGCCGAGTTCGCAGAAGCACGAGTTTGCGGAAGGGGCGCATGAGACGGCGCTACTCGCGGCCGGCGCCGACGAAACCGTCGCGAGCCGGCTCGTTGGCGAACTGAGAAAACACTTGGCGGAACGTCTCAGTAATGCTGCCGTGCTTCAATTCCTGGCAGATTCCGGAAACGCGCTCCACCTCGGCGGGATCATCAATTTCGGCCAGCGGTTCAGCGCCGGCAGGAGTGACACTTAACAACAGAAGTTTGTTTCCGAACCGCACGACGTGCATTTGATGCCGGGCGGTCAGAGGCGAACGCCCCAACACTTCCAGGACCTCCGAGGGCAGGAGCAAGCCTCCTTTGGGTCCGTTTCGGCGGGCGAACCAGACGACCAGAAAGAACAAACCTAGCACCACGGCCAGACTCGAAACAATACTCGTGACGGCGCCTGCCGCCGAGGGCGGATCCACGGGGCCGTCAGTAGAGTTCTCGGAGCGAGTAGGAGGAGCTAGTTTGAGAGGCGGCGGAGCGCCAGCTTCATTTTGCTCCTCTTCTGGTGAGTCGATCTCGTCATTCGTCACCGGAGATTGGGGCGCAAGCGAGCCAACACTCCAGCCGCCCATAGGACGCGATGACTGCGACTCGGCAGGGGGCGGTGGAAGGGGCGCTGGAACCGCATCGTATGCGGGCGCGTAAACACCGCTGGGAGCAGCGCCGGACTCGGCCCCCCAAAGCAGCGCAATCGCCATCAGCGAAACGGTCGGCGCCATCCTTGGCGGTTCCTCCTCGTCAGTTGTTCTTCCCGTCGAAATCGACCCTATGAGCTTTAGCGCGCCCTACCAACTTCATTCAACCTCACCGCGTCCGCCGGCTGTTTTAGGGTTCTTCGCCAGCAATTAACTCAGCTACGCGGACGCAAAAGTTGTCGTTAAGCACCAACACCTCGCCACGGGCAATCAAACGACCATTGACGTACACGTCAACCGGATCGCCAGCCAGCTTGTCCAGCGGCACCACCGAGCCTTTACGGAGTGCAAGCACCTCTTCCAGGTACATCTGCGTGCGGCCTAACTCAATCTTCAACTCCAACTCGACATCACGGAGCAACTCGAGCGTGGCTTTTTCCGTCGAGGCAGGAGTACCACTGAATTCGCGCCAATGGAATGGCGCGGCGCCAGGGGGAGTCGCGTCCGAGGGGGATTGCACTGAGGCAAGCGCCTCTTCGGCCTGCCGCAAAAGAAACTCGATATCGTTTGACGCTCCCTCTAGCTTTGCTGGCCGCGGCGAGGACACGCCACTTTCACGCGACGACGAACCTGAGGACGTTTCGCCAGCACGGGCAGCCGTATCGGCCGGCTCCGGGGGCGATAACCCCTGCGTTTGCCGTAGCAGGGCCTCAATTTCGTCCTGCGTGATTTGTTCGGGTCCGTCCGACATACTTGTTTTCCTTGCTGTGGGCGGGCGGAAACCGACCCGACCGGTCGTAGGCGCACGCCGGCCCGCCACACTAGCGATCAACCTGTTTCACTGCTCGACGTAGGTAAAGTCCGTCACCACAACGTCGCGCAGCAGGTTCATCCCCAGCAATTGGTTACTTTTCTCCAAAATCCGCCGTTTAAGCAATCCCAAATTCGCTTCTGTCAGGTCCGCGATTTCCGCATTGCGAACCACCACTAACACGGATTCCCGCAAACGATTAGCAATACGGGGGTAACGGCTTTCAAACTCGGCCTGTTTCTCCTGGTAAATGATCCCGTAAAGATGAAAGTCAATACGCAGATTGACGCCGCGCGAGGGCATGTAAGAACTGAAGCTGTGTCCACCCAAGTCGACTTCGACGGTGGGTTTCTGCTCGTCCTCGGGCGCTAGCGCATCCACCGGGTCGTTCGATATCGGCTGGCGTTGCTGTATACGACTTTCCGCTTGAGCGACCACGTCGTCAACGCTGGGAATCATAAGCCATGCAATCAAGCATTCCGTGACGACCACCGCCCCCATAAACGCGGCGGCGATCACCATGCCCAACACCGACTTGGCGCTCGTGGGCGATGTGTTTGAAGGGGTGTTCTCAGCCATATTCAATTCACGTAGCGTGATTGCCGTTGTTGCCCGCTGCCGAAAAAGTCCTCAACTGTCTCATCCAAAAGAAATACCTCCACGCGGGAGTTTTGCTGGAGCTTAATCGGGTCGGAACTGATTTCGACTGGCTCACTGGCGCCCGCCGTCGAAATCCGAAGGCGATTCGGATCGACTCTCAATTCATCCACCAAGTAGCGATAAACGCTGCGGCACCGTTGATACGCCAAATCCCAGTTATCTGAGTAGCCCGATCCGGGCGGCACCGGACGCAACAGGGTGTGACCGCGGATTTCAATCTTCTGTGGTTTGCCAAAGAACTTTGCCGCCTCTTCGCGGAGGATCGCTTTATGCGCGTCGGTCAACGCCACAGAATCGCCCCCAAAGTAAATCACGGTTCCCACCGCCGTCCGGTCGCCCGGCCGAACAATTTGCACCCGCGGATGATCCCCAGTTGGAGCGTCGACCGGAGCGCCGCCATTATGAGTATCGATTTTCTGCGCGCGTCCCATCGTCGCGACTCGATCAATCGTGGAGTTGCGGGGGAGCATGGCGCCAGGGGTGAGGCTCAAATCGGAAAGATCATGACCGAACTGCTTACGTAGCGACTCCACCATGGCTTGGAACTTCCTGTCTTGTTTGATTTCGCTCATCGACACCAGCATGATGAAGAACGTGAGCAGTAGCGACATCATATCGCCAAAGGTTACGACCCACTCAGGGACGCCGCCCGAACTGCTGCTTTCCTCAGCCATGGGAACTGGACTCGCTGCACAAGAAGTGGTTGTTCGCTCAGTTGCACAAGTGCCCCACTGTTAACAGCTACGCCGCTTCACTTTTTGCGCGCTGTTTTGGGGCGAGAAATGTCTTGAGTTTTTGTTCGACCACGCGGGGATTTTCACCCGATTGGATCGCCATAATGCCGCGCACGATGATATCCATCGCCCGCACTTCATTCTTATGTAAGTAGGCCAGTTTCTCGGCGAACGGAAGAAACACGCCGTTGGAGACCACAGCCCCATAGAGCGTCGTAATCAACGCCACCGCCATGCCCGCGCCAATGCTTGACGGGTCCGACATGTTACCCAACATCATGATCAACCCCATCAATGTGCCGATCATTCCAAACGCCGGGGCAAAACGGCCAATTTGATCGATGATTGCCTTGCCATCTGCGTGTCGAGCCGAAAGCGACTCCATGGCCGAGCGCAGCACATCCTCGATAACTTCGGGCTGCGATCCATCAACCGCCATTTGGATTCCAAGTTTGATGAAATCGTTGTCGATCTCGTCCAGTTTGGCTTCTAGCGCCAATAGGCCTTCGCGACGCGCCGTTTCAGCAAGACTTACCAGCGTTTGAATTAATGCCGGTATATCTTGCGACTTGTTTAAGAACACCTTCTTCGCCACCAAGGGCGCGACGACCATGCTCTTGAGCGGAAAACAGATCAACACGGCGGCGATGGACCCGCCAAGCACGACGAGGATCGATGGCACGTCGACAAACGCCATGAATGATCCGCCGCCGATGATGACCGAGCCAACCAAGAGCGCCAGGACCATCAACAGGCCAACAAGCGTTGCAATATCCATGAGAGGCGAGCGCAGAAGGTGGGATATCTTGCAATTCTTCAGGTGGGTTACGTCTAACCGAGAGCCGAGACCTTAACTACTCCGGACCTTCCTAGGCGCGCAGTCAAACTCAGGGCGAGCGGCCCAGCGAGGCGACGGGATCAGATGCTTCGACTGCTGGTACGCCACCGTTCGGCCAAGGACTTCGTCCATACTTTCGCGCACCACCATTCGGTCGCCCGTGGTAAGGGTGATGAACGTGTCGGGGCGCGCCTCGACGTACCGAATCAACTCCGCATTGAGTAGGAACGGTTCGCCGCTAAGGTGGGTAAGCTTGATCATTGCCATTGACTCCCTATACGCAGACCTCGCATCCGGAGGTATCCGGGGAAAGCATAGGTCACAACAAGTGCTTGGGAGCAACCATGTGGCAAAAAGGCAGCATGCCCCGTCGCGACAATTCCAGCGCAGGCAAGAGGCTCTGAATTTGCCGAAAGGCCCGAAGGTAACGATGGCGCCGATTCAGTAGATGTCGGCGAGGACAACGAACTGTGGACCAGAAATGAATCGAGTGCAGTAGACGATCCCGTCTGTAATTAAATATTCGAAAACTCCGCGGCGTTGAAAGAATATGGCAGGGAGGCTACGCAAGAAGATCCGTTACGACTTTACCACCTTGGTCGGTCAGGCGCACGTTAAGGCCTTTGAATTTGTGAGTGAGCCGCAAATGATCGAAACCGAACAGGTGCAATATGGTCGCGTGGAAATCGTTGATGTGGACGGGATTCTCGATGACAGACCAACCGATCTCATCGGTCTTGCCGTAAGTCAATCCGCCTTTTACGCCGCCGCCAGCCATCCACACGCTGAAGGCGTATGGGTGATGGTCACGTCCCATGGGAGCGTTCTCGCGTCCGGGGCGATTTTCGGCCAACGGCGTGCGGCCAAACTCGCCAGCGAAAATGACAAGCGTACTCTCTAACAACCCGCGTTGCTTAAGGTCTTTCAAAAGCGCTGCAATAGGCTGGTCGGCCATTCCGCAGTTGTATTTCAACTCGGCGTCAATGTTGCTGTGGTGATCCCAGGACGCGTGAATGAGCGTCACAAACCGCACGCCCCGTTCGACCAAGCGACGCGCTAGGAGGCAATTCGTTGCGAACTGCTTGTAGACGTTCGGCCCGCCACCGCGAAAGTTCTTGTAATCAGGCTCTGGCCGGTTGAGCCCATACGCGTCGAGGGTGGCCTGGGTCTCTTGTGAGAGATCGATCAGCTCAGGCGCCGCAGCTTGCATACGGAAAGCCAGTTCGTACGACGCGATACGGCTAGCGATTTCAGGATCGTGCATCTGTTCGAAATGCCGCCGGTTGAGCCGGGTGAGGGCTTCTAGTCCTTCCTGCTGCATCTGACGCGAGAGCCCCGGCGGGTTCGCCAATGCCAACACAGGATCGCCCTGATTGCGGAACACAACGCCCTCATAGGACGAGGGAAGAAACCCGCTGGTCCAGTTCGACACGCCCGCACTGCCGCCTCGCCCCGCCGTCAACACCACGTACCCCGGTAAGTTCTCGGACTCACTTCCTAATCCATACACCAACCACGATCCCATACTGGGCCGGCCAAACCGCGGCACGCCACAATTGAGCATCAGTTGCGCGGGATGATGATTGAACGCATCGGTATGCATCGAGCGCACAAGGCAGATGTCGTCGGCGCATTCTCCCAGGTAGGGTAAGTAATCGGAGAGTTCCATCCCACACTGCCCATGTTGAGTAAACTTTCGGGCGCTGCCGGCAAGAACTGCCGATTCCTTCTTGATGAACGCAAAGCGTACGTTCTTAAGCATCGAATCGGGCAGCGGTTGTCCGTGTAGTTCGCGAAGTTTCGGTTTGGGGTCGAACAAGTCGATATGACTTGGCGCCCCTTCTGGCAGGATGAAAATGCACGACTTAGCCCTAGCGGGAAAATGTGGCTGTCGCGGCGCCAAGGGGTTTGTTGAAGGAAGCTCACTTGCCAGCACGCCATCTTTCCACAACATCCACGCGAGCGCCAAACCTCCCAACCCCGAAGCAGTAGACGTCAAGAACTGGCGCCGGGCCAACGTCGATGACACGAAGGATTCATGCATGGTGAACGCCGAAATGTATGTGCTTTAAGCTGGCTTTTAGAGCTACTCCGCCTCAAACCCTATGCAACCACCGGAACGCCAGAAACTGAAAGCGTAGACGCTCCAAAATTAGCCAGTTTTCAGCCTGTATTTATTCCCGCGTGATAAATTCGTCCAAATTCATAAGCGTACGGCCGATGATCACCCAGGCGGCCAGTTCCTCGGGAGTCGTCCCCGGAGGAATCGGTTGTTGACCAATGAGAGTTCTCGCCGCGGAAACATCAGCGCGGCACAGTTCATATTGCGTGTTGTAGGCTTCTTTGACGGTCGCTAACTCCACCTCGTCAGGGACGCGTCCAAGGCAGAGGAGGAACGCATATTCAATGCGGCGCTGTATGGAGTCCTCCGATACCGCTCCCTGGGGCGTTTCCATCAACACGCGACGCCCCAGGTTCTGCGCACACGTGAAAAACACTTCGTCATTCCAAAGCGTTAACGCTTGCAACGGCGTATTACTCTTCTCGCGTTCAACGCAGCACTCGTTCGAGTCGGGGGCGTCGAACGTAGCGAACATGGGATAGGGCGAGGTACGTTGGAAGAAAGTGTATAAACCCCGGCGCCATGCATCTCCACCCTGGCTAACCACCCACTTCGCACTATCGGCGTACGTGAGCCGCGCGTGATCGGCCGGCTGTGGCGGCCGTACGCTAGGACCGCCAACACGGGAATCCCATTGACCGCTAACCGCCAGCGCCAGGTCGCGTACGATCTCCGCTTCCACACGTAAACGATTTTGTCGAGCCAGTAGGATGTTCTCCGGGTCCAGATCGTTCAAGTCGGTGCGTGTGGCGGACGACTGGCGATAGGTATTGGAGGTCACAATTAACCGTACGATTCGCTTTTCACTCCAGCCGTTATCGCGAAACTCGCTTGCCAGCCAGTCAAGAAGTTCTGGATGGGAAGGACGTTCTCCCTGCAAACCGAAATCGTCGACGGTGCGAACCAGACCGCGTCCAAACAAACGCTGCCACACGCGATTGACCGCAACACGTGCGGTAAGCGGGTTCTCGTCGGCTACGAGCCAGCGAGCCAGATCGAGTCGGTTGAGCGATCTTTTATCGTTCGCGCGCGGCAAAATAGCGGGCATGGCGGGAGTTACCATGTCGCCAGGAGAAAGGAAATCGCCTCGCATGTGGATGCGGGTTTCACGGGGCTTGACCGCCTCGGACACCGTTGGCACATACGCGTCTTTTTCTCCAGGAATGGGTAAGTTCGTTTCTTCGAGAGAATTGAAGAATGCGTACAGGGAGAAATAGTCCCGCTGAGTAATGGGATCGTACTTGTGGGAATGGCACTGGGCGCAACCCATGGTTAACCCGAGCCAAATAGCTGCCACGGTATTGGTTCGATCGACGGTTTTCTTCACCCGGTCCTCTTCGGGATCGATGCCTCCTTCGGCGTTGTGAAGTGTTTGCCGATGAAATCCGGCGGCCACACGCGCCCATTGGTCTTCATCGGGCAATAGATCGCCAGCGATTTGCGCAATGGTGAAACGATCAAACGGCAGGTCATCATTCAACGCTTGAATCACCCAGTCACGATACCTCCAAGCATGCGGACGAGGTTGGTCCTTCTCATACCCGTCGCTGTCGGCATATCGCGCCAGGTCGAGCCAATGCCGGCCCCACCGTTCGCCATAGTGAGGAGAAGCTAGTAACCGGTCGACAAGTCGTTCGTAGGCGTCGAGCCGCGAATCCTCGAGGAACGCCGCCACTTCGGCAGGCGAAGGCGGAAGGCCAAGCAAGTCAAAGTACAATCGGCGCAGGAGCGTCGCACGATCGGCTGGAGGCGACGGCGCAATCTTCTCTTGCTCTAACCGAGCGAGAATGAATCGGTCGATTGGGTTTTGGATCCAAGCGACATCGCGCACCTCGGTAGGCGTCGGACGAACAATGGGTTGAAACGCCCAATGGGAAAGCGATGTTTCAGGGCCGTCAACCCCTTCAGGCCAGTTGGCGCCTTGTTCTATCCATGCCCGTAGGACTCCTATTTGCTCGCGGGAGAGAGGAGCCCCGTCACTCTCCGGCGGCATCCGTCCTACGTCGTCATCCAAACCAGCGACGACGTGCAGCAAACGACTTTCAGCGCTATTGCCGGGAACAATGACCGCCCCACGATCGCCACCTTGCAGCGCTCGGTGCTTCTGGTCAAGCCGTAAACCCGCTTCTTGGACTTCAGAACCGTGGCAAGAATGGCAAGCGGTGCGCAATAGCGGCTGTACATCGGCCACAAAATCAATCGGGCGCTGCACGGCGGGAGGCAATTTCTTTGGATCGAGCCCCGCGGCGTCGTCGCCTCGAATGTTCCCGGTCGTTAGACCAGCGAGCCCGATCAAAAGAGCCAAGAATCGTAAGCGCATGCGAGGGCTCCACGTACGAAGGCCTGCTGTAGCGGGCCTGGGAGGGGACTCCCGAAGGCTAGGTTATTTAATCACAGCCATGTCGGGTGGTCAATTTTCTGCCCTCGGGAACAGGAAGCATCCATGAAAGTGTCTTCCTAGCATTAAACCGCCTTGGAACGCGGTTTGCGTTTCAAGGATTCAGGCGCCACCGACGCCCACTCCGTGGTTGGATTGGGAACATCGTTGTTCCTGCGCTGCTTTTAGCAGATTGGGAATGGAGTGGCGCTTCTCGCGCCGCCTTCCTTCCAGCAACTACAAGTAAGAAGGATTCGTCGGGGCACTCTCTTAAGGAGTTTCGTGATGAAAACCACCGTTGCCGCACTCCTCATTGCCGGCTTTTTAGGTCTTAGCGCGACAGCCTATGGCGATGGCTATCACCGTCATGGCTATAGCTTCGATCCGCGCTATAACGCCGCTCCCCGAGTCGATCATAGCCGACATTACCACAACTACGACCACGGGCATCGCCATTACACGTACACGTACCCATACAGCCGGTATCAAGGGTATCGGAACTACACGCAGCGATACGGTCAATCCTACTCTCCGTACAGCCGCTATTA
>CAYWIS010000065.1:19389-26783 GCA_964458385.1 uncultured Pirellulaceae bacterium
TTACGGTTCGCCGTACCGATACTACCGCAGCCCTTCGTACTATGGCGGTGGGTACTCGGCATGGGGATATCCGTATAGTTCTTACTCATCGCCGTTCCGCGGATACTCGCAGTATCTCTATTGGCGATAAGAAAAAGGAATCTCCCACCGCACTCGACGTGATGGCGCGCCAAGCACGCTCGTTACGACGTCCTCCGTCGTCGTAACGAGCCGCTTCCTTGATCTGCCCCAACGATAAATCGTGCTGATTTCCGCACTTCGCAACACAGTTCAACATTGCCGTTGCGTTTGGCTTTGAAGGTTGCGTATCATCCCGCCCTCGCGGTCGTCCAGGGCGGACGCCCACTCTCCCCATTCGTTCACGGAGGAGTTCTAGATGAGACTTGCCCGCTTCTGGCCAACAGTCGCTGGAGTGTTCGGCGTTGGCTTGCTGTATGTCGTATTAGCGCAGGCGGATTCCAAGCCTCGCCACATTCCAGTTCCCAGCCCCGTCGATACGGTCTTTGAAACCGCCGAAGCACCGTTCTCGCCCTCGGATTTGCCGCGATTGGAATGCTTCGAATTGGCAACCGGCGCAGCCTGCACAGGCAAATGCGACAAGGCGAAAGGCGTAACAACGTGTTCCCCGTGTACACAATCGTTAACCTGCCAAACGGGCTCGACCTGCCAAAACGCTTCTGATTGCGAATTAAGTTCGACTTGCAAGAACACCGGCTGCCAAGCGGCGTGTTCAAGTATCCAAACATGCTCTGCGGCCGTCGCAGCCTGCAATTGCGGCGAAAAGTGCGATTGCACCACGAGCTGCAAATGCGGCAAAGCATGTGCCTGCGCAACGGCGAATGTCGCAGCCGATTGCACCTGCGGAGAGAAGTGCGGATGTGTTTCGGCGTGCGTCTGCGGCAACGCATGTGCTTGCGACGGCGAAAAGCGTGTTTTCAAGGCTAAGTTTAAAGTCAAGCACGCGGCTGCCGCCTGTGACGCAGCAGGTTGCAATTTAAATGCTTGCAACGGAGCTTGCACCACAGCGTGCAAGAAGGGCAGTTGTGAAAAGGAAGTATGCTTCAGCAAGGCTATCGCCTGTGAAGGAGCCTGCGGAGCCGGTCCTGCCTGCCACAACGGGCAGTGCCCTGATCATGTATTTCGAGCGCATCCTGCCGCGCCGCCGGCCATGGCAATGTGGACCGCTCCCGTTCCACCGCCACATCAAGTAATCTTCGCGACACCGCCGACCGTTGCCCACCCGCCGCATGCGGCGCCACATCATACCGCGATGCATGATCAGCTTGTGGGCGCCATGATCGAGAATGCTCGCCTCCAGGCGCGCGATGAAGCGTGGGCGGAACTTCAACGCCGTTTTGAACAAACCGCCGAACTGGCGATCGAGAACGCACGACTAAAGGCCGAGATCAAGTACGCTCAGAAGCACCGCGAGTTGACCGAGAAGCTGGCTGCCGACGCAATTGAGAACGCCACGCGGGTCGCCAAACTCACCGCCAAGCTTGAAGCCGCTGCTCAACGTGAAGACTTGATCGAGGCGTTCATGGAAGTAGCTACAGAAAAGGCGAGACTGGAGGCTCACGTTGAGCTATTTGCCGCCCAACAGGAGCTGCATTTGGAAGTGGTTAACGCCATGATCCAAGGCAAGGAGGAACTGTTCGTCCCCTTGCACGAAGCGCTGGTCGAGAATGCTTCCCTCAAGGCGTCGGCCGAGGCTCAAGATGAAGTCGCTGCTCTCAAGGCGCGTATCGCCGAGTTGGAGAAAACTCTCTCCAAGTTGAACGCCGGACAGAAATCTGGCCGGACGCGGCCCGCGGCCATCAAGACGGCCAGAAAGCCGGGAGCCGATTCGGAAGCCAAGTGAACACCGTCCCGTGACAGACGGGCGACTGGTCCCTTGGAAAAAGATTGCTCATTTAGTGGTGCGGCGATGGCCTTGCTTCGCCTGCAACACTCACTGCTCCGGTGAAATTCGCCTCCCTGCGCCACGGGCCGGCTCAGGGAGGTTTTTTCGTAAAGTTGAGGCGTATACTGACCATGTGGGCATCGCTCTCACATCGATTGACGTAAGTATTCACGGACCTGTTACTCCTTCGGTTCGATCCGTTCACACTTCGCACATCCCCTTCGGAACTTGTTTCTTTTGTTACGGATTTCTACGACATGGAAAAGTCCGCCAAAGAGTTTCTAATTCGTTTGCTGGAAACGCCCAGCCCTTCGGGATACGAGGAGCGCATTCAACAAGTTGTGCGTGATTACGTAAAAGATTTTGCCGACGAAGTTTCAACCGACTATCACGGCAATGTTATCGCCTGTAAGAACCCCAAAGCGTCCCTGCGAGTGATGCTTGACGGTCACTGCGACCAAATTGGGATGTTGGTCACCCACATCGATGACAACGGCTTTATTTATGCTCAGACGATCGGAGGCTGGGATCCGCAGCAACTAATCGGGCAGCGCATGACCATTTGGACGGAGACTGGCCCCCTTCCTGCGGTCATCGCTCGAAAGCCCATCCACTTACTCAATGACGAAGAACGTCGCCAAGTCGTCAAACTCGAGGATCTCTGGCTGGATATCGGCGCCAAGAATAAGAATGAAGCTGCGGAATTGGTGAGCATTGGCGACCCAGTGACACTCCAACTGGGTTTTCAGGAAATGCGCAACAATCTGGCGAACGCCCCTGGAATGGATAATCGCGTAGGGGTGTGGGTCGTGATCGAGGCCCTTCGCCGCGCCGCCCGAGGTAAACTTCAGTGCGCACTTTTTGCTGCGTCAACGGTACAGGAGGAAATCGGCCTGCGCGGCGCCAAGACAAGCGCGTACACCATCGACCCCCATGTGGGAATCGCCGTCGATGTGACTCACGCCACCGATTGCCCTACAATCGATCGCCGGCAGCAAGGCGAAATCTTTCTAGGCAAGGGACCTGTGATCTTCCGCGGCCCCAACATGAACTCCGTGGTCACACGGCGGCTGATGGAAACGGCTGGGAAGAAAGAGATTCCTTTCCAGCGATCCGCCACTGGGCGAGCCACCCCTAATGACGCGAATGTAATTCAAGTCAACCGAGCAGGCGTGGCAACGGGGTTAGTCGCAATTCCTAACCGTTATATGCACAGCGCCGTCGAGGTCATTTCGCTCGATGACATTGACCACGCCGCAGACTTACTTGCAGAGTTCGCGCTGAGTCTCAACCCGAATGACGACTTCACGCCATAAAGCCGTCGTTGTCCGACGTCACCACGCTTGAACAATTGCGGAATGACGCGATACACCGATTGCATCAATACGAAGGCCCCGAATGGTCATGGGGCCTTCGTGCGCAAGCGCGGCTCATTTCATCCTCCAAAGCCGCTGTAACGGCGATAGCCGCGATGAAGCAATACGCGGCAAGTGACGATGAAGATCACAACCCACGCCGCCTCGATGCTTAATTCACGCATCAACTCAGGGCCGCTGACTTTGCCCAGGAAGACCGCTGCGGGAAAGTACGCCAGGTACTTGAGTGGCAACAAATCAACCAATTCATTCCAAGGCGACGGGAGCATGTCCAACGGGAACATGTGACCCGAGAGAAAAAAGCTCAACAACATATACACAAACAAAAGCGAGCTGACTTCCAGAAACCAGAAGCCCACCAACCCCAGGGTCGCCTCGAGAAAAAAGCCAATCAAGAATCCCATAACGAGCGACGCGAGAAACGCGCCCCACGTCGCAACATCACGGGGATAATTTTCAAAGTAGCCGCGGCACAGAAAGAACACCAACGCAAACGGCGCCAACGCTACGGAATAATAAGCCAGCTTGTGCGCCATGCGAGTAAGGAACAGATAACTCACCAGGTCCACCGGCTGGATAAGAAATTTTTTGATTTCACCATTGCGAATCTGGTGCGCAATCCCTGACGCCAACCCCGGCATGCTAGAGAACGCTCGGCCGAGCATCGTCAGCAGGTAGTAGGCCACCATATCACGATAGGAATAGCCGACGATCATCGCTGCTCCGGCGGCCGAAAAGATTGCATGCCAGAGGAATATCTGCGTTACGATTGGCAGAAATCGCATAAGCGTGGCCAAGGCGAAGTCGCCGCGGTAGGCCAGCCTCTCCTCCAACGCAATGCGAAGGATCGTCCACCAAGTTGCAGCACGTGTGTACAAGGCAGGAAGCCGTCAAGGGAAAGTCAGGAGTGATAAACCGATTCTTGCGGGAACGAATACAAAGGCGTCTCCGCTTTGGAAAACCGCGTGGCTAAAGAGAACGACGCCGCATCGCACGCAAGACGCCTGTTGACCGCACGACGCAAACTCCATCACAGAGAGGCACAGGAATTCCAATTCCTAGCGAGGCGGTAGTTCCCTTGCGGAATCCTTAACGCGTCACCGGCCAAGGCCGCCGCCCCAACCAAACAATTGACCTCGTCGTCGCCGGGACCTACAACCAAGGTATCCCAGAATCGTCCGCCACGAAACTCAACTTTGGGCGGACGGAGAAGCAGGCGTCTCTTCTTGTAGATCATCTTCTCGCGCGATCGGCGCCTTGCGCCGATGATCTGTGACGGTGCGCGTCGGCTCACTTCGTGGTCGATCTTACTGTGAGGAGGCGTTCTCATGCAATCGAACCTCTCATTGCCCCTACTTCGGCGACTCCTGTACAACAACAACCCATTTTATGTAATAAGCGCTGTTCTGGTTCTGTGCGGAGTATGGCAGTCGGTGGCCGGACAGAAGGCGCTGGCCTATGGATAGCCGATGTTCGGCTTACTTTGCGGTTACACTTTGCTTTTGGCGCTCACGGCCTGGGCAATTGTCCGCCTAGGCGGCGTTTGGCAAGACGCTCGCACAATTTTAATCGTCATCGTGCTGATGCTGGTGGCGTTATCGATGAGTTTTGACGCCATCGCCGTATCAGACGCCAATGCGGGCGCCCTGTTTTTGGCGTTGGGCTTTGGATTTTCCGTGGCCCTCTCCGAGGACGTACTGCGAAGCTTAGGTATGCGACTCTCCTGGCGCTACCGTGGCCCCTACTACGCACCCCTTTTTCTGCTCTTCGCCTATCCCGCGTGGCTAGCCAAGTTGACGCGGCGTGAAGCGTTTTCATGGCTAGCTTGGAGTCTGATGGCGTTTCCTACCGTGGGAGCTGCAATCTATCTAACGCTGTTTCCCGCGGCAAGCAAAGGGCGAACGCGCAAATGGGTGACGGGCACACCCTGGCCCTGGCCGTTGTTCCCTTGGACGTTGTTCTTCGTCTTGGCGTTTGGAATGTGCAGCCGCGCATGGAGCATGGCGTATGCCTTCGAGTCGAGTCTAAACGGCGAATCCGGATTTCGTCTTTTCTGCCTGACTCCGCTACTGCAGGTATGTTCCTTGCTGACCTTGGAAATGGCTATCACAGCTGGCAACCGCAAATTGCAAATCCTTGCGCTAGCGGCGCCTCTCGGATTGTTGTCCTTGGAGCTCATGGGCGCTGACGCCAACTCCACACAGCTTCAGTTTCTCACGCTACCACAGGACTCTTTTGGGGGCGCGCACAAACTACGGTGTGGCTGCTAGCCGGATACTACGTTTGGGCGTGGGTGCGGCGAGCACCATCCGCAGAGTTGGGTCTGATGGCGGCTTTGTCGCTTGCGACTGTTGTGAATGTTCACACGGTTACTTGTGGAGTACGCTGGGGCCGTTCTATCCGGCGCCGCTCGGGATGGTGTTACTCCTCCAGTTGGTCTTGAGCCTACGCGAGAGCGCTTCATGGCGAATGTTGGCGGCCGCAGCGTTGGCGATCGGCGGCATCTGCTGGACGATGCACACCGCTCCGTGGGTGCGTAACGGCTTCGCTCCACTCCATCTGTGCGTACTGGCGATGTTTACGGTGGCGTTGTTCTTTGATGATGCGCCAGCCCGTGTGATACGCCGCGCCGCACCGATTGTACTCCCAATGTTTGGGTTACTAACGGCAATTATCTGGTCAAGTATATTTCCTCACATCCCCTTGATAGTACACATGGGCATTGCCATGGTCCTCGCCGGTATGGCTTTCCTGGTTTGGCGACGCGAACGCCAGACGGCGCACCTTGCCGCCGTATTAGCAAGCTTGCAATTCGTCTTCCTGGCCGGGTTCCGCGCAGGTTTAGCGGAACTGGAAGGCACGCTATTCGCCGCAGGGCGTGACTGGTTGCTTGGCGGCCTCATTTGCTTGGTAATTGGCGTTCTTATCAGTCTCGCCAAAGGTGGTGTTCTGCGCACCATTTGGCCAAGTTTGGCCGAGTGGAACCGCCGGCTGCAATCGGCAGCTTGATAACCGAAATCGAAACGTTACGCCTAACGGGTCGAGAAAGTGCGGCGTTGCGTTCAAACGATGCAGCGTCTCCCTATTCGACTTAAGCCGCCCAGCGCGAACCTGCGCCTCAATTGGCCGTTGGCGCGGAAGGTGTGTAGACGCGCATCTACTCTGTTCGCAAATGCTCGCGTTTTGTTGCCGCTTTATTCGCAGTGCGATACGATACGGATATCCCCTTTCCACGAATCTTCTCCCTCTACGGAACCAGGGTTCATCGTGGCGCGTTTGGTCCTCTGCACGGTCTTGATTCTTCATGGGCTGTTTCCAACCACCTGGGCGCAGGCCGACGACTCAGAATTACAAGCCGAAATCGAAAAACTTTTTCAAGTGGGGTGGGATACGTCCTCCGCTTCGCGCGCTGCCGCGGACCAGCAGTTTCAAAAGATGGCGGTGGCGAGCCAGGCGCACCCCAGCGCAAACTATGCCTACGCGCTGGTTCTGTTGAAACAACGTCGCTATGACGAAGCCGCCAAACCGTTGGACTCCGCCGTCGCCGGCGATCCTACAAACTGGAGCGCACGGCAAAACAAAATTCGGTTGCTGATGCTCACCAAGAAGTATGACGCCGCCTTGGTGGAGCTCGATCGAATGAGCAAACAGTTGGCCGAAGCTTCGGAAGACCAGCTTCCGCCTTCCCAACGGCGGGAAGTAGTCGCCTTCCTGGGACGCATGATCGGATTCTTGGAAGGTCCCGCCGAACGCGACGTAGCCGCGAGTAGCCGTCGGCGCGTGCAGCGTCAGGTCGAATCGGTCCTGACCGAGCAAGAACTGCTTCAGTACGACGAAGCTCGCGACGGCGTTTTGGCCCGCTTCACCGAAATTGCCGAAGCGTCCCAGCGTGGCCGCGAGGAAGCGTTGGCCGAAAAAGAACGCCAGCGCGAAGATGCAGCGCGAGACTTGGAAGAGCGCCGGGCGAAACAACAGGAACGACGCGCTGAACTGCTGGATCGCGCCGATAAAATTCGCCAAGAGATGCGGGATAATCAAGCCGAGCTAACCAAAGCGGAACAGCCATTATTGGACCGCTTGGCGCGAATCAATCGCCAAGCCGAGATTCCGCGCCG
>CAYWIS010000066.1:0-26772 GCA_964458385.1 uncultured Pirellulaceae bacterium
ATCGCAGGTTAATCAGGCGGTAATCGTTCTCCGTCATTGCGCATTCGTAGCAGGCGCTATCGGGCGGAACGAACACCTTGACCACGCCGTTGATTTCTTGGATTCCCGCATCAATCCAGGGAGTGTTTACCTTCCAGCACTGCCGGTTGACCCAGAGCCGCGCTTCGCGGTTGTCCAGGCAGCCAATCACAACATCGACATCGCGGAACAATCCCAGGCCAATGTCGGTAATCACATTCGCGCAAAGGGCCTGCACCTTGATTTCCGGATTGATATCCATCACGGCCTCTGCGGCCGCTTCCGCTTTGGAACGGCCACGGTCGCGTGAACGGAACAATACCGAACGACTGAGGTTGGAGCCTTCAATCTCATCGAAGTCCACAATGTGCACCGATCCCACGCCTAAGAGCGCCAGGTTCTTGAGCACTTCATTCCCGAGCGCCCCGGCGCCAACCACCAAGATTCGGGCCGCCGTGAGCTTCTCCTGTTCCCACCAGGCAATCAGCCGGAAGCGTGCGTACCGGTCATCATCGTCAATGAACAGAACTTCGTCGGCCATGAATGCCCGCAACTAAAGGAATGAAATATCCGTTGGCAAAGAATAAGTAATAACAAGGCCGAAATCATCTGCTTGGATCAGCGATACGGCCTATTGTGGGGTCGGTTCGCCCCACACGCAAATGAATCCGCAATCCTCAATTTTGTCGTCGCGCCACTGAAAGAAACCAAACTCCTGTCGCCGGGGGTCGACGACCATCGCCACCTGCCATGGTTCGCTAAAGTAATTCCGGTGGATGAACTGGTCGTGCTCTGAAAGGAAGACGCCAAAATTCGGATGCGTGTGATGCCACCCCACAACCAGAGCGTTCGGGAAGCGCCGCTCGCGTTCCCGATGCATGGCGGCCCAGGTTTCGTGAGTGAACGTGAGCGACCCCGCTTGGGAACGTGCGTCGACGGCCGGCAAAAAATAGCAAATTTCAAGGTAAGGCCGCTGATCTTCGTACACCCCGCCCAACAGGAAGCCACCAAGTTCGCGGGCCATATCGGCTTCGGAATAGTTCAATATCTCCTCCAAAACCGACTCGTAGAGAAAGATCGGATACGCATCGTGATGAATCGTCCCGATGACCTTCGCTCGCGAGCGATCGTGCCGAGCCGGCGGAGTTTTCGGTAGCGGACGAAACATGAGGACGCCCTGGTTTCTCGACACGTGACAATCAACCGTCGGCCGCCGGCGGAACGACAACCCTATCGCCGGCGCCCCGTCCGGCGAGAAGCCCACGCATCTGGGACGAGGAGCCGCTATTCGATGTACAAGATATCCGTGTCGTCCGCGATCACTTCCGCGTCAATGATCTCGCCCGAGTCGATGAACACGACTTCATCAGCCAGCGCCGGCCGTTGCGAAGCGGCAGGGGGGCGTAATGGGGCGGAATCAGCCGTTTCTCGGACGCTGCTGGCTAGCTTGTCACGCAGCGGGCGCGCATCGACGGGAAAGCGAAACTCAGTTTGCGACCTGGCCCAAAGTGCGGCCTCACGGTTATAGGGGCTATCCACGTCGTAGTTGACGTAGCGGATCATATCCCAAAGCATGATGCACAACTCGTCCAGGTTGAGGCTGGGCACCCAATGCGTGCCATAGCCCCCCAGGCATACCACACCTCCGGCCGAGATGTTGGGATGAAAGATCGGCGTACGCCATTGCAGTTCGGGCATCATCCGCGGGTAAGATGCGCCCAGTTTAATGCTGACCTCGTGCGTATCGCGAAGGGCGGGGCGGTTGCTTCCTCCTGGCCGCCAGACGCCCTTGCCGTGAAACCGCACCAGGTACGCTTCGGCCGGATCGCCAAACGGCGTGAACTCCAGAATCGTGCTTTCGCTACGGAGTTTCTCCAGCGCGTTGCGGTCGGTGCGAAGCCGGCGTGTGCGGGGCGACTCGCGTCGAACCATGAATGATCCGCTCCTTCCCAAATGCTTTGAAATTTCCTCGAGTCCGGTGGTTGCCAGGATAGCGCGCGGCCGCAAGCTAACCGGCCACAATCTCCGGGTACACAATCAGGTGGTCGCCATCTTTCACCCGCGCATCAACTAACGTTTGATCCTCGCGCAGCCGCTTGCCCCCTTCTTTGTGGTCAAGGCTGTAGCTCATGGGCTGACCATCCGGCCCCATCACGGGCAGGTTCATTTTTGTAATGATGTTCGGAAGGATACGTTTAACCGAAACGCTATCGGCGATTACCGCCTCTACGCTCTTGGCGCCAGTCTGGTCGAGAAATGTCACCCGCGTTCCACGACGTTCTTGTTCTGCCATCGCATATTTCCCAAGAAGTGACGAGGGGGGCGAAATCCACTGGGAACGACGCCGCGCACCCCGGGCGCTGATTGGTCCCTACCGGGTATTCGTTCCAACGCCTCCAATCTTAGACGAATTTTCCCCCCTTTCCAAGCAACAGCCTTCATCGTGATAGGGCATCAAGAGTTTGCGCAGCGCAGACCGATGTGGACACTCGCGCGATGCCAAGGCGACAGACGGCCACGCCCAATCCCCATTTAACACTTCGGGCGCGCCAACACCGCAAAGTCTCTCCGAAAGCACATCGCTTATCCGATTCATTGCGGCGGCGCACGGGGGGGAGCGATGGCCCCCTAGTGACTCAGCGCACGCACAACGAAGACCCGCAGTAGGTCGTCAACCAACGCATGCCGCGCAAGTGCTCGAGATGGGCGTTGCAAACCTACTCTTGTTCGATCACTTCAAGCTCTAATTGCCCAAGCACGCGGAACACGGGTAGGAACGCCGCGAAGGGACCGGCGCCGTGAAGATCCGAGTGGGCGACCTTCAAATGTCCACCGCCAATGCCTCCTTGGCCCAAGGTGGCGTCGAGCGGAACCCAGCGGTCTTCGATCCAGGCTTCCGTCCACATATGGTAGGCGAACGTGGCGCCCTGGGGCTGCGGGAAGTACACCAGTCCCATGGCGCAACGAGCGGGAATGGCGCGGGCTCGACATAAAGCGGCCAGCAGCACAGCGTGTTCGGTGCAGTCGCCCTCCCGCGTCTGGGCCACCTCGGCCGCCGTTGCGAATGCCTGACTGAAGTTCTTTTTGTTGATCGCCTTGTGCACAAATTGCTCAAGCGCAAGAGCAAGTCGAGCGGGGTCCGTTTCCTCAGGAGCAACACCGGCCGCCATTCTTCGGACGTGCGGGTCGTCGCTTTGTATGAGACTGTTAGCCACGCGGTCGTTTTCTGTAGGAGGCTGGACCTCGGTTGCAGACGGCAACGGCTCCCCGGGCCGAATGGCGACAACCGTAATCTCTGCAGTATGAGGATCAAGGCTGCGCACGGTCTGCGCCACATCCGATACGAAGGCTTCGGCCGGATCGCCATTTTTCAAACGCGCCCGATATACCACGCGTTGCGTTTTGTGCCCGTTCTTAAGCGGCGCATTGACGGGCACGGTGATCTGATCAAATAGGTCGTACCTGGCAACATCGTTCTTGGTCAGCGCTAGTTCTTTCGTGGCGCGGTAGGAGGTCTGCTGCAGGTTCGGCAAATAGGTTTTCCACGTTTCGCCGCGCTGATCGGACCACATGACCACGTCGATCGGCACGCCGGCCACCGCCATGGTTACGTCGATCCGTAAGAGACGTTGACTTCCCACCAGAAGTTCTATCTCTTCGTAGTCGCGAGCCGTCAAACGAATTTCACCAACTTGATTCACCAGAGGCTGCAGGGCGTGCAGGGTGCGGGTTTCGCCAGGGCGCATCGGTGCATTCAGCAACGACCGATCGGCGGCAAAAAAGCCGCCCCACTTTTCCTGCCAAGGAATCTCGCCGGCAACCGTCTTGCCTTGCACCTCGGTTTCGATGCGCAGCAGGCCACGATCGGTGGTCTCGCCGCGAGAAACCGTCGTTACGGGCCCCAGGTTCACGCGCGACTCGAACCGCACAAGCCGCCCGTCGGGTTCTTCGACGTTCGTTAGTTCGACCTTCTGCGTCACGGTGGATCCGCCGCGGTCGATCGTGATTTGTTCTTCGCTCTCGATTAGCAGCAACCCCTCATCCGTCTGCGAGACGCGCATGCGGCCAAATCCCACCTTGGCGTCGCCAATGTAGTGCACCTGCCAGGTTTCGCGTGGCTCGGCGAAGTGATTCTTGCCGTCGGCCGGTAACGACTCCAATACAGGAGCAGGCCCCGCCGAAACGGCCTGAACGGCCGGGGAATCCGCGGTCGCCGACTCGGCGACGGGAAGAGGTTCGGGGGTCGGCGCGCGTTCGCACCCTCCGAAGATCAGGGCGCCCATCGCCATCCATAACCACGCCTGCCTCGAAATGGCCAAGCCGTTTGCGCCACGCTCTCCTAAACGCATAAAGCTCCCTCAACAACAGGAAATCCAGGGGATTGGGCAAGTACCCCCACTATACCAGATCCCAACGGGTGGGCCGATTACAACGACGGCGCCGACTAGACGGTTTACGGAGTCGGAGTCCACCCCTTTGCGGGTTTCACGGCGCAGGTCCTTTGCCAGCGTCTCAAGACACGGCGGAAACGTAACCTACGATTTCGTTAGAAACCGCTCCGCGGGACCCGCCGGAGCGCCCGTCGTCGCCAAACCAGGTCCAACCAACATGGGTTTCCTCAAGAACTTTTTCCGCAATGTGTTCCATGAGGGCATGCAAGCGGTCGCTACGGAGAGCAGCTTCGATCAAATTTCGCAAGCGCAATTAGAGTCGCATTTGAAGATCGCCCGTTACGGCGATTTCTTGCTGACCGATGCGGTGCGACCGTCGTACGACTTGAAAATCACGCCGCGGCAAGGCTACCGCCTCGACGTTTACCGCGACGAGGAAAATCGCACCAGCGTGCCGGTGCTCATGGCCGCCGCCTCGGCCGAATCGCTGTTTGAGATCTTCTTGGAGTTGATCCAACCGCTAGGCCACGAGGTGGACGTGGTGCTAGAAACAAGCCACCACCGCGCTACAAACGGGCATTCGGACCTATACCGCGAGAGCATCGATATGCCGGTGCTCAAGAGCACGCTGTTGGATTACGAGGACCTGTTGGTGAATGACGGTTGCACCGGGATTGCCGTGATTAACCCCCATCGGCCGCAGGAGGTTCAGTTTGACGAACACAAACTCTTGATCGTCTACGGCAGCCCCCTGGAGCGGTTCGAGGCGATCCTCGAAAAGCGAGGCGTTCACCACGATCCGAAACTGCGTCTCATTACCGAAGCCGAACACGTCCATTCCTCGAACGAACGTTTCGTTCGCAAGTTCGAAGAACTCAAGATGCGTTTGGGAATGGACGTTGAATACGGAATGTCCTGAATCGCAGGACGTGGCAAACCAGTATTGGAGTGGTGAAGCCCGCCCGAAAGCCCAAACCTGGGCTTCGGCTTTCCTTCCACCACTCCTGCGTCCGGCCGAGTTTCTAGACTTACGCAGGACCGACGACGAACACCGTAAGCGATCTGGGGCCGTGGGCGCCAATCACTAGCGATTGTTCAATGTCGGCCGTTTTGCTTGGTCCTGAAATAAAGACGCCAAACCCCGGCCCGTCAAAGGCAATCCGCTGATACGCTTCGTGCAAGTTGTGCACAATCTTCGCAGCCGGGACCACCAGCGCCAAATGCTGTGTAATAAACAAAGACGCACGATGCCGAATTCGCTGGTCGGTGAGCCAAACTGCGGCGTTCTCGGCGACGCCTAGTTCGCCCTCGACGATTACGAAGTCCAAATCCTCCAACTGGTGCGGATCGTCAATTGCAGCCAAGTCGACGTTGCCCCCCTCCACACCGTCGACAAGCGTCAACCGACGTTTGCCCTCCCGCCAAGCGGGGATCTCATCCAAACGTGCGTTAATTTCGTGGACATCGGATACCGTCACGCAGCGTCCGCCCACTTGGGCAAGCACGTCGGCGAACTGACCGCGCGGGTCGTCGTACTGAATCCACGTCTGCTCCAGCGAGGGAGCTTCGACCGGCTCCATCCGACTCCGGCGCACGGCGTCGAGAATCTTTTGCTTTGCGTTCATAAATCCTCAAGTAGGACACAGGACGAAAACCCAACCAAGCCGGAAGCTCTCGGTCCTTCGAATGCTTCGTCCGAGTCCTTCACGTTGACTTGTCACCAGAGCGTGTAGCCGCCGTCGATCACCAACGCGGCGCCGGTCATATACCGCGAGGCGTCGCTCGCCAGATAGACCGCCAACGGGCCCACGTCTTGCGGATCGCCCAAGTCGCCCATAGGAATTTGCTTACGGAACGATTCGATCGCCTCGGGTTTAATCTCCATCCAGCGTTTGTTCGGCTCGGTGAGAAACCCGCCAGGGCAAATCGCGTTGACCGTCACTCCATGCTTCGCCCAATCGGCCGCCACCGCACGTGTGAAATGAATCACGGCGGCTTTGCTCGTTTCATAACTGCGCCCGCCAATGTCACGATTGACGACAATCCCCGAGATCGAAGCAATGTTGATAATTCGTCCGCCTTGACCACGCTCCACCATCGCCCCGCCGATGATCTTGGTGCACAGAAAAGTACTGGTCAAATTGAGGTCGAGGATGTTCCGCCACGTCTCCAACGGCATATCTTGCGTGGGGATGTCGATTCGTCGGCCGCCAATATTGTTGATCAAAATATCGAAGGGACCGTAGCGTTCTAATGCTTCGCGGCAAGTCGCTTCACACACGTCGGGAAGCGACAAATCGGCCTGCATGGTCGCTACTTGCCGCCCCAAGGCCCGCACTTCGGCGGCGGTTTGGGCGAGACTGTCGGCATCGCGTCCCACCATCGTCACGTCGGCGCCCGCATCGGCTAGGGCGAGCGTCATGGCGCGCCCCAAACCACGGCTTCCTCCAGTGATAAATAGACGGCGACCATCAAGACGAAAACGATCCAGGATGCTCATAGCGCGTAGTTATCCAAAATCTTCGATGCGGCATTGCATTTCGCGGCAGCGTCTAACGGAAGCACTACAGCCTGCGGGGCCGAGGCGTCACAAAAGCGCTTTAGCGAAAACGAGCCTACGGGCGGGGCGGCAGGACTCAGTCCACGCTGACGGGCGTGCCAAGCACTTCCAAAAATTTGCGTATCCAAGCGGGATGCGCCGGCCAGGCGGGCGCCGTGACCAAATGCCCATCTACATGCGCATTGTCGAACTGCTCACTCGCGTCCACGTATTGACCGCCGCCAAGTTCGATCTCGGGCCGCACCGCAGGATAGGCGCTGCATTGGCGATCACGAACCACGCCCGCCGCGGTCAGGATTTGCGGACCATGACAAATGGCCGCAATGGGCTTCTTCGCCTTGTCAAAGCTCCGCACAATATCGAGCACGCGGGCATTGAGCCGCAGGTATTCCGGCGCCCGGCCGCCAGGAATCACCAGGGCGTCGTATTGGGCGGGGTCGACCTCGTCAAAGTTGGCGGTCAGGCGGAAATTGTGCCCGCGTTTTTCGCTGTACGTCTGCTCGCCTTCAAAGTCGTGGATTGCCGTGGCAACGGTTTCTCCCGCCTTTTTTCCCGGGCAGACCGCATGGACTTCGTGACCGACCATCAGCAACATCTGGAAGGGGACCATCACTTCGTAATCTTCCACGAAGTCGCCAACGAGCATCAGAATTTTCTTCTTGGCCATAACGTACGTGGGGAGTTCGAGTACGACGACGGCGCGCACCAGACAAATAAGCGCCGACGTGGAGCGTGCAACCTAGAAAGCGTCTAGTTTATCGCGACCGCGCGAGGGCGCGTAGAAGACGCAAGCTCCAAGGCCAATTCGTCAAGCTGTTCGCAGGTCACGTCGGGACGCGGCTCTTTCAGCACAGCCGAGATGCCCGTCACGCCATTTTCTCGTAACAGGCGGCCGATATACCCCGCCCACCCGGTTTCTTCTCCACCGGTCGCTGACACCTCGCCCTGTGGTGGCCAAAACGCGGCGCTGCGGGCCGCCACTTCTCGCCGATCTCCTGCGTCGTTGCCGACGACGCACCAGCGGAACGGGCGACGCGACGATGGATGCAGCCCGGTCGTGAACGAGAACGCCGGACGACATTCCACCGGCAAGAGATTCAACAATCCTGCGAACAACCGCGCCGCGGGAAGCGTGTGCGCCAACGCCAAGGCAGGAGCGGTAAGCGCCACCTCGAGCAGGCGAATCAATGCACCGACACCGGGCGTTTGCATCAACCGCGTCAACAGAAGCGAGTTGACCGCCGACGCCTTCCCGACCAGCGAAAACGATGGCAGTGTTTCTGGAACCGGACGCAATGGAGTAAGTTGCTTTGCCGCCCGGGCGGCGTCGAGTAGGCGAAATGGATCGTTGGCGAAACGACGCAAGGTTTCGGGAGCGACAAGAAGCGATTGCGTGTAGACCTCACAACCTCCCCGGCCACTGTACTCGGCGTCCAAAGCCGTTGTGAGGGAAACACAGAATCGGCCGCTGGATAGTTGGTGGAAGTTAATGCTCTGCGCTCCCTGGCGTGGATCGAGCAAGGCATCGTGCGCAGGGCCCCAGATCGATAACTCCCGGATTTCGTCATGGTCGACCCCCGGGCTAGTGGCCGCCACGTGGTACCCTTCGCGCGTGCTGCGGCGCACCGAAGTGAAGATCGCTTGCTCGATGGGAACTTCGCACATGCCGCCACTAACCGAAAAGAAAACGCCAAACCTTTTTGGGCGTTTACTTAAACTGGTTCACCAGCCAGAGGAACGGCTCCACAACGCCGCGCGGCTCAATGCGCAAAGGCGCTAAGGTTTTTCCTCCTAAGTGGCGGCGGTGGATGCAGGCGCCCGCCACACCGGTGGCGAAAAACCGGCTGCGGCGGAAGCGTTCTTTGCAGTGCTTCCACAACCCCGGCGCATTCTTGCGAGCAAACTCGTCAGGATCCTCAAATCCGTTGTCCCATTGGTCGGCCTTAGTGAACACCACGGCCAAAGGACGATTCCCCCAGCCCTGTTGCCGGTCGCTTTCCAGCTCGGCCAGATAACTCAAGATCTTCATGGTCTGCACGTCCTGCTGATACCCTTCGCTGCTTAATCGGCAGGCGTCAACCAGAAGAAGAGCGCCAACGCATTTCGAGAAGAATGCGCGGATTACCGGGTAGGCGTGGGGATGCTCAATTTCTTCGAGGATCGCCTCGCCCGCCATGTCGGGCATGATCAATTCCAGAGCCGCCCGGCGACCGGCCAACTGAGCCTGGTAGTGCATCCAATTCCACCGATCAGGCTCGTTGGGCGTCTTCGACGGAAACTCGCACTGCGCCAGCGCAGCCATCGTGGCCTGTTGGAGCGAGAGCGAGAATGCTCCACGCGCCAAGAGCTGCACGTCTTGGTTCGGGCGCGAGAGCATATCCGACAGCATCCCCAGGTACACGGTTTTTCCCGCGCCCGCCGAGCCAACAATCGCCAGCATTAGGGGACGTAACTTCTGGGTCCGCGCCTGATGGGCCAACGCCATGGGAGCGTGGCAATGACGGCACATTTCGGCGTCGAAGGTATTTCCCTCGCCGCAGATGTAACAAGGCGCCTGAACGGCGTACTGCGCCAGCCGAAAGGAATCCATCGGCAACAAGGCGTGTTGGCTCATGGTGACGTCTCCAAGAAAGACACATTCGCCGCCGTGGCCTCGGCCAACGACGCCGCAGCGGTCGCCGAGGAGGGGGACTGATTCGATTTTGCGCCCCAAGTCAGGCAGAGCGAGTGTTCGCTAATGGCGCAGCGGAAGCCCACGTTGTGCTTGCGCGCCAAAGGCGAATCGCCGCTTTGAAACTGACAAGACGCATGATGGGCAAAGTATGTATCGAAAGCGCCGCCCCGAATGCTCTTGAGCGACCGCGGCACGTCCAAAGATTGCGGAGCGTTGCCCCACGCGCCAAACGGGTTCGCCATCCACTCCCACACATTGCCGACTAACTGGTACACCTGGCCGACGCTGGCGCTTTCGGGGAAGGCGTCGACCGGCGCTGTATCGCCGATCCCGGTCGCCCACAGGTTAGCGCGGCTGGGATCGGGCGAATCGCCCCACGGAAAACGGCGTTGAATCGGACGTGCGTCGGCGGCGGGAATCGGCCAACTTGCCGCTTTCACCCATTCCGGGTCGGTCGGCAATCGCTTGCCGACCCAACGCGCATAGGCGGCTGCTTCATACCAGCAGACACCCACAACAGGATGGTTTGCCTTGCCCGGCGGATACGTGCCATTTTCCCAAAACCGCGGCCCCGGTTCGCCCGTGCGGTCAACGAATTCCAACACTCCGGGCAGAATTTCTGGGTCCCACAGCGCCATGTCCTCGTAACCGCCGGCCCGAACGAACTGATAATACTGAGCGTTCGTCACGGCGTAGCGGTCGATGTAGAACGTCTCAACGCGCACCAGGCGTCCCGAATCGTCGGTCTCGTCAGCGTCGCGCCAGCCTTCGACCACGACCGGACCTTCAGGCGTAAGAGCCATAGCCTCGGTGAACGCTTCGTAAGCCGCAGCGAATTGACGCTCATTCAAGCTTTCGACAATCTGCGGTCGAAGCAGCAAAGCGTACCGATGCTCTTCCAAGAGCTTGGCAACGAGCGGATCCATCTCGTCCGGCGGATTCGACGGACGAAACACAGGCCGCGTAAGGCCAGGCGACTCAGCCCGTGTGGCTCGCGGTTTGCGAGCAGGAAACATCCTTTGAACGGCCGACGTCAGCCAGCCGCAGCATTGGGAAAATGTGTGCATGTCGTTCCCCCCGATTTATTTGCTATTTGCGTTTGCGGCGTTTCGCCACATCGCGCTGCAATTGCGAGAACTGCGCCATGACCGAGCTGATCACGGGGTCAGCAGCCGGTGTGGGCGCCTCGTTCGCCGAAGACGGATCCGCAGCCGCATTGGCGACGGGTGGTCCTTCGCGAGTGAGGGTCGCGAGCAGCTCCGCCTGTCGCTCGACGTGTTGGCGTAATTGGTGAATCTCTTCCGCCAGACGCGCGCTTTGTTCGGCATGCTCGCGCTGCTGGTTAGTTAAGCATTCATGAAGCTCGGCGTTGTGCGCCCGAACTTGCTCCAATTCGCTAACCAATGCTCCTCGCTCCTGCTCCAACTCCAACCATCGGGCGGCGTCGGCCGCGGGATCGGCGCCTTGTGCGGCTTGCCGCCGATGTTCCTCCAAACTCCCCCCCAGGCGTTCCAGTTCTTCGGCCAGCTTGGCCCACTGCGGCGCTTCGGCCCGCAATTCAGCCAGTTCGGCACGGGCAGCTTCGAGTTCAGCCCGCAAGCCGTCGCGTTCGGCAGCTAGGCGAGCCGCCTCGGCGCGGAGCTCCGCGTCGGCGGGAGCCTCAGCGGAAGGAGTCGGAGACTCCGCCAGATCGTGCTTGACCTGCTCCAAGAGCCCAAGCGCCTCGCCCAGTCGTTGTTCCTGTTGCTCAAACAACTCGGCCAATCGGCGATACTCGGCTTGCTCTCGCTCGCGTTCGCGGCGTTGAACGTCGGCTTCTCGGCGGTGAAGCTCCACCTCAGCCGCTTTGTCGGCCAACTGCTGGCGCAAGTGGGCCAACTCGTCGAACAACTCTTCGACCAGTTGATCCAATCCCGCATATTCAGCGCGAAACGCCGCCAGCGTTTCTTCTACGGGCTTCCAATCCAACACGGGCATGCGCGAGTCCCAATTTTGATAAGATGACGCTCGGCGGGCGTTGATAAGACTGGATTGTCCCCGCCATTCCAAACGTAGGTCACGATTCTCACGATCGCAAATGCCTTCGTCCGATGCCCCCCTATTCACAGCCGACGACCACACCTGGATGGCCCGCGCTTTGGAGTTGGCAGTGCGTGGCCAAGGTTGGGTCGAGCCCAACCCCATGGTTGGATGCGTCATCGTGCGCGATGGCAGGGTGGTGGGCGAAGGTTGGCACCCCAAGTTCGGCGGCCCACATGCCGAGATTGAAGCCTTGCGCGCAGCGGGCGAAGCGGCGCGCGGCAGCGTGATGTATGTGACTTTGGAGCCGTGCTGCCATCATGGAAAAACGCCTCCGTGCGCCGACGCAGTCGTCGCCGCTGGAATACGCCGTGTCGTCGTCGCCCAACGCGATCCGTTCCCATTGGTAGACGGCGGCGGATTGCGGCTCCTCCAGGACGCAGGAATCGAGGTGGCTGTCGGGCTGTTGGAGAACGAGGCTCGGGAGCTCAATGCCCCTTATTTGAAATTGCTTCGAACCGGCCGACCGTGGGTGATCGCCAAGTGGGCGATGACGCTCGATGGGAAAATCGCCACGCATACCGGCAACAGCCGGTGGATCTCGGGCGAACAATCGCGAGCGGTGGTTCACCAACTCCGCGGCCGAATGGACGCCGTTATTGTTGGCGCCACAACGGCTCGCCACGACGACCCCTTACTAACAGCCCGTCCGTCGGGTCCGCGTGTGGCGACAAGGGTGGTGTTGGACTCTTCCGCATCGTTATCAACCGACAGCCAGTTGGTCCGAACCATCGGCCAAGCGCCGGTGCTGGTCGCCGCCGGCGCCAACGCTCCCGAAGCGAACGTCCGCCCGTTACGAGAAGCAGGCTGCGAAGTCTTGCTCTTGGAGGGCGCCAGTTACGCCGAGCGACTGGGACAGCTTCTAGATGAGTTGGGCCGGCGGAGAATGACGAATGTGCTCGTCGAAGGAGGCGGCCGCCTACTGGGATCGTTGTACGACGCAGGCGCTATCGACGAAGTTCATGCGTTTATCGCTCCCCGCCTGGTTGGCGGCGCCGCGGCGCCTTCGCCCATTGGTGGCCGCGGCCAGGTGTCGATGGCCGATGCAATCGCGCTGAAGAACCCCGTAATTCAGACCTGCGGCGAAGACATATACATATGGGGGCGAATCGCGGCGCACTGACGAAAGTTCACCTGGTGGCAAAAGTCATCATCCCTCGGCAGCGCCCATCTCACGGGAACGCGCCGCCATCAATTGGCCTCACGTCGGGCGACGGGCTTGAGTCGGAGCGATTTGAAGATCATTAGGCCCGCGTCAGAAATCTGTTCCGGCCGGATGGTCAAGGTGTGCCGTCCGTTGCGTGTGAGAGCCCAATAGAACGTCTCCCGGCCGAAGGTTTCAACGCCGCCCGTCGAATCAATCGAGCGAGTCACCTCCTGCCCTTCAACCGCCACGGTATACCGGCCGCCCGCCATAGCGTTGCTCGCGGCGTAGACGATTTCGACTTCAAAGAAACCGGGCTCCAAAACGCGAAACTCCCAACTCAGCCAATCGTCGGCGGTCAGCCAATTGGTGATCACTCCGTCGGCTTGGCGCAGTTCCAAGCGGGCGTTCTCGCCGTGAATGGTCGCTGTTTCGGCCAGAAAGCGGATTGTGCGGTCCGCCTCTGGCATAATCACAACGCCGCCTTCGTCCGACGAAGCAGTCCCCCGCGGCGCGTCCTTGGGCAATGAGGAATCATCTTCGGCCAAAGCCAACGGCGGCTCCTCGGAAGACCGTTCCGATTGCTGCGGCGGTCGTAACGGCCCTTGTACGATCGCCCATCCCACGGCTAGCCCCACAACCAATACAACCATCACAAACGCCAAGCGTTGGCCAAGCCTCGTCGGCGAGGGTTCCTCATCGGTTTCGCTATCGGCCCAAGGTTCGACCACTACCGGCGCCGGCGCTGTGGGCGCCATCACCGGAGGAGCCGGGGGAGGATACAACGCCGGAGGGGCGGCCCCAGGATCCCCCCACGCCGAAGGGTCCGGAGCAGCAAACCGCGACATCGCAACCGCATGCGGCTCCCCGAACTGTTGCCGAAGTTGCGCGTCATACGCAGCCTTGGTCGCCGGGTTGGTCAGGCACGAACGGGCCATGGACAACTCGGCTACCAACCGCGGCACGTATTCACGGTGCGGCCCCTCTTGAAACCGCGTCACGGCCGCGATTCGCTCGTCGGCGGCCCGCGCCAGCTCTCCCACGTTCTCCGAAAAGCGCGGCGCGCCAAGGAGTCGATAATAGTCGGGTGGCTGCTCGGCGGGCGGAATCCCTAGCCACTGGCAATACGGATCGAATGTGTCAGACACTTTACAGCCGTGAAATGCGATAGCCGGGGTGCTCTGGATCGAATAACTCGGGCAAGAGCCGCACGCCCAGGCCGGGACGCTCGGGCAAGGCGATATGGCCGTGTTCCACCGTGACCGAGTGGTCGATCAAGTAGCGATACAACGTCCGCAGGTGCGCCCGCACCGTCTCTTGATACGTCACAATGGGGCAGGCGGCTGTCACGTGAATGCCCGCCATCAGGGTAAGCGGTCCCGTGCAATCGTGCATCAAGACCGGCACATTGTAGAGTTGCGCCAATTCCGCAATGCGTCGGGTTTCGCTAATGCCACCCACCCACGTAGGGTCGATCATCACATAGTCGGCCGCCCGGGCCGTTAGCACCAGCCGGTATTGCTCTCGGGTGACGAGCATTTCGCTAACGGCGATGGGCACACCCGCCCGATGGCGAAGATCGGCCAGGGCCTCGACGCTATCGGGCCGAATCACATCTTCCAGCCAAAGCGGCTGAATTTCGTGGAGCGCCTGCGCGATTCGCAGCGCGGCGGCCAAGGTGAAGAAGCCGTGACCATCGAGCATTAGCTCCATCTTCATTCCTACCCGCTCGCGAATCTCGCGCAGCGGCCGTAGACCTTGCTCCAGGTCGCTCCACTCGATGCGGTGGCCTCCACTGGTTTGATAAATGCGGTCTAGCGACCAGAGTTTCATGGCCCGGTAGCCTTCCGCAAGCAATTCTTCGGCCAAGTCGCCCGCCGCGTGAATGCTGTTCCAGTTATCCTCCAGCGGCCCAGGTTTTCCCAGATCGCCGTGCCCTGGCCAACCTTGGCTGTCGGGGGCGCCCTTGGGACGCCGGCCATAGGTGGGTCCGCCGCAACTGTTGTAGACGGGCACGCGGTCGCGCACCGGGCCTCCTAGCAATCGCCAAATTGGCTGCCGGCACGTCTGCCCGAGAATATCCCAAAGAGCAAGGTCGATGGCCGAGATGGCCCGCAGTTCGCACCCTAAGCCGCCAAACGACGTGCAACGTTCGTAGAGAAAACGCCAGTGGCTTTCGATGGCCAAAGCGTCGGCGCCAAGCAGTCGGCGGGCCATCCAGTCGTGAATCGTCGCCGCCACCCCATGCGGCGCGTAGTATGTCTCTCCGTGACCAACCAGGGGCTCGCCGTCCACCGTTCCTTCATCGGTGTGAATGCGCAACAGCAATAGGCCCGGCATCACGTCGTCGGGAATCACGGTTTCGACCGCCGTAATACGCGGCCCCCGGCGGTAAGCGTGCTCCTGTAACGCGCTGGAAGCCCGCGCCAGATAGGAATTGCTCTCGGACTGTGACATGACCCCCCTGCCAATTCGGATGCTCGTTACATCAACCGCGGCTATTATGTATGCGTCTTGAGTCGAACGCCACATCGGAAATTGAGCCGCGCGCCCCACGTAGGAACATCGAGTCAAGAAGACGAGATAGAGACGTTTGCGTGTCGTGCTTCTTTGCCATCCGGATTCGATCCGTCATTTGACTTCTTCGTGATAAGCGGAAAAAACGCGCGATTCGCCGGTTGTCGGTAGAAAGAAAAATCTTTAGGATGCTTGGGCGCCCCCTGCTTCTGCTCCGCTCACGCCTCTGCTAGTTCTGGATGACACCCCAGCGTTTTGCCGGTCAACTTGCCGCTATTTACGATCTGGCCGTCCAACTGGCCGAGTCGGTCAAAGCCCAAGCCATTCTCGTCTTGCTCGATTCGCCAACGGAGTGGGAGAAGCTCAAAGCCCGTTCCCCCGACACCAAGGTCCTGGTCGCCTCGGATCAGCCTGAAGATATCGCAGCCGCCGCCCAAGCAGGTTTGGGCACGGTATTGCTTCCCGGCGATGACACGCCCGTCTTTGAGAAACTCACCCAGTCGCTGCTGGAGGCCGTAGGGCAGGAGCAACTGAAAAGCGGGTCCGACGTAGTAGCGGTATATAGCGGGTTCGAACCAGGCAAGGTCGACTCAATCAGCCTGATCCGCTTAGACGAACACTTGGGCCGACTGACAGTGCGCGATCTGCGGCAACTCAAGACCCGCGTACCGCTGGAAACCCTTAAAGCGGTGATCGACGTGGCCGTCGAGATCGGACGCGAAGGCCGCGAAGGAAAACCCGTAGGCGCCCTGTTCGTGGTGGGCGACGCGCGCAAGGTGCTGGAGTACAGCCATCCGGCCGTGCATGATCCCTTCCGCGGCTACAGCCGGAAGGAACGGAACATACGCGACCGCCGCGTGCGCGAGTCAATCAAAGAGCTGGCCCAACTGGACGGCGCCTTTGTCATTGAGGCCGACGGCGTGGTGGCGGCCGGCTGTCGTATTCTTGACTCCCCCCCTATTTCGCTTTCTTTGTCTAAGGGGCTGGGAGCGCGACATTGGGCGGCGGCCGCAATCACCAAGAACACCAAGGCGATCGCCGTGGTTGTCAGCCAGTCGAGCGGCACAGTGCGGATCTTTCAAAATGGCGAGGTGGTGTTGCGAATCGAACCGTTCCGCCGCGCCATGAAGTGGAAAGAGTTCGAGTACGAGCCTCCCACCGCCAGCGACTAACGCGTCGCCCCGAGAGCGCCCCGCAGGCGATGGCCGGTAGTGGGCCGCACGCCACGCGAAGTTGGTCTATCCCTGCGGCTCTTCCCCGGCCGCTTTGTGTTGACCACAATGAAGAGGCGAATCCGAAACTGGGTCTGCGTTTGCGTCACCCATCGCCGTTGAAGGAGACGAGAACGATGAAAATTCTCTCGCCGCTTGGGGCCCTGGTTCTTGCCTGCGTCCTCCTGATTTCCGCACGGGCCGACGAAGGGCAATCGCCCGCTAAAGCCGAGGCGTCGCCCAAAGCGCAACCGTCGCAAGAAGAGCTGTTCGAAAAGTTCAAAGAGACGCTCTCAAACGCCATCTTATCGGGACATTTCACCGTCTTGGGTCAAGAGGAACTCAACCCGAAGCGCGAAGAATACACCATCTCGAGCGTGCAGAAATTGGAAGAGGGAGACTACTGGCTTTTTAAGGCGAGGATCAAGTACGGCAATACCGACCGCACCTTGCCGATACCGCTCGAAGTGAAATGGGCGGGAACCACACCGGTAATTACCCTCGACAACGTAACGATTCCCGGCATGGGAACTTTCGATGCCCGGGTGGTCATCCACGATAATCAATACGTCGGCACTTGGCGCCACGGTGAAAAGAGCGGTCAGCTCTTTGGCGTCATCCGCCGCCCCACCGATAGCCAAGAGCAACCAACCGCCGGCAACAATTGACCTCTGGCGGTATCACGGTTATTCCTGCTCCCCCAAGACACACCACGCAGCCAGCGCCAACGCCGCCGTCTCGACCCGCAAAATGCGAGGTCCCAGGCTCACAGTGTGCCAGCCAGCAGAGGCCGCAGCCACGGCCTCTTCGTCGGTGAATCCGCCTTCCGGGCCAACCGCTAGGAAGATTTCCTCGCGGTGCAAGGCTGCACCGGCATCGGGGGAAGAGTCCGGCTCATTCCCGGTTCCTATGCGGTTGGCAGGGGTGGAGCCCGCATTGCCAACCGCCCCTATCACGCGAGCCAGCGGTTCTCCACCGGGATGAGCCAACATGCAAAGCGCTGTCGAGGGCGCTGCGGCAAAGAATTGCGCAGCTTCAATCGGCGTTGCAATCTCCATGAGCCGATTACGCCCGCACTGCTTGGAAGCCTCGACCACTGCGCGTTCAAGCCGCGCGAGGGCGCTGGCGGTGGGCTGGGCGACTCCCCGCCGTGTTTCAAGGGGAACCAGGCGGGCCACCCCCAGTTCAACGGCCTTTTCCACCAGAAAACGCTGTCGATCCCCCTTGGGCAATGCGACCCCCAGGACGACAAACCGTCGAGACTCCCGATTCGCCTCGCGCCGCTGAAGCACTTGCAGCTCAACGGCATCCCGCCCCACGCTCAAGACGCAGGCGACATACTCGGCTCCTCCGCCGTCGAACAGAACGATGCGGTCCCCTGGTTTGGCTCGCATCACACGAGCCAGATGATGCCCCTCGTCGCCTCCGAGCAGTATTGTGTCTTGCGTAATCGGCGTCGAAACGAAAAAACGCTGCGACATGCTCCTCTCCTTTCCGCCGTTTAGTGTATTGCGGTACATTACCATTCGCCACGGCCTTGGGAGAGCGGAACCGTAGCTTCGCCTTCATCATCTTGAGGGCGCAGCGTCCGACAAAAGAACATTCGCTGAAACGCCGCATTCCCGATACCTTCAAAGCAGGGCAGTCCAATGAATGCAGAGCAACCGCTGGTGGGCGTTATCATGGGAAGCACCTCGGATTGGGAAACCATGCGCGAGGCAGCCGAGGTCCTCAAGCAGTTCCAAGTGCCGCATGAATGTCGCGTGGTGTCGGCCCACCGCACTCCCGATTGGATGAATGAATACGCCAAGACCGCCGAGGCGCGAGGCCTGCAAATCATCATCGCCGGGGCCGGAGGAGCCGCCCACCTGCCCGGTATGGTCGCATCGCAAACCGTGTTGCCGGTGCTCGGCGTGCCGGTGCAAAGCCGCGCCCTTCAGGGGCTGGATTCGCTGTTGTCGATTGTCCAGATGCCAGGCGGAGTGCCCGTCGGCACGCTTGCCATTGGCGCTGCCGGCGCCAAAAACGCGGGGCTGTTGGCGGTGCGTATTTTGGCCAACACCCATCCCGAATTGCGCGAGCGTTTGCGAAGATTTCAGGAAGAGCAGACCCAAAAGGTTCTGGAACAGTGCGACTCGCTACAGTAACCGCGCCATGGCGGCGTTCGCTTGCGGTGCGGCTCAGCACGACGCGTTGGCTGAGTCGCTCGACCAGAGAACCTTCACTTGGTTCAGGTCGATCTCTCCCGGTGGCTGTTCATCTTCGTTTCGCAAGAGTGAAGTGAACGCGCCCGCACCCTCGCCCTGGTGAGGCCACAAGCGATAACACGGAAAGTCAGCAAACCGCGATTCTCTGCCCTTGAGTACAGGAACGGACTGGGGCCTAAACTGCGGGAAGCGTTTTAAAAACCACCGCAAGACATCCTCATTTTCCTTCTGCGCGTAAGTGCAGGTCATGTAGGCCAGGTATCCGCCCGGCGCCACAACAGCGGCGGCATTCGCCAGAATCCGCTTCTGCCGGTTCGAGTTCATATTCATCGTGGCGGGGTGAAAGCAGCCGGGCGACTCTTTACCCCGCGCTAAGAGCGACTGCCCCGAACAAGGCGCATCAACCAACACCACATCGGCCGCTCTGGGCCAAACGGCGGCCAAATGGGAACTATCGCGGCTAATCACGCAGGCCGGCCCCACGCCGCACCGTTGAAGATTGGCGATCAATACGCCAGTACGTTTGCCAATAACTTCGTTGGCAATCAGCAAATCGGGTTGCAGCGCCCGCCATGCGAAAATCGCTTTGCCTCCCGGCGCCGCGCAAACATCCACGACCTGAGCAGGACGGGAGCTCACAGCCGAGAGCGTCTGAGCCGCAAACACCGAGGAAAAATCCAAACAGTAATACGCGCCCGCGTCGTGCAACGGATCTTGCCCCGGACGCTCCTCAGCCGGCGCGCGGTCGACAAAGTCCGGTTGCCAATCGAACGGGGGCTTGCGCGAGTATGGCGTTTCCGCCGGCCGCGGCCGAACCCACAGGACCGCCCGGTCGTATTCCTGCGGCGACACCAATGCCGAGATAAATGCTTCCTGCTCGGCGGCGTCATCGAACAACTGAGACGCCAGGCGGCGGAGATGATTAGAAACTTTCAACTCGTCAGAAATTCCTGAATTTTCGATTGCAACTTCGCCGGGTTGCGCGTTTGGCACTCCCAAATCACCAGGACGTCCCACCCGGCGCGGCGCAGCGCGCGACGATGGCGCCGATCCCGCTCAACGTTGCGCCCAAGTTTCTGCGTCCAATATTCGGTGCGCGACTTGGGCATGCGCCGCCCCCGCTTGCAGTTGTGCCAATGCCAGAAGCAGCCGTGCACGAAGATCACCTTCTTCCGCGCCGGAAACACCAAGTCGGGCTTACCGGGCAACGCGTCATCGTGCAGGCGGTAACGAAATCCCAGGCGATGGGTCAATCGACGCACCACCATCTCGGGCGTTGTATCCTTCCCCTTGACCGCCCGCATGATCGCGCTGCGTTCGACCGAAGAGAAGGAATCAACCATGGGAAATCGTCATTTGAGCGTGGTGCAAATGTCCCGATGATAGCCCCCGGGCAAGGAGAACGTGAAGGGCGGCAAGGCCTCAAGAGGCAGAGCGTTTCTAGCGACGCCAGAATTCGTTGTAGCCCGGTCCCGATTCTGCCTCACTCCTTAACATATTCCAGCGCCTTGTCGGAAATATCCTTTCGGCACCAAGCGCCTTCCCAGCGGATGCACTTGACGGCCTTATACGCCTGAAGTTTTGCTGCAGGCGTTGTAGCGCCAAGGGCGGTGACGCCCAGCACACGTCCACCTGCGGTAACCACTTGTCCACCCACCTTGGCCGTGCCGGCGTGGAATACTTTCACATCGGGAATGCGAGCCGCTTCCTCCAGGCCGCGAATGGGTTTGCCCGTCTCATAAGGGCCGGGGTAGCCTTCGCTGGCCATGACGACGCACACCGCAGAGCGAGGATCCCACTCCAAGGCGCCGATCTCGTCCAGGCGCCCGTCGACGGTGGCCTCGAGCACATCGGCCAAGTCGGTCTTAAGACGCATTAAAATCGGCTGGCACTCGGGGTCGCCAAAACGCACGTTATATTCGAGCACCTTGGGCCCTTGGTTGGTAATCATCATTCCTGCGTAGAGCACGCCACGGAACGGAATGCGGTTCCGCTTCATCGTGTGGATGGTGGGCACAAGCACATGCTCTTCAATCCAGCGGACCTGCTCGTCGTTCAAAAGGGGAGTCGGGCTATAAGCGCCCATGCCGCCGGTGTTTGGTCCTTTGTCTCCGTCGTAGGCAGCCTTGTGATCTTGCGCCGGCGCTAGCGTAAGAATGGTCCGCCCGTCGGTAATCGCCAGCACACTGACTTCATAGCCGTCGAGCCGTTCTTCGATCACCAGTTGGTTTCCGGCGTCGCCAAATTCACGTTGCCGCGCAATGCGGTCGATGGCGTCGAGCGCGTCCTTGCGACGGCGACACACAATGGCGCCTTTGCCGGCCGCCAGGCCATCGGCCTTGACCACCACGGGTACATCTTCTTCAGCCGAGGGATAGCGCTCGTTGATGTAGCGTGTGGCGCTGTCGGCGTCCCGAAACACGCGGTAGTCGGCGGTTGGCACGTCGGCGTTGCGCAGCAAGTTCTTGCAAAAGACCTTGCTTCCCTCTAACTGAGCGGCTTGGCGCACCGGCCCAAAGATGCGTAGCCCCGCCTCCTGAAAAACATCAACAATGCCAGCGCACAACGGAGCCTCTGGCCCGACCACGGTCAAGCCAACCTTATTCTCTTTGGCGAACTTCACTAGCCGAGGAAAGTCATCCATGGAGATATCGACGTTCTCTGCATCCTCGGCGGTGCCGGCATTCCCGGGGGCGACAAACACCCGGTCCACGCGCGGACTCTGCCCTAGTTTCCAGGCCAGTGCGTGCTCCCGGCCTCCGTTGCCAATAATCAAAACGTGCATGATCCAAGTTCCCTGCGAAGGTGTTGCCTCCCATTATAAAGAAAAGTCGCTCCAAGACATGGCGCCGACAATCCTTTGAATCGAAACCTGTCCTCATGATCTTGCCGTAATGACAGGGTCCATCGGCGCGGCGACGCATCAACAGAACACGTGCGTGCGCGGGTCTGGTCGCAACATTCCTCGTGGGGTACCATATCACTATTCCAATGGCATTCGCCTCATCGTAATTCGCATTTCAAAACGGTTGACAACTATCAATCGATTGTTTTACGATTGCGGCCACTCGTGAAAAAAATCACTATCGCGCGGGTCGGTTGGCGATATCTTGGGGGCCCGAGACGACGTGGAAAATAAGGGTTAAGTCCTTTTTTCTATCTTTTCTTGGGAACGGACCGCGAGGATCATCGCCCCGGTAAGCCGCTCCCGTCTTTGGGTCGAGCAGAGCTATGGCGGATAAACACTCGATGTCGGTCGAGGAGATTCTCGCAGCCTGCCGAAGGGCCGACAGCCGCGGTGGTGACGCTGCGGCCAAGCCTCCGGTCAAACCCGCCGCCGAAACTTCTCCATCGGAAGCCCCCTCGCCTACGGCCCAAGAATCGCCCCAAGCGGAAACTCCATCTCCCCAACCGCCGAAGCCTGCAGAAGCGCCATCGAGCAGCGCCGGTAAACCGATGACGGTTGCCGAGATCCTCGCAGCGGCGCGCGCCGAAAAAGCAGGCAAAGCGGCGCCCAAGGCGGAGAGCGTCGAAGCAAGCGCTTCCGCGCCGCCCGCAACGCCCGCCAGCCCGCCAAAGAAGCCCGGAGAATTAAGCGTCGCCGAGATTCTGGCCGCAGCGCGAGGACAGAAACCTGCGGCGGCCGCTCCGGCGGAAAAGCCAGCGCCCAAGGCTCAACCAGCCGCTAAAAAAGAAGCTCCTAAACCAACGGCCAGCGGACCGCAAACCGGTGTAGCTCTCGACACGGCCAGCATTTTGGCGGCGGCCCGCAAGGCCGACAAACGCGGCCCGATTAGTAAAGAGGAAGCGAAGGCCAAAGCGGCCGAAGCGGAGAAGAAGAGCGCCAAACCAGCCAAACCGAAGCTGGAAGTTCCGCCCATGCCCGAGAGGCCCGCTTTCGTGCGGCGGACCGAAACGTCCCCGGCGCCCGCCGCGCAAACTCGGCGGAATTTCTTCACCTCGCTTGTGGGTACATTTTTCGGCTCGGCGTTGGCGGTGGGGTTCACCACATTCGCCATGACCAATTTGCTCTGGCTGTTGGGGCTGGCCCGGTTCATGTTCCCCAACATCCTCACCGAGCCTCCCACGAAGTTCAAAGTTGGCTTCCCCGACGACTACGCGCCCGGCCAGGTCGAAACCAAGTACATCCCGCAGTTTGGCGTGTGGATTGTCCGTCACGAGTACGAAGGGCAGCCGATGATTTACGCCCTGAAGTCGGTTTGCACACACTTAGGCTGCACGCCCAACTGGCTCGACGCCGAGCAAAAGTTCAAATGCCCGTGTCACGGAAGCGGTTTCTACAAGGACGGCATCAATTTCGAAGGCCCCGCGCCTCGGCCTCTGGAGCGTTACGCCATTCGCGTCGCTGACGATGGCCAACTGGAAGTCGACAAGAGCCAGACGTTCCAAGAGGAGCTGGGGGGCTGGGCCAATCCCGCCAGCTATGTCCCGGTGTAACTAGCTCGGCGGCGCACGGCGTGGGGTCGGGAGACAGAACCAAGTAACGAGGAACAATCCTACCTAGCGGCGGGGCGCGCCCTGGCCGCGTCAGTCCCGCGGCGTAACGCGTGGGCTGCGAACTGTCCGCCGATCATCAGTCATCATGCCGAACCTGAGCGAAACCATCCGCAATTCGCAGATTTGGAAGAGCATCTTCCGGCACCCCATGCCCGTCGATCGCCGCAACCGGATTGTGGTGATGCTGACGAACTTCTACCTGCACCTCCATCCGGTTTCGATCCAGAAACAGGGGATCGCCCTTAGTTACACGTGGTGCATGGGCGGGGTGACCTTCTTCCTGTTTTTGATCGAGACGATCACCGGCGTATTGTTGATGTTCTACTACCGCCCCACGTTGGAATGGGCGTATAACGACATCCTGGCGCTGCGCGACGTCACCTCGATGGGCGTGCTCAGAGAATTGCATCGCTGGGGCGCCCACGCCATGGTGATTACGGTCTGGCTCCACATGTACCGGGTTTTTCTCACGGGCAGCTACAAGCCGCCGCGCGAGTTCAACTGGGTCATCGGAGTCATCTTGCTGCTGCTCACCTTGTTGCTTTCGTTCACCGGCTATTTGCTGCCCTGGGATCAATTGGCCATCTGGGCCATTACGGTAGGTTCGAACATGGCCCGCGCTACGCCGTTCCTGGGGCACGAGGGCCCGGGCGCCCAATTGCTCACCGTGGGCGGCATCGACATGATCACGAACGCCTCGGATGCCCGCTTTGGTCTCTTGGGCGCCCGGTTCGTAGGCGAAGAAACGTTGAACCGCTTTTACGTACTGCACTGCATTGCGATTCCCTTGGGCGTGTCGCTGTTGTTGGCGATTCACTTCTGGCGCGTCCGTAAGGACGGCGGCATTAGCGGCCCGCTGTAATTGGGTGGGTCATCGGCGCAGCGAGTCGCAAGGCAGAACGCCTTGCGATTCCGCAGGCGGAGCGGCGGTTCGGCAGGCAACTTCTCGCAGTGAGAACTAGAACGAAAGCTAGATTCCCATGCACGGCGACTATGACGTCTTTATCGAAAGCATGTCGCTCTTTCTGGGCGGGTATTACCTGGCGATCGCCTTGATGAACGCCGTCGCTGCGTTTTACCTGTGGAACACGCATCGCTCGACGACGCTCTTTCGGTTAGGGCCCATTCCGGTCACCACCGCCCTGATTTGGCTCTTTGTGTCGGGCGTGTTCGTCATCATTGCTCCCTTAGCGGCGGGAGGAGGCGCCCGCTACCTGCGGCTGCCGCTCGCCGTGGAGGAGGGAATCAACCGCTTCATGGATCCCACGGTGTATAGCCTGGGGTCGTTGGTGATTCTGGGCGTACTGTTCGTATTTCGTAAGTTCTTTGTTAAGCCCTGGGTGGCGTGGACGTTGCTCAACTTGTCGCTGTTGTTCATGGGCTTGTCCATGACCAACCAAAACTTCGCCGCCATTGTGACCAAGCCCGACAATGTCCCCATCGTTGCGATGGTCTTTTTGTTGGGTTTTTTCACCTGGCTCAGCGCGTACCGCGCCGTACAGAACGACGAGCGTATGAAGCGGGGCGAACCTCCGCTGGAAGCGCTTCAACAGGAAAAAGTACTGGTCTGGCCCGACTTGGTTTACACCGAGTTGATCTGTATGGTCGCCTTGACCGCAGTCATGATCCTATGGGCTATTTCGCTCCAAGCGCCGCTTGAGGAGCCGGCAAGCAGCGTCAAAACGCCGAACCCCTCGAAGGCTCCGTGGTACTTCCTCGGCCTGCAAGAGATGCTGGTGTACTACGATCCGTGGATGGCGGGCGTGGTACTGCCAAGCCTGGTGGTCTTCGGCTTGATGGCCATTCCTTATCTCGATTTCAACAAACAGGGGAACGGCTATTACACCATCGAACAGCGCAAGTTCGCCTATCTCACCTTCCAGTTCGGGTTTCTCGTGCTGTGGGTTACGCTCATTGTGATGGGCACCTTCCTTCGCGGGCCCAACTGGAACTTCTTCGGCCCGTATGAGTATTGGGACGCCCACAAGGTCGAAGCGATATACAACGTCGACCTTTCGGAATACTTCTGGATCAATATGCTCGGCATGGGCCGGCCCCGAGCGCCCGAAGGGTCTGGCGAACTGACGAAGCTGGGCTACATCCTGCTGCGTGAAGCGCCGGGCATCCTGCTGGTGTTGTTCTACCTGGTCGCGACGCCGCCGATCCTGGCCGCCACCGTGATGCGCAAGTTCTTCGTGCGGATGGGCTTCATCCGGTTCATGGTGTTGGCGAATTTGCTGCTGTTCATGGCCCTGCTGCCGATCAAGATGCTGTTTCGCTGGACCGCGAATTTGAAATATTTCATTTCGATTCCTGAATACTTCTTGAACTTCTAACGTTGAGCCGATTCCAGACCGAACGCGCCGTTTCTCCCCGCGCCGCCAAGGCGCCGGGAGACGCGTCAGCGCGCTGGCGAGCGGTTAAACGATAGGACCGATAGGTAATCATGCCTGCAACCGAACAAACTTGGCGTGACCAGCGATTGCTGCATGTGATCTTTGCCGCAACCGCCGTGCTGCTGCTGCTGGCGACCGTCTTGATGTTCTACACGGATCACACCCGTGAATGGAAAGACACGCAGCGCACTTATGTCGACATCGACACGCGCGTAGCTTCGTGGCGCACCCAGGCGCAAGCGGCCGAGGTTGAAGAACGGCACGAAACGCTGATGTCGCGGTTGATGGCGGTCCGCAGCAAACCCATCGATGCGAACCTCGTAGCGGAGTTTCGCCGTCTGGCCGCCGCCGACGCCGACCGGCGCGAGACCACCGACGACTTGCCCGCCCTCGAAGAGTTGACGGCGGTTTCTCAAAAACGGGCGGAGCGCGCGCAAGCCTTTCGTGGACTAGCAGAGGAAATCAACGCACTCGCCATAGAGCAGCGTCAGCTTCGCCAAACGCAGGAGGCCCAAGCCGCGGCCGCTGGCGCCGAAACGGCGGCTGTCTCTTCGGTGGACCAAGGCCAGATATTCCAGCGCGCCTCGCAACTGGCCGCTCAGGCGAAGAGCTTACAAGAGCAAGCCGCTGCGCCGGAGTCGCCGTTCGTCGAAGGCGACGCCAATACGCTCCAACGAATCCATGCCGCACTGACGGACGCCGCCCAAGCCGCGCAAAAGGCTGCAAACGAGGCGACGGCCAACGTCGACGCGGCGGTCGCCGCGCGTCAACAGGCGCTTGAAAAACTGGAAGACGCGTTTGCCTTTTCCGACGAAACCGCTTTAAACGCGGAAACAGCCGCCGCCCAAACGCGCAGCGAGGCGGTAGAAATCATGCGTGGAGTGATCACCCGGGCCCGCTTCCGTGAGGATCGTCTGCTGCGGGACCGCAAGGTCAAGGCGGCCGAATATGATGAGGCCCGCGCCACGCGCGACATCTACGTGCGTGACAACCGCACCGACGCCATGCCCGCGATCGAGCAGAAGATCGCCGCCATCAAGGCCGAGCTAGACCAGAT
>CAYWIS010000067.1:0-16005 GCA_964458385.1 uncultured Pirellulaceae bacterium
ACCGGCTGGGTATGCGCGCCACCTTCATCAATAGCTCGCTAACACTTCAGGAGCAGCGTGATCGTCTGGCCGATATGGCGGCTGGGCAGTTTGACTTGGTTTACGTCTCGCCCGAACGGTTTCGTAACACCACGTTTCGCGACGCCGTAGCGCGGACCCGAGTGCAACTCTTGGCCGTCGACGAGGCCCACTGCGTAAGCGAGTGGGGACACGATTTTCGCCCCGACTATGCACGCTTGGGCGCGTTTCGACAGCGGATTGGCAACCCGCAAACGATTGCCTTAACGGCGACGGCCACGCCCGACGTGCGTGACGACGTAATTGCTTCGTTGCAATTGCGGGACCCTCGCGTATTTGTGACGGGATTCGCCCGCCCCAACTTGCAGTTCGAGGTGGCCACGCCTGCCAGCCAGCCCGAAAAGAATGAACTGCTTTGCCGATTTCTAGCGGAAACGCCGGGCTCGGGTATTATTTACGCCGCCACGCGGAAACGCTGCGAGGAATTGTTGTCGGTGTTGACCGAACGCACCGATCGCAGCGTTGGCGTATATCACGGAGGGATGATTCCCGACGAACGCCGGGCAATGCAGGAGGCGTTCATGGATGGCCGCATCGAGATCATTGTGGCCACCAACGCCTTTGGCATGGGCATCAATAAACCGGATCTGCGGTTTGTTGTCCATTACAACATGCCGGGAACCCTTGAAGCCTATTACCAAGAAGCGGGCCGCGCCGGACGCGACGGGTTGCCTTCGCGCTGCTTAATGCTCTACACGCCGCAGGATCGGTACATTCAAGAGTTCTTTATCGAAAACGCGTATCCTTCGCGGTCGCTTATCAAGGCGGTTTACGAGTTCCTGCGGTCGTTGGATGACGATCCCATCGAGCTGACGATGGAGGAAATCAAGGAGCGGCTTGGGCTGACTTCGGGCGCCGAGGGGATCGGAGCGTGTGAACAGATTCTCGAGAAGTGCGGAGCGCTGGAGCGGCTTGACCCGCGGCAAAACATGGCGGCGGTGAAGATCGATAGCGATTTGCCAACGCTTCTGGATCTGGTCCCGGCGCAGGCGAAAGTGCGGCGGCGGTTACTCCATGCGATTGAGAATGTTGTCGGCGATCAGCGCGGCGAGTGGGTTTACGTTCATCCTAACCACCTGATGGCCGCTGCGGGATTGGATCGAGAGGCGATGAACCGCGCCCTGCGTGAACTGTGCAACTTAAAAGCGTTCGATTATGTGCCGCCGTTTCGCGGGAAAGCCATTCATATGGTTTCTCGCGATGTCCGGTTTGAGGACCTGGCGATCGATTTTGATACCCTTGAAGAGCGGCGAAACGCCGAGTACGCCAAGCTCGATCGGGTGATGGCCTACGCCCGGACCACGGGTTGTCGGCAGATGGAAATTCTTCAATACTTCGGCGACCCAGATGCGGCTGCATGTTGCGCGTGCGATAACTGTCGGCGCGTGGGAAGCGGCGGCGCTGTCGCCGTGGCCGTGTCGTCAGGAGTCGTGACGGATGAAAATGTGCTCCGGACGGTGCGTATTGCCTTGAGCGGCGTTGCACGAACGCAGCGCCGGTTTGGCAAGAACCTGGTGGCCCAAATGCTCTGTGGGTCCAAATCGGCCAAACTGACCAAGTTTCGACTCGATCAACTTAGCACGTATGGTCTATTGAGCCACCTGGCGCAAAGCGAGGTTTCGCAGTTGCTCGATGTGTTGATGGAAAAGCGTTTGATCGAACAGGTGGAGGTCGAACGAAATCGCCCCATCGTGCAGTTAAGCGACTATGGTTGGGACGTAATGAAAGGGAATGTCCCGCTGCAAGGTCCACTTCCAATTCCTGGCGGCCTCATGGTGAAGCTCCGGCGGGCGGGCGGCGGCATTGAGGCGGACGAATGCGTATCGGTGACCGAGACCGAGAATCTTCCGGCGCCGCATCCGGAGTTACTCGAGGCGCTTCGGCACTGGCGTCGCGAGCGAGCCGACCAAATGGGGACGCCGGCGTATCAGGTATTACATACAACAACCGTTGACTTGATCGCCCGCCTTCGCCCCACCACCTTGGACGATCTGGAGAGTATCAAAGGGATCGGTCCGATGAAGTTGGAGCAATACGGCGACGAGATCCTCGCCTTGGTCGCCAAGCATACCTCGGCGTCGTCCCATGCTCCAACAGCGCGCCTGAACGGGAGCGCCAAAACCAAGCGTCAACAGAACTCGGAACCGAAGACGACTCCGCGGTCAGGGCGGTTATGGTTTACAGACACGGAGGAGCCCTCCGGTGTCGACGAGCCTCCTTCCTTCCCAGGGCCAGCGGAGCACCATGTGCTGGAAGAGACTCCACTTGATCGCCGTCCCGGGTTTTATTGGACATGGCGGGTCTTGTCGCTGGGCGCGTCGTTGGAAGAATGTGCGGCGATTCGTGGGCTTACCCACGAGGAGATTTACAACGATCTGCTGCGAGGCGCCGACGCGGGGCTAAAGGTGGACCCCCAGTGGGCTATTCCGGAACCGCTTATGCAGTTAATTCGCGAGAAATGTAATGAGCGCCGCGTATCTGCGGTCGCGCCGCTGGTGGCGGAACTTCAAGGACAAGCGTCCCCCCAGCAGGTTGCGCTATATTTGAAATGCTGCCTCCCCTTGAATTCGGGGGGTAACCAAAGATAAAGGTATAAGCAACAATTCCTTCGGAGATTTTTGCGGGACAGGCCAGTTGGGTTTGCGGCGTCTTGATCTTGGCGTTCCTTCGCGGCGGAGCGTTGAGATGCTTGATTCGCGCGCTATTCTGGCCCGTCGCCTCCCTGCCGCAAATCGCCGTGGGGCCTGTCGCAGTTTGCTATTTTCAATCCTGGCCACGCCGCTTTCGTGCGTGACGCCGGGGCGATAGCCCGCCAGGTTGTCGCCACGATCGTGGGAGTATTCGATGGAGAAGCAAAAGAAGGAGGAGCCTGGTCGTTCTGGCGCGCCTCGGACGCCGGCTCGTCCCATCAATCCGCACTTGTGGTTGCTGCTGATCGCCTTCTTTGTATTGTTGGTGCTGTTTTTGAGTAATCAGCAGCAAGGCGTTTCGGACATCACCTACTCGTTCTTTCTTGAGCAAATCGAAGAAAAGAACATCATCAAGGTGCAATTGGCCGAGACGAAGGCGTATGGTGTGTTCAAGGAGCCTCCGCCGGCGCCCCCGGACGTCAACTTGCTTGGCGAACCGATCAAGCGCAAGCCCGATGAAAAACTGCAAAAGCGGTTTGCGGTCGATCTGAGCTTGAGCGGCGAAAGCCGGGCGATGCTGGAGCAAAAGTTGCTCGAGAGTGGGGCGATCGTTGACAATATGCCCCCGTCTGACAGCGCCCAGTGGTTAACGCTGTTCGCCGCGGTCATCCTGCCGATCGGGCTGTTTGTCTTCCTGTTCATCATGTTCCGCCGAGCCCAGAACCAGCTGATGGGGGGCGGATTTCTCTCGGGCTTTAGCAAGAGCCCGGCCAAACGTTACGAACCCGACAAACGCCCCGTAACGTTCAAAGATGTGGCCGGCTTGGAAGGGGTCAAAGCCGATTTACAGGAAATCGTTGATTTCCTCAAAGACGCCAAGAAGTTCCAACGCCTGGGCGGCCGGGTGCCCAAAGGGGTTCTCTTGAACGGGCCGCCAGGAACCGGCAAGACGCTGCTCGCGCGGGCCATTGCCGGTGAGGCGGGCGTGCCGTTCTATTCGGTTAGCGGTTCGGAGTTTATCCAGATGTTCGTTGGCGTTGGCGCCAGCCGCGTGCGCGACCTGTTCAACACCGCCAGAGAGAACGCGCCGGCGATCATCTTCATCGACGAGATTGACGCCGTCGGTCGCCAACGCGGCGCCGGATTAGGCGGCGGGCATGACGAGCGCGAACAAACGCTCAACCAAATTTTGAGCGAAATGGATGGTTTCGAAGTGAACGAAACCGTTATCGTCTTTTCCGCCACGAACCGACCCGACGTACTGGATCCTGCGTTGTTGCGCCCTGGACGATTCGACCGGCACATCACGGTTGATCGACCGTCGCTGCGCGGTCGAGAGGAAATCCTCAAGGTCCATGTGCGCGATGTTCCGTTGGCCGAAGATGTGAATCTGCGGCGCATTGCCGAAGGCACCACAGGCCTGACCGGCGCCGATTTGCGGAACATCGTGAATGAAGCGGCGTTGTGGGCCACACGCCAGGACCACGACAAAGTCTACATGCGCGATTTTGAGCACGCCATTGACAAGGTATTGATGGGGCCCAAACGCGAGGAAGTGCTCCAAGGCAAGGAGAAAGAAAAGACAGCGTATCACGAGGCTGGCCACGCGCTGGTTGCTTGGCTTACCGAGGGTGTGGAGCGGGTGCACAAAGTTACGGTGGTGCCCCGCGGCCGCGCTTTGGGCGTGACGCAAATGGTGCCGGAAGAGGATCGTTTCAATATCACTCAGGAAGAATTGAATGCCCGCTTAGCGTACATACTGGGGGGCCGTGCGGCCGAACACCTGGTGTACGGCCAGTATAGCGCGGGCGCGGAGAATGACCTGGAACGTGCAACGAACATTGCGCGCCGGATGGTTGCTCAATGGGGAATGAGCGAACGGCTTGGCCCGGTCAGTTATAAGATGAGCGATGAAGATCCCTTCCTGGGACGCGAGATTCATCAGCAACGGCACTTCAGCGAGCACACCCTTCAGGTGATTGACGAAGAAGTGGCTCGCATTCTCCACGAGGCCGAAGCGCGCGCTGAAAAAACCTTGCGCGAGAACCGCGCCAAGTTAGACACGCTTGTGAAAGGCCTCTTGGAGAATGAAGTTCTTAGCGAGAGCGAAATTGTGGAGCTGATTGGCCCCGCCGCACGCGACACCATTGAATCTAATGGCAAGGCCGAAAAAGACCCGTTCGCCAAGAAAACATCGGAAGAAGACAAGGCGCTGGTGACAGAGGACGATGGCGACCCGCCGTAAGCCGGACCAGCCGGCCGATTTCGCCGAGTCGCCCTGTGCGTCCTTGTCGCTTGCGACGGAGCAGAGGAACAGCATTATGTTCGGCGACAAAAGCGCAGATGAGTGGATGCAGCAATATGCGCAAAGTCACCAGCATCCGGTGAACCGTTTTTGCCATACGCTGGGGATTCCTCTCATTACGTTGTCGATTGTGCTGTTCGTCGTTGCGGTTGCGGCGCCGTGGTTAGCGGGCGTTGCATTGGCTTTGTTTGGTCTCGGGTGGCTGTTGCAGTTTGTGGGCCACGCCTTTGAGGGCAAGCCGCCCGAGTTCTTCAAAGACTGGCGATTTCTTTTTGTCGGCCTGCGTTGGTGGTGGGCCAAGATTCGCGGACGGGTTTAATGGGAGTGGTCGCTAACATCCCACCGGTCTCGCAGTTTTTCGTCGCTGCACTGAATGCGCACGAAGGTCACATCCACGCCTATTTCCCGGGGCTCTTGGCGCATAAAAAACCGTGAGGAGCAATGCCTCACGGTTTTGCGATTCGTTTACCAAGAAGTGTTGCTTTAGGACTGCATGTCCTTAGCTTCCTTTTTCATCTCGTCTTTGGCGGTCTCGGCAGCTCGTTCGGCGATGTGGCCGACTTTCTCAGCCAAGGTCGAAACAGGCGATGCGCCCGAGGTGGTTTCGACCGCCTCCTTCATGCTAGCGGCGGCCTGTTGGACTTTGCCGCCAATTTGTTCGGCGCTTAGCCCCTGTTTCTCCGCTTCGTCCATAGCGGCTGCGGCGGTAGCTTCGGCCACGTGCTTGGCCCGTTGAGCCGCTTCTTTACCTGTCTCCTTAGCGTGGTGCTTCAGCTCATCCGACGTTTCCCCCATCATCTCGTCTTCGTAGTGAGTTCGGGGGAGCGCGAAGCCAAGTAACAAGCCTAGTCCTAAGAAGGCAGCGCCTGCGGCGAGAGGATAGTCATCCATGGCGTCGCTGATTGCATCACGGCTATAGGTATAACCCTGTTGCAGTTGATGCTGCATTTGCGAGCCACGCTGTCGGGCCTGACGGCCGACAAATCGGGCGCTGCGGCTCATGCCGCGCCCCATGTGGCGACTTGCTTCTCCCGCCCGGCCGTAAAGGGCGCTTGCGCGAGTCGACATCGAATGACCGACCCGGGACGACATATCGCGGGTGCTGCCCACCAGTTCGCCCACCTTTGAAGCGAGCGATTGGATCTGGTCCTTGGCGCTCCGACTGGTATCGGCGAGAGTTTGCTGCATTTCCTCCAATGCATGCTGCGCCTTTTCGCTCCAGGATTGTTCCTCTTCCGGCGTCCAATCCGCGGTGGCGCAGTAATCGCACGCAGCGATGGCCTCCCATTGCCGGGCATACTCGGGATCGTAGGGTTGGCCGCTTTGGAGGTCCTGCCATGAACCGCCATGAGAACGGAGATTCGCCCAGCGCGATTCAAAGTCGCTTCGCTTGTGTCCCGAAAGGCCAAGGATGCGCGTCGAAACGTGGCGCAGTTTCTCAAAAGCAGATTTATTCGCTTGGTTTAACGTTGCCCGTATTTCCTCAAGCGTTTCTTTGGCTCGTTGGGACCAGGTCTCCTCATTCATGTCGGAGTTGGTCCAATCGTAACCAGGATGCCAGGCTGCGGCTTCCTGCCTCCATTCTTTGCCGTAATTTTCCACGTCGTACGGTTCGCCCGTGCGGGCGTCGACAAACGAGCCGCTGTACTCGGGAATGTCGGCCCACTGGCTATGGAAATCGCGTTGCTCTTCGTCTTCCTCCACCATGAGCGCGTACAGGAGTCCAGCGCCAATTAAGATCGATGGAATTGGATGCCGACGGATTTCCTTCGCTACGAACTTGAGGCTCGACTTTGCGCCCTCGGCGATGTCTCCTTTGGACACGGTCGTCGAACTGCGGAAGTAGTCATAAGCTTCGTCCATTAAGCGGCGCGGGTTGAGGCGTTCGCTTAGGGCATTGAGGGTTTCATCCATTTCGCTGCGAGTTCGCTCAATGTCGTGCTGAATGCGGCTCGCATCGCGATGTCCGTTGCCGGAGGATTGGTGGGGTTCTTGTTGAGTCGCCATGTTAGCTCACTTTCTCCTTAATCCAGTTCTTGTTGTCTTGCATGGTTTCCATCGTACGCTCCGGAGCCAGCGATTCGTGCTTGAGCGTTGACATCGCCTTTTGGACTAGTCCATAGCCGATGGCCGCCACTACGGCGCCCACAATCAGTGGCGCAAGCCATCCTGAAGTTGCATGCGATACTCCGGCCGAAATGAACGCCACATACAGGCCCACTACGGCCGCCATCAATAAGATCAATAGTCCGGCGTAGGCGACTGACCCGCCCACCGCCAGGTAAGCGACATTACGGCCCGTGCGCGAGGCCTTGTCGGTCATTTCGGTCTTCGCCAGCGCTACCTCTTGGCGAAACAGCCGTATCGACTCATCCCGTAACTCCTTGAGCAGATCGGTCAACGAGGGTTCGTGATCACGATCATGCTCTGCGTATTCACGCTGAAAGCGATGTTGAGTTTCTAAAGACATGCAATTCCTCCTTCGCGAGAGTCTTGGACGTATGGCGGAGCAGCGCCACACGACCTAGCCAAAGGGTCAGTGGTAAGACAATGGATCGTTCATGGGCTGGTCCTTGGACGACGATTGCGAGGAGGATGGCACGGGCGTATTGGTCGCGGCCTCCAATGGCCGATCGTCGAAGGCCCGGTCGTGCTGGGGCGAAGGGCCGGCGTTGTAGGCGCTTCCTGCTCCGACGCGGTAGGCTTCTGTGGAGCCGGGCTCCGCGGGGGCGTTATAATCGGCCAGGTTGCGTTCGCCGCCCCAATCGGGCGTCTCATACGGTTCGCGATACCGCTGGCGTCGTGGGCGGTTGGAGGCTTTGAGGAACCGGGCGATTCCCAAGCCGGCAAGAAGCATTCCCCCAAAGAAAATCTCAGGACGGCGGCGAGCCAGGTTCTCCAGATCGCCCATTAGTTCGCCTACAGTGCGCGTCTGAAGATAAGACGCGGTCGATCGCAATTGATCAGCGCATAGGTCGGCGTAGGAGGCGATGCGATCATCGTGATCTTCGCGCAGCTTATCAGCGGCGGACGATACCGCCTTACTGAACGATTGAAGTTCGCTTGCAATGCGCGATTTCTGCTCTTGGGCGAAGTCGGACGCCTGTTGTTGTGCTTTCTCTGCCGTTTCAGCAGCGGCATGCATTGCGCGATCCTTCATCTCTTGAGCCCGATATTTGGCTTCGCTGGCCATTTCCGCGCCTTTGCGGCGCACTTCGTCGCCCGTCTCACGAGCGGTCGATTTCAACTGATCAGCTTGTGAACGCATTTCGTGCTGTTGTCGCGAGAGCTTTTCCAAAGCCGTCTCAGACGAATGCGCTTCGCTCGAGGCGTCACCCTGGAACGCTTGGCTTCCAACCGTAGGCGTGCTGCCGGTAAGTGGTTGAGCGCCCAATGGCGTTGTTGCCGTGGGCGAGGAGGAAGACGGAGACGAGGAGGGGAATTGCTCCGTGAGATCGCTTTTCTGATCTGCGTCGGTCTCGGCGCACCCACACGCTAAGTCGGCCGCCTGCTGGGCTTCGTCAGCGGCTTGCTTCGCTCGATGCGTGGCATCTTGAGAAGTCGTTGAAGGGGTTCGTTGGTCAGCCATGATCTCCTTCCCTATTTGAGAATGGCGGAATGATTGCGACGGATCGGCGAAAGTACCGGCGGACAGCTCCGCGCTATCCTTGCAGCATGAAGCCGCAAACCATGGGCCAAGTGTGGGAAAAGGGCGGCGAATTGCCGTAGCAGGTTCGTAGCGCGGTTTCAGAAATCTGCCGGTCGTGTGTGGCCTGAACCAGGACGCGCCGCGCCATGAGATGGTTTTGACGCAACGCAATTTTGCGGCGAAGAGATTTTTGGTTATTTAAAAGCGGCTATAATGGGGCCCATTGCAGGACCAGATCGTACCACCACAGCCACCAAAGATGATTCGGTCTGGTGCTACGAATCCGATGCTCAGCAACCGCCAGACGTCGGTCTTGGCGATACTCAATTCGGGTGCTTCTTTCGCCTATTCTTGGCCCAAACACGATGAATTCATTCCCTTCTCCGGCGCGCGGGCGGATTTCGTGGCGTGCAACCCTGAGTGTTTGTGTAGGGTTAGTACTATTGTTTTCCGTCCCGGGGTGTCGTGGATGCTTGAGCGTGGATCCGGTCGCCGAACGCGAACGTAAGAAGAAAGAAACGCAAGAAGAGACGGAAAAAAAGAAAAAGAAACCTAAAGAAGACTTTATTATCCAGGAGGTGCAGGTTATCACGGCCGATTCGCGCGAAGTGCGCAATCTCGTCAAGCCGGGCCACTGGATTTCGGCCACACAAATGATGCGGGCCAATAACTTCGACTTTTTAGCCGATCTGGATTCGGCGACGGTCGACCGCAGCGGTGAACCGATTGAGTTGGAGCATGCTCCTTACGGCTTGCGCATGACGCGCCCGGCTAACCTTCCCAAGGGGCAGGCAAAGAACTTCGAGTTGTACTACTACATTCCACGACGGGTGGGGCCCACAAGCCAGGCGCCGTGGCTAGAAACAAGTCTGCGGGCGCGGAGCGGTGGTCGTGAAGTTCGGCGCGTCATGCAACCCACCAGCGCAATGCCGAGTTACCAGTACTACTTTCTCGTACTAGCCCGTGATCCTGACCGCTACGGCTATCTCAAGGCGCCCTATATGGCCTCGATCAAGGCGCCGACCGATTCGTTTGAAGAAGATTCGATGCTCTACTACCGTGTGGTGCTTCCCACCATTGATCGCGTAGCGCCGGTTCCATCTCACGCACTCACTTGGACGACAATTGCTTACGTGCTTTGGGATGATTTGGACTCCACCGTTCTGGCGCCTGACCAACAACAGGCCATGTTGGACTGGATTCACTGGGGTGGGCAGTTGATCGTTAGTGGACCGAACTCGCTAAATCGGCTGAGGCGTTCATTTCTCGCCGACTATCTGCCGGCCGACGAGGTTAAGACGGCTGAACTTACGGCAGAGGATTTTCGCGAACTGAATGATCATTTTGCTTTGACCATCGAAACCGACAAGGCACAACCACGGCTGGAGCCTCTGGCAGGAAAGACCATGGTGGGCGTTGAGTTGGCGTTGCAGGAAGGGGGAGATTGGGTTCCCGGCGCTGGCCGCTTGTTGGCTGAACGCCGTGTTGGACGCGGGCGGATTGTGGTGACCGCGTTTCCCTTGACGGATCGCGATGTGGTGAACTGGCCCAGTTTTGACAACTTCTTTAACGCTTGTATTCTCCGCCGGCCGGCGCGCGTGTACGTCAAAGGCGAAAGCGCCATGCTGGCGCTTAACTGGCGTGACTACCACGATCTCGGCCGCGATCCACGGCTGATCACGACGGTTCGTTACTTCAGCCGCGACATCGACTTTCCCTTGGGCAAGGCCGCGGAAGAAAATATGCAAAAGGAACGTCAGCTTGAACGAGAACGTACTCTCGGCGGCGGGCTTAGCGTGGGGGTGGGTATGAGCGGGCTGGGAGGGTATATCCCCGAACCATCGCAAACCGTAGGGCTTCCCAGCCGGCATCCTGATTCCGATGACTACCACTTCGGCGGTTTTTTGGGCAGGGCGCAATCGGGCATTGCGGGTTGGACCGATTTCAGCGGCGCGGCCCATCTGGCGCGCACCTCGCTACAGAAGGCGGCTGGCATTGAAGTGCCGGAGCCTTCGTTTGTGTTGAAGGTCATGGCGGTTTATTTGTTGGTGTTGGTCCCTGTCAATTGGGGCTTCTTTCGTCTCTTGGGGCGTGTGGAATGGGCGTGGGTGGCCGCGCCGCTGATTGCCATCATTGGCGCCGTAGCGGTGGCGTACACAGCGCAATTGGATATTGGTTTTGCCCGTAGTCGGACCGAAATCGCCGTATTGGAAACTCAGGGGGACTACCATCGTGGCCACCTGACGCGGTACACGGCGCTTTATACGTCGCTATCGACCGACTACGAGTTGGCTTTTGACGATAACTCGGCCTTGGCGGCGCCGTTCGCCGTTGATCCCAACTATACGCGTTTGCGGCATCAAGCGGTGGAAACAGTGTACTTCGAACGCGGTTCGAAGATGCGGCTGCGAGGCTTCCCCGTGCAATCGAACACCACGAATATCGTCCATAGCGAGCAGATGTACTCGTTGGACGAAGGCATTCGTTTGGTAGGCGACGAAAGCAGTTTGCTCAAGGTTTACAATGGCAGTGAGTTCGCTCTCCGCGATGTCGGTGTTTATCGTCGTCTTGACGATGGATCGGTGGAGGGCGCTTGGGTTGGCACGTTGGAGCCCAAAACAGCCAAGACCTTGGAGTTTCAGCCACAAGGCGCCAAACCGGCACGGTTCTCTCAATGGAACAGTTCGCCAACCACCGCGTCCGTCGCACCCGAGGGAGAGGTCAGTCTCGCCCCGTTGATTGACCTGGCGATCGACCGCCTTCGCTTGCGAAAAGGCGATGTACGCTTGGTCGGTTGGACCGACGCGCACCTAAAAGGGATGGAGATTCGGCCGAGCGCGGCGCAGGAGGTCTTTCGAACGTTTGTCGTTTCTCACTTGCGCCATGGACCTCTTGACCCGCCGGAATCGGACGTCAACCACCGCAAAGACATTGTTCAACAGGGGGCGCGGGAACCGCTGACCGACGCCGACTTCTTCTCTCCCCAGGAACTCGGCGACGGCGCAACACCGGATTTGCTGGATCCATAGCAGGCTGCCGCTCGCATCGGCTCTCGAGGTTGCGGTGTGTGCCTTGGAGAGATGCTGTGGCAAGCATCAATCGAGTAACCTATCTGTTTCAGGCGTATGATCGAATTGATTGATTTCGGCAAGGACTATGGTGAGTTCACCGCCGTTGAACGTTTGAATCTGAAAATTGAAGCGGGCGAGATGTTCGGTTTTATCGGACCGAACGGGGCGGGAAAGAGCACCACCATTCGATTTCTGGCGACGCTGCTTAAGGCTAGCCGCGGTGAGGGAATCGTTAACGGGCATAGCGTGACCCGCGACCCAATGGGCGTACGCCGCAGCGTAGGCTACATGCCCGACGACTTTGGCGTGTACGACGGCATGAAGGTCTGGGAGTTCCTTGACTTCTTTGCCGTGGCGTATCGAATTCCCCGAGGACGTCGCAAGCAGGTCATTGGCGACGTGCTGGAGCTTTTGGATCTTGCGCACAAGCGCGATGATTATGTTAACGGCTTGTCGCGCGGAATGAAGCAGCGGTTGTGCTTGGCGAAAACGCTCGTCCACGACCCGCCTGTGCTTATCCTCGATGAGCCGACTAGCGGCCTTGATCCGCGCGCCCGCGTGGAAGTCAAAGCGCTGCTGAAAGAGCTGCGGCGGATGGGCAAAACAATCTTGATCTCAAGCCATATCTTGACCGAACTGGCGGACTGTTGCACGTCGATTGGCATCATCGAACGCGGCCAGTTGTTAATGCACGGCCCCATCAACGAAGTTTACCGACGGATTCGCGGTAACCGCATGATTCAGATTCGCTTCAACGACAAGATGGACGTGGGGTTGTCGATTATCCGCAGCTCGCCGCACCTGCGCGATATGCAGGTGGAGGACCACAGCGCCTTGGTGGAATGGGAAGGGGACGACGGCGCAGTCAGTGAGCTTCTCCGGCAGTTGGTGTACCAGGGGGTGGGGATTCGCAGCTTCGCCGAAAAAGATCCGACCTTAGAGGATGTCTTCATGATGGTGACCAAAGGCCTTGTTTCTTAGGCCTGCAATGGGGTGCTCATTGGGCTGATTGACGTCCTGTTATCACGGAATATGCACGGTTCGTACGGCCACCTGCCTGCTTTTTCTTTGCTTCGTTGTTTGCTCCATGTACCTCTTTGAGAATCCCGTCCTGCAACGCGAACTGCTTGTGAATCTGCGGATGCCGCGGGCGTTTGTGTTGTTGTTCGTCTACCAGGCGTTATTGGCTGTGGTGGTGTATTTCGCCTGGCCGCAGGAATCGCGGTTGGACCTGACGACGAAGCCCGAGGAAGCGAGGCGGCTTGTGAATATGTTCTTCCTGGGGCAATACATACTGGCCTCGCTGATGGCGCCGAGCTTTGCCGCCGGAGCAATCACGGGGGAGAAAGAACGCAAGACCTACGAGATGATCCTGGCGAGCCCGTTGCGCCCGGGCGCAATTGTGCTGGGAAAGTTGCTTGCTTCGCTGGCTCACCTTGCGGTGTTGATATTTGCTTCGCTGCCTATCGTGATGCTCTGTCTGCCGCTGGGAGGCGTGTCGTTGTATGAAGTGCTTGGCGCTTACTTGGGGTTAATTATTTCGGTTGTTACCTTTGGCATGATCAGTGTGGCGTGTAGTAGCTTTTTCTCTCGCACCGCCTCGTCACTTGTAGTGTCCTATTTGCTGATCTTGCCGTTAGCGCTGCTGGCGGTGTTGCTGTGGGTCTGGTTAGAGAATCTCGGCGGCGTACGTTTGTTGTTGACCGTGACCGTGCTGCCGGCAGTCGGCGCGGCCATTTGCATCGCGTTGTTTGTGAACACCAGTATGCGGTTGCTCCATCCGCCAGATGTCGGCAGCGAAGGGAAAGAGGTCGTTGACTTGGAGCAAGAGGCCCAACAGGCTGTTGGGCTGGTGATTCAGCGCGACCAGTTTCCCGATCGGCTTTTTGCGCCGGCCAAACGTACGGACCTGTTGGAGGACGGCGCCAACCCGGTTTACGACAAAGAGGTGCGAAGCGAAATCTTCAGCCAGGGCACCCTGATGCTACGGTTGGTGATCCAAGTAAGCATGCTCCTGGCGATTCCGCTGATGGCTTTCTGCCTGTACATCATGCCCCAATACGCCGCTTGGTATATCGGCTATGTGGCCGTGTTCAACATGCTGGTAGGACCCGTGTTTTCGGCCGGCAGCGTCACCAGTGAGCGCGAGCGCCAGACGCTGGACCTGCTTTTGACCACAATTATTACGCCGTGGCAGATTCTATGGGGGAAGCTTATCGCGGGTTTGCGCGTCTCCAGCGTACTGACGATGTTTCTACTATGGCCGGTGTTGCTGGCCTGCGTGATGGTGTCGTCCTACTGGACCAACTTAGGCGCCGTGCTCGCCTACGTGCTAATCATCCTCATGACGTGCTTGACTACGGCCATGGTCGCCCTCTTTTGCTCGGTAATCTTCCATAAGACGGCGCACAGCCTTATGGCGACCTACTTGGTTATCATTGTGTTGTTCTGTTTACCACTGGCCGCGAGCTACTTTGGCGATACGTTCTTTCCGAACCATCCCGCCACTAACGTGGTTAAGCTAGCGGGCGTGACCAGCCCCTTTGCTGCCGCATTCCATGTGCCGCTGGACGTGGAAATCAGCATCGGGGGAGAGACGCTGGTCAACACGACCTACGGCTGGATGATGTTTCTCGCTTACATTCTGACCAATCTTGTGCTGAACTTGCTCCTTTTGGCCAGCATGATTTGGCTGTTTAACGTCCGCTGGCGTGTGGCGGAATAACCGTCATCGCAGGGCAAGCACGAGAGGATCTTGTGATGGAGAATGAGCGTCCCGATTAGGTCGTGGAAATCGCAAGCGGAGGGGATGCGTCAATCACAAGCGAAACGCCCCTACATTGTTTGCACGTTGCGCAGAATAGAAGCACTAAGCGCGACGAAATGACCATCATTCGGAAGATTCCCCAACGCCGGCTATGATCCTCGGACGGGAACTCGGGCGGCGGCCACCGGAGTTAGTCGGTTGCGTGGCGATGAGGGGAACGTGGGCCAACGCACCAGACGCGGCGCGTTCATGGAAATGCAGTGCAGGGCGCCTCCGTTGGCAATCAGATCGCTAACATCGATGCTCGTCACACGCCAACCCGGAAGCAATTCTCGGTAAATTTCTCTTGCGGCTCTTTCCTCGGCGTCGTCCAGACTGTTGTAGGTGGGCGTCAGCAACAAGCCATTCGCGAACACGACGTTCGTGTAGGTCCGCCACTGTTCACCCTCGCGCGGGGGCATGGGAACTCGCACGACGCGCAGCGGTCCCTGAGGTCCCCGCGCTTGCGCCAATCGGGCCGCGTTGCGCTCCAGAATTGCGGCGTTCGTGGGATCGACAAACGGATCATATTGTCCCACCACGACCGTGTTGGGGTCGGTGAATACGGCGAACATGTCGACGTGGCCCGTTGGCTCGCCCGACAAAGGCTCAAGGAATAAGGTTTCCGTGGCGCCAAAATACTCGGCCAATAGCCTCCGCACGTCCTCCTCGCTGTAGCCGCGTTGCCGGTTACGGTCCAAGAGCGTTGTGGTCGTAATGCAGAGGCCGTGACCGTTGGAAAGCAAGTTGCCTCCCTCCAGCGAGAGCGGCGCTTTGATCGCGGTCAGACGCAGTTGGGAAGCCACCGCTTGGGGGGCGTTGTCGTCGTTGGGGCGAGAGAACCGCTCGTAGTCTGCGTCGACAACTACGGCCCGCCCGTCGTCAACACGGCGGACAAATAGAGGGCCATAGTCGCGGACCCACATCGTATCGTGCGCTGCCTCGACATATCGTACTGCATCGTCGGGAAGGCCCCGCGACGTAAGAATGTCGCTCACGGCCTTGCGGCCTTCGTCATTATTCACCAAGGCGGCCACATCGACGCGATGCCGCACCGCCTCAACGATATCGGCGAGGATCTCTGGAAAGAACACTGACAACTCGCCGCACCCCAGAAAAATGGTGCCTTGCCGTTCGAATTCCCCGGGCAACCGGTCTGGCGAGGGCGGCGGGGGAGGAGGATCTTCGAGAGCAACTCGGTTGGCTGAGGCGGCTTCTATACGCCACTGCTCCACGAATCGCTGATCCATGCGGGGCAGCGATGGCGGAGTTTGCGGCCATGCCCATGAGGGGGCGAACAGGCCTTGAGATCGACTCCACGCGATAGGATTTCCGCCCGACGGCGGGTGTAGCTCTTGCGCCGCTGCGGGACCAACCAAGAGCAAGACCGCCCAAATCCCAGCGAGGCGTAAGATTCGTCGCGTCACGGACGGAGTCTCACACAGAGGACAGGCAAGGTAGGAACT
>CAYWIS010000067.1:16015-26725 GCA_964458385.1 uncultured Pirellulaceae bacterium
GCTGGCGAAGCTGGCGGCACGCTACGTACTCAAGTACGGCGCGCAGAACATCGCGTCAAAAGCCTGGCGGAAAAATTTTCCTAATCCGCATCAAAAAAAGCTTGACAGAGAACCCGCTTCAACGTTCTCCGTTGGTTGTCGGCCATTCGCCTACGCCTCGGGAATCAACTCCAAACAGAGGACCCGGTCATCGCCGCGGACATAAAGCAAACCATGGGAAAGTATGGGCGCGGCCCATGCGGGCGGAGAGAGTAACGGTCGGGGCCCGAAACCAAACGGGTTTGCGGGGGCGTCCTTGTCGACTGGCCGCCACTCACTGACCAAATCGTATTTCTCGGGGTTGGCCCGCAACAGGCGTAACACTCCGTCTTCGCTCAAGCAAATGAAGTGGTTATCCACGTAGAGCAGCGAGCACCGCGTGAGGCCCGGTTCGCTCCACATGACTTTGCCTGTCTTCCACTCAATGCAACGCAATTCGGCATTGTGTTCGTGCCGGCCGCTTGAGCCGTAAAGGTAGCCTTCGTGATAAACGGCCGTATTCCAGTGGGTTTGCATTGCCTTGTCGCGGCGTCGTTCGTCATCTCTCCAAACTACCTCATAACCACCGGGCCGAACGCGCAGTAACGAACTCCCCGGTCCGTACGTTTCGGAGATGAAGACCTCATTGTTCACTACGACGGGAGTGCTGGCGTTAACGCTCTCGAGAATCTTGGCCCGCCATGGATAGTGAAAGTCGATCGAGCCGTCGGCCGGGTTGAATCCGAGAAGGCCCCCACGGGCGAAGACAAAGCACCAGCGGCGACCTTCGATGGTGGCTAATGTTGGCGCTGCGTAGCTGGCAAGTTCGTCGGAAGTCTTATACTTGACCTCGCCCGTACGTTTGTCGAACGCGACCACACCACTGCCGTTGCCGACAACACGGTCCAGGTAGCCAGGGCCTAAGTCGTGCGATTCGGGCGGGCTTCCACCGACCATCACGATCAGCAGGTCGCCTTCAATGACCGGCGTACTGCCCACGCCAAAAAAGTTTTGAATCACACCGAATTCTTTGGCGGTGTCAACTTTCCAAATCAGTTCACCTGTTTCGGCGTCCAGGCAATGGAGCATTCCCTGGGCGCCGTACGTATAGACTCGGTTGCCGTCAATCACCGGCGAACAGCGAGGCCCGCCGTTGTAGCCGTAGTAGTCGACGTAGTCGGTGGGATAAGCGAACTCCCACAGGGGTTTGCCTGTTTCTGCTTCTAATGCAATAACCTTGGCTTGATTGCCTTCCCGGTCGAATTGGTAATACCGCCCATAGGCTACGGAGCCGATACCATAGCTTTCCCTCAGGGGACGCTGCCAGACGATCTTTAGTCCCGACTCGGGCCAAGGCGCGATGATGCCCGTTTCCGCAGACTTACTGTCTCCGGTGGGGCCCAAGAACTTCGGCCAATCATGCCCCTTTTTGCGAACGCCAAGACGTACGGGAATCTTTTCCTCGACAGAAGGAGGGGCGTCGTCCTTGTCGATTTCCTCTTGGGCCGGCTGGCGGGGCGCCGCAGGCGTGGTCGATGGGGAGGGGGCCTTCTCAGCTACGTTGAGCGGGGGAGTGATCGGCTCAGCGCCGCAACCGAGCGTCGTTAAACTTCCCACGATCAAGATGCGCCAAAGCAACTGCATTACTACAATTCCCTGCACGGAAGATCCGTTACACGTGTTCCATCCACGGCGACTAATATAAACGCACGTGCCGGTTGGTCCAATTAATCTTGGAGATTTGAACCAATAACCGGAGCCGTCAAACGAATACCTCATGGGGAGGTGCTTCCAGGCCGCTTCCCCTCTCGGGGGAGCCTTGCCCAATGTTGGAAGTCAACTCGCAAATCATCATTCCTGTAAAGGAGTTGAACTTTACGTTCTCACGCAGTAGCGGTCCTGGCGGGCAGAACGTCAACAAGGTGAACAGTAAGGTAACGCTCCATTGGTCGGTGGCCAACTCGCCTAGTGTGCCCGACGAGGTGCGCGAACGATTTTCCCAGTTGTTTGCGCGGCGTATGAATTCCCAAGGGCGCAATGTGGCCGACTGTATGGAGAAGCTACGGGCCATGTTGATCGAAGCTGCTGCCCTGCCGCGTAAGCGCAAGAAAACACGGCCCACGCGCGGATCGCAGGAACGCCGTCTGCGGGAAAAGCGGGCCGCCTCCCAGAAAAAGCAACTTCGCAGCGCCCCCAGGCATGAGTAGGCGGCGCGGCCCTTTCGCACGTACACTTTGGAAAGGAACCCCGTTTTATGTTTGGAAAACCGGAATGGTTTACCCAATCGGCGTGTTGCCATTACATGAAGCCAGCATCGCTGATGGGGTGGGGCTATCTTGCCGTGTGGATCGTGGTTGTCGCTCTGCCGGCGACCCTACTGGGAGTTTTGGGTAAGGGATTTCCCGAAGCGGTTATCTGGTTGCTGTTTTCGCTTGGGGCCTTGTTCACAGACTTGCGGGGTATTTGGCGCCGGCTCCAGGCCGAGCGCGACCGCAACCTGTTGTACATCTCGGATGAGGAAGCCGACGCGGGGGAGTTGACGACTCGGCATTTTGATATGAAGTTGCGCGGCTAATGGATCCCTGGGCGCGTTTGAACTCTCGCATTGTTCGTTGCGATCGCTGTCCCCGTTTACGCACCTATTGCGCGGAGGTGGCTCAGGAAAAGCGGCGTGCGTTTCGCGAGTGGGATTATTGGGGAAAGCCGGTTCCGAATTTTGGCGATCCCCAGGCCGAACTGCTGATTGTCGGACTGGCGCCGGCAGCGCATGGCGCCAATCGTACCGGTCGCATGTTCACCGGCGACCGGAGTGGTGATTGGCTCTATCGTGCCCTTTATCGGGCAGGGTTTGCCAATCAACCACACGCCACCCATGCTGATGATGGTCTGACACTTTCCAACTGTGCGATCACGGCTGTCTGTCATTGCGCACCGCCCGACAACAAACCTACGAAAGAGGAGTTAGCCGCATGCCGTAGCTGGTTGCAACAGACGTTCGACGTACTCAATCCTCGCGTCCTGGTGGCCTTGGGGCAAATCGCCTGGAAGGAGACTCTCATAGAATTAACCCGGCGCGGTTGGTTAGACTCCAGGGCGGGAAAGTTTTCCCATGGCGCCCAGCTTTCGCTGCGTGAGGGACGCTGGCTCATCGGCAGCTATCACCCTAGCCAGCAGAACACCTTCACTGGACGCTTAACCGAACCGATGTTGGACGCCGTGTTCACGTCGGCCCGAGAAAAGCTCAAGTAACCCCGTAGGCCGCTTGTCTTTGGGGTCGGAAGCGGTGAGTCCCTCCCCCTTCCCTCCCGCGTTTTTGCGTCCATTGAACTTCCGTTTGCCTCGCATGATGGCGCCTGCCCAAGCGGTCCGATTCGGGTTGTCGCGGTTTGCAGCCCTTCCTAAAATACCAACAAGGTTGGATTTGAGGAATTTTCCAGGGATTGACTTTCGAGGATGCGTGGCGCCTGTTCGTATGAGTGAATGCGCTAAAAATGTCGCTCTCCTCGGGTCGACCGGCAGTATCGGAACCAACACCCTGGAAGTGATCAGCGCGTCGGAAGGCAGGTTCCGGGCAATCGCACTGACGGCGCACACTCAGTTGACCGAATTGGTCGAGCAAGCTCGGGCTTATCGTCCGCGGTGGATTGTGGCGACTTCGGCCGGGGCGGCTCGCGAATTTGATTTCTCCGGCCTACCGCCCGGAATTGAACTCATTGTCGGGCCTGAAGGCGTTGAGCGAGTGGTCGCCGCACCCGAGGTGGATATTGTGGTGGCGGCCATGGTGGGTAGCGCAGGGTTGCGCGGGGCGTGGGCCGCTTTGGAGGCAGGTAAAACCGTCGCGCTGGCGAACAAAGAGACGTTGGTGATGGCGGGGCCGCTGGTGATGGAATTGGCCGAGCGGCGCGGAGCCCGCCTCTTGCCTGTCGATAGCGAGCATAATGCAATTTTCCAAGCCCTAAACGCCGGCCGAAAGAGTGAAGTCCGTCGTTTGATTTTGACCGCCAGTGGCGGCCCATTCCGCCGCGCTTCGCCAGAGCAATTGCGGCGTGTCACGGTAGAACAGGCGCTGAATCATCCAAATTGGGAAATGGGGCCGAAAATCACAGTCGATTCGGCTACCATGATGAACAAAGCGCTCGAGATCATCGAAGCTCGCTGGCTGTTTGATATTCCCGCCGACCAGATTGAGGTCGTGGTGCATCCTCAGTCAGTTGTTCATTCGATGGTGGAGTTTGTTGACGGATCGGTCGTGGCGCAGTTAAGCCCGCCCGATATGAAGCTTCCCATCCAGTACGCCCTAACGTGGCCAGAGCGCACAACCGGGCCGGCCGCGCGGATGGATTGGAAACAAACCTGGACCTTGCAGTTTGAACCGCCCGACTTGGAGCGGTTTCCTGCGTTATCGTTAGGGTATGAGGCTGCGCGAACGGGCGGTACATCGGGAGCCGTACTGAACGCAGCCAACGAGGCGGCTGTGGCCGCTTTTCTCGATCGACGATTGCCTTTTCACGAGATCGTCCCGGCTTGTCGGGCGGTGCTCGAACATCACTCATACGACGCCCATCCGTCGCTCGCGCGGCTATTGGAGTTGGACGCGTGGGCGCGTCAGGAGATTGCCAAGTGGATAGCGTAGCTGCGGAGTACTTACTTGGGGTGCTAAGCCTGATCGGAGTCATCTTGAAGGTGGCCGTCGGCATCGGGTTTGTCATCTTCGTGCACGAGCTAGGGCACTTTCTGGTCGCCAAAGCGTGCGGCGTAAAGTGCGAAAAATTCCTTATCGGATTTGACGTGCCAATCAAGATTGGCCCGTGGAATCTTCCTCGTACGCTCTGGAAAAAGCAGTGGGGTGAAACCTTATACGCCATTGGCATCATCCCCCTGGGCGGCTACGTGAAGATGCTGGGCCAAGACGACAATCCCGCGAACTACGAACAGGAGGCCGAACGCACCAAATTGCGGCCGGCTAGTCCTCGCCATGAAGACGTGGTTGATGCGGGCATGGTCGCCGTGGGAGTACAAAACGACGATGGCGTTGAACCGCTTGAAGCGGTTGGCAACCACGGCGATGAGCCGCCAGCGGCGATCGACCCACGCAGTTATACGGCCAAGAGCGTGCCGCAGCGGATGGCGATCATTTCAGCGGGCGTGATAATGAATGTCATTTTCGCCGTGCTGATGGGCGCTGCGGCCTATGGCCTGGGAGTGGCCGAGAGGCCCGCTCTCGTCGCGGGAACTTCTCCCGGCAGTCCGGCTTGGACCGGCAACAATCAGTGGGATGGTGAAATCAAACATCTTCAGCCGGGCGACAAAATCGTTCAGATCGGCCGCAGCGGCGAACCCTACGAACATCTGCGGTTCGATAAGGACCTGATGCTGCAAGTCTTTCTGGCCGGAGAGAAGGAAGACCTTGACCTCTTGATCGAGCGTGGCGAAACACGTCAGTGGGTTTCGCTGCGCCCAAGAGTGACGGACAGGACAGCCCGCAGAACACGTGCGACCATTGGCGTTGAGCTGCCTCGCTCCCTGACGCTCTCGCAACGGCCTGTTCTGGAATATCTCGCAGCTGGAAAGGCCGAACCAGCGTTCGAAGCCGGCGACAAGATTGTGGCGGTGAATGGCCAGCCCGTTGCTGATTATCCGGAATTCCAGAAGTTGCTAGCGCAGCATCCGGCCGAATCTTTGACGCTTACGGTCGAACGTCCATCGTCCGGAAAGGATGCTAGGGACCGTGCTGCGACGCAGCGGGTTGATATTCGCGTTGCTCCTAATCCCCAACGGACGCTGGGCATCGAAATGCAAGCAGGCCCCTTGGTGGCGGTCCAAGCGAGTTCCCCTGCCGACCAGGCTGGCTTGAAACCGGGCGATGTGATCGAAACGATCGACGGCCAGCCGATTGGCGATCCGATGACTTTGGGGCAGCGTCTACATTCGCGCATTGGCCAGGAGATTTCAATCGTTGTTCAGCGCGATGGTAAGTCAATTGAACTGATGATCACGCCGCGTCTGCCGCAGCAGATTGCCGGACCCTACGATGTGAACTATCCCGTTGGTGTCGAAGAGCTGGGCATCGCGTTCCACGTTCTCAATCGGATTGTGGGCATTGATCCGCAAGGCCCGGCCGCCAATTCGGGATTGCAGGTCGGCGACCGAATTATTGCGGTGGAGCCGGCGCCGAAAAACGACGAGCAGAAGGCCAAAGAGCAAGACTTGCTTGGCGAAAACTACGCCGAGCCGATCGTGTTGGATGACGACCATCTGAGTTGGCCGGCGGTCCATTCGCTCATGCAGAAATTGCTCCCCGACACGCAGATCAAATTGACGTATGAGCGAGACGGTCGGACCGATACGGTGATATTGGCGCCGGTCGCTTCGACTGAGTACTTCACCGCAGAACGCGGGTTGATTCTCACTTACAAGATGGACATCCACTACGCTTAGTCGTTCGGCGAAGCGATGTGGCTGGGGTACCGAGAGTCCAAAGAACGCTTTATGGAGGTGTTGACCGTGCTATGGCGTTTGGTCAGCGGTCAACTGTCGTTGACCAACCTGGCCGGGCCGGCGCGGATCGCATACGCCGCGGGCGCCGAGGCGTCGCAAGGTATGGGGAACTTGCTGATCTTCCTGACATTCCTGAGCGTCAACCTTGCGGTCATTAATGCGTTGCCGATTCCGGTCCTCGACGGCGGGCATTTCTTCTTCTTGATGTTGGAAGGAATTCGCGGCAAGCCGGTTTCGGAGAAATGGGTCATTCGCCTCACGTTTGGCGGACTAATCTTCCTCCTGACGTTAATGGCGTTTGTATTTACGATGGACATTGGCTGGTTCGCTGGCATTGTTCAGTGATGCTACGTTCGTTTTGATACTCCCTGTTCCCGAATAGCCGCAGGTGCGCCCATCTGCGGCTATCGGTCTTTAGGAACGCCCCATGGCGAACCTTGCGGACATTCGAGTTATTCTCTTTGACGCCGTGGGCACCTTGATTTACCCGAGCCCGCCGGCGGTAGATGTTTATCAGCAGGTGGGCGCACAATGGGGGGCGAATCTGTCGCGGGACGAAGTAGCCTGCCGATTTCGAAATGCTTTCGCCACGATCTTTGCGAAAGGAAATAGCACTCCTACAAGCCACGCAATCGAGCACCAGCGGTGGCGGGAGGTTGTATCGGCTGTGTTCGGCGACACACCGGCCCCACTGAATGCGATCTTCGAGCAACTGTGGACGCACTTCGCCAAGAGCGAAAACTGGTCGCTCTTCCCTGACGTGGCTGACGTTTGGCGAACGTTGGAACAGCGCGGCTTTGAATTGGGGATCGCCTCGAACTTCGACGACCGACTGCCCGAAGTTTTGGCTGGTTTGCCGCCGTTGTCGACCTGTCGACACGTGTTTTGGTCGTCACGCATTGGCTACGCCAAACCACATCCTCGGTTCTTTCAAACGGTAGCCGATCTTCTACAAACGCCACCAGACACCCTTCTCCTGGTAGGGGATGATTGGCAGAACGACGTACTTGGCGCCACGGCCGCTGGTTGGCGCGCGGTATACCTTGACCGCACTTCGCAGGCGCCCACAGACCGCGCGATCACAACTTTTACTGACATTATGAATTTTCTCGATTAACAATCTCTGGCTGTACAAATCAGCCTGGTTTGATACGATAGTTCGGAAGTGCAGCGCTTGGTCGCTGCTCGGTCTGGCTTGCCCTTTGTCGTAAAGACGGAGGCGAGCGCAACTGAGCGGAAGCATCGAGGCGGCGACGCTGCTGCATAATCGCTTGAGGAAGCGGATCTGACGATTCGTAGATTCCTGCACGGTTATAACCAACGTTTCGCCTTCCCCATTCGCTTCGAGAAGGAACCTCGCCATGCTCACCATCCTGGGTCGCCCGGAGCGACGTAGCGGTTTCTGCGATGGCTTAACCCGCCGTAGTTTTCTGCAAATTGGCGGTTTGGTTATGGGTGGGGCCACGCTCCCGCAAATTCTCCGAGCCGAGGCGGAATCGGGTGTGGGCCGCTCGCATAAGGCGATTATCAATGTCTTTCTGCCGGGAGGTCCCCCGCACCAGGACATGTGGGATCTCAAAATGGATGCTCCAAGCGAGATCCGGGGCGAGTTTCAACCAATCAAAACCAACGTACCGGGGATCGAGATCTGCGAATTGTTTCCGCGCATCGCCTCGATGATGGACAAGTTCGTCCCCATTCGCACGATCGTAGGGGCGAATGGAGCACACTATTCCTTCCAATGCATTACCGGCCGCACCGAGAACCCGCAGCCTGCCGGTGGTTGGCCGTCGATGGGCGCCTGGGTGTCGAAGGTGCTCGGACCCGTCAAGCCGGCTGTGCCGCCGCATTTGGCCCTGTTCTATAAGACCGACCATCAACCGTGGGGGTATCAAGGCGGCGGCGGATTCTTGGGAGTCGCCCACGCTCCGTTTAATTTGGTGGGCGGCCGGAATGAGACCAGCAAAGTGGAGAACATGGTCCTGCAAGGCATTACGCTGGAACGCTTGCACGACCGCCGCGCGTTGCTTACCGCGTTCGATCAGTTTCGCCGCGAGGCCGATACTTCCGGCGCCATGGAGGGGCTGGATCGTTTCACGGAACAGGCGATGGGGATTCTCACGTCGTCCAAGCTGGCTGAAGCCATGGACCTGTCGAAGGAAGACCCTGCCGTGATCGAACGGTATGGGAAGGACAACCCCGAGTTCCACGCGGACGGTGCGCCGCGGATGACCCGCAATTTCCTTATTGCACGCCGATTAGTGGAGGCGGGGGCGCGGGTTGTGTCGCTCAACTTCAGCCGTTGGGATTGGCACGGCCAGAATTTCAAGATCGCGCGCACGGAAATGCCGCTGCTCGATGCAGCCGTTTCTGCTCTTGTGCAAGACCTGCACGAGCGGGGGTTGGATCGCGACGTATCGGTAGTGGTCTGGGGTGAGTTCGGCCGCACGCCCAAGATCAATAGCTCGGCGGGGCGAGATCACTGGCCACAAGTTTCGTGCGCCCTGCTGGCCGGCGGCGGGATGCGCACCGGCCAAGTGATCGGCCAAACCAACCGTCTGGGTGAACATCCCATCGACCGGCCGGTCACCTTCCAGGAAGTCTTTGCTACGCTCTACCACAATCTGGGGCTTAACCTTAGCGCCGTGCGCGAGTTCGATCTCCGCGGTCGCCCCTACAATCTTGTGGATCCTGGCGTGCAGCCGCTGCGGGAGTTGATCTAAGAGGACAACACCCCCGGTCGCGAACACAAGAGTCATAGTTCACCGGGCCACAGGGCCCTTTGCGCTCTGGCCCAATTCAAGCGTTGCACCACAGCGAGGCGCTGCGCGCAAGCCTTAATTGTTCTCCGAGGATTCGTTGGCGATCCTCGGGTAACTCGGGACCGACTTGCGCTGAGAGAATTGTTCGCGAGGCTTGGCTGGGCGTCCCCGTCGTGCTTCGCTTGGCAAGACGGGGATTGCCCGCCACCTTACGCCTCAGGTTCTTCCAAGTACGTGTAACCCCGCAGGGCGTCTTCGTAGAAACGCATTAGCCGGCCAGCCTCTTTGTGATCGAGGTTGCCCTGGCGCACGGCGGATTCGACGTTTAATTGCAGGCGGTGCATCAGTTCGTCAGCATTGAAATGGACGTAACTAAGCACCTCGCGCACCGTGTCGCCCTTGATGATGTTCTCTAGGATCACTTCGCCCTCGTCGCTGAGCGTGACATGCACGGCGTTGGTATCGCCGAACAGGTTGTGCAGGTCGCCAAGGATTTCTTGATACGCGCCGACCAGGAACACGCCCAGGTAATACGGATCGCCCGTAAACGCGTGTAGACCCAGCGTCGGCCGCCACTCGCGGCTCTCGTTCACGGCGCTGATGAAGTGGTCGATCTTGCCGTCGGAGTCGCAAGTGATGTCGCCCAGCACCGCCGGCCGCGTCGGCCGTTCGTTGAGGCGGTGGATGGGCATCACCGGGAACAACTGATTAATTGCCCAGCTGTCGGGAATCGACTGGAACAAAGAGAAGTTGCAGAAGTAGGTATCGGCCAACATCTGGTCGATGGCGTGCAACTCCTCGGGGACACGCTCCAATTCACCCGCCAATGGCCGAATCTTGCGGCAGATGGCGCGGAAAAGGTCTTCGGCCGCCGAACGCAATTCGAGCGATAGCCGGCCAGCGTTGAACATGTGAATGAGCATTTCCAACGCCTGCTGGGCGTCGTGGTAGCTTTCCAGCAGGTTGGAAGGCTTGAGCTCGCGGTACGTGTCGAGCAGGTCGCGGAGCGGCCCTTCCGCTTCTTCGACCTGTCCAGACTCCAGCAGCGAACGCACATGCGCGGCCCCGTTGGTGTACTCGGCGGGCGCATCGTCGGCGTCGGGCACATTGTGAGACTGAGCGGAAACGCCCAGCACGCTGAATACCAGCACACTATGGTGCGACACCAACGCCCGGCCGCTTTCCGAAATGATTGTCGGATGCGGTACGTCCGCTTCGTCGCACACCGCCTGGATGTGGTGGACCACGTCGTTGGCGTACTCCTGCAGGGTGTAGTTCATGCTGGAGTCGAAGTTGGTTTGCGAGCCGTCGTAGTCGACCCCCAAACCACCGCCCACGTCGAGATATTCCATGCCGGCGCCCCGTTTGGCCAGCTCCACGTAGATTCGAGTCGCCTCGTGCAAGGCGCGCTTCACATGGCGAATGTTGGTAA
>CAYWIS010000068.1:0-8768 GCA_964458385.1 uncultured Pirellulaceae bacterium
AAGCGTGGTTGGCGATGACCCAGCCACCGATCTGGCCGTGCTGCGTTTGGCGTCGCGGGACCTGCCCTATGCCGAAATCGGCGATTCGGACGCACTCCGCGTCGGTCAGTTGGTGATCGCCATTGGCAGCCCGCTGGGACTGCACGCCACGGTGTCCACCGGCGTGGTAAGCGCGCTGGGCCGCAGTATGCGCAGCCACGAAGGACGGCTCATTGAAAACATCGTGCAGCATTCGGCGCCGATTAACCCGGGCAACTCGGGCGGGCCGCTGGTTGATTCGCGCGGACGCGTTGTCGGTGTGAACACGGCCATTATCGCCCTAGCGCAGGGATTGGGGTTCGCCGTGCCTAGCAACACGGCTCGATGGGTGACGGCGGAAATTCTCTCGCATGGTCGAGTGCGCCGGCGACGGCTCGGTATTGTGGCCACCACGGCGGCTCTTTCCCGGTCGCTGATGCGCGAGTTGGACCTGTTAAGCGAATTGGCGGTGGAAGTCATCGACGTGGAGCCTCGCAGCCCCGCCGCGAAGGCCGGCATTCGCCGCGGCGATCTGATTGTGGCGGTGCACGATCGCCTGGTTACTAGTGTGGACGACCTGCACCGGCTTCTGGCTCAGTTCCCGCAGGATCATCCCCTGGCCGTCACGGTGGTGCGAGATCGTGTGAAGTTAGAGCTGGAAATCCATTCCGGTGAGTAAACACGCTTGAGGCTGGAGAACGCCGCGGCGCCGTTCGCCCAGCCATTACCGCGTTGGGCGTAGATGGGACCTGTTGCAACTGCCGCGCAGCGCGCCATAGCATCTTTACCAAAGCCGATCGAGTTGGCGAGGTAGGCGACGTGATGAGCCAGATCCAACCTCAAGCGATCTTTATCCTTAATCCAGGTGTTTCCTTACGTGGTTTGCTAAGAACGAAAGGTGCGACAGCAGGCGGCGCTGGCGTACGACAAAGGATTAACAGGCAAAGATATCTAGTTTGACATGCCAGCGCAACAACGCTAAAGTGGATGTCAACATCTTTTTATCTGCTTCGGAGACCTTTGTGCTTTCTCAATCGGTTGAATATGCGTTGCGGGCGACGTGCTTTCTGGCAGGCCAAGCGCCAGCAGCGCAAACTACGGGGCAGATCGCCGAGGTCACAAAGGTGCCGCCTGCCTATCTTTCCAAAGTGCTTCAACAGCTTCGCCGCGCTGGTATTCTGCGATCGCAACGCGGCGTGAATGGAGGAATCTCGCTGGCCCGGGAGCCGCACGAGCTGACGATCCTGGAAATCGTCAACGCGGTAGATCCGGTGCGTCGCATTCGCGAGTGTCCGCTGGGGTTGGCGTCGCATGGAGTGCGGCTTTGTCCTTTGCATCGTCGCTTGGATAATGCAATGGCTTCGGTCGAAGACGCCTTTCGCGCCACGACATTGGCTGAAATCTTGGCCGAACCGACCGAAAGCATTCCGCTGTGTGAGTTTCCGGTAAACCCCGGGCGGTCGGCGTGAGCTCCACCGGCTCCGCCTCTACGCGGTGAAATGCACAGCTTGGCTGGCCACGGTACAATGCGCCCAGTGACGACCGCACTCGGGAAGCAAGGGAGCGACACTTGGCGATGGCAGCCTGGATTTGCGTACTGGCCTTAGCTGCGTTGGCGGAAGATCGGCCCGCGGTCATTGTGGTAGTCGGGGCGCCGGGAACGCCGGAGTACGGCAGGCAGTTCGACCAATGGGCGACGCGCTTGGTGCAAGCCGCCGAGAAAGGAGGCGCCCGCGTGACGCGCATCGGTCCTGGCGGCCAAGCCGAATCCGACGAAGAGGATCTTGCAATCCTGCAACGGACACTTGCCACAGAGCCGCCCGAATCACTGCACCCTTTGTGGTTGGTGCTGGTGGGGCATGGCGCCTATGACCGTCGAAAGGCGACCTTCAATCTACGTGGCCCTGATCTTTCGGCCGACGATTTGGCCGCATGGTTAGAGCCGTTTACGCGGCCCGTGGCGGCCATCAACTGCGCCGCGTCGAGTGGTCCTTTTCTTCCCCGGTTGTCGGCTCCTGGCCGGATTATCGTCACCGCGACTCGTAGCGGGGCGGAGCAAAGCTTTGCTCGCTTTGGCGATTACTTCTCTCAGGCGATTTGCGACATTTCGGCCGACCTAGACAAGGACGAGCAAGTGTCGCTGCTGGAGGCGTTCTTGGCCGCCTCGTCGCGCACGCAGGAGTTCTATCGCCAGGAAGGGCGGTTGGCGACCGAACACGCCTTGCTTGACGATACCGGCGATGGCCAGGGAACGCCTGCCGATTGGTTCCGCGGCGTGCGCGCTATCAAGGCCGCGAAAGAAGGAGCAGAGATTGACGGCCTCCGGGCCAACCAACTTCACTTGATTCCCAGTTCGCAAGAAGAAACGCTCTCGGACGAACAGCGCGCCGAGCGCGACGCCCTAGAACGCGAGATCGAAGCTCTACGGCGCCGCAAGAGCGAGCTGGACGAAGAGGACTACTATGTCGCTCTCGAGACGCTCTTGGTGCGCCTGGCGAGGATCTACGCCCAAGGCGAAGCGACGGAAGCGAAGCAACCGTAAGTCAATCGCAGCATCAGGGGCATTTCCCATGCCCGCCCCGACCGAGCCTTAATCGGCCACCGTCAACCAACGATAGGACCATACGGGGTTGCCGCAGATCCGGCATTTCTCGCCATTGTCGAGCGTTGCGCCGTGGCACTCGTTGCAGTCGGGAATGGAAGGAAGCCAGAACGATTGCCGGTTTCGCAGATCGTTCGCGTCCAGCGGATTGCCAAAGGCCACCGCCGTCACAATGCGCACGGCCAACGGGAACAAACGATAGAGGACCAGCGGAGCGCGCCGAGCCTCGGGATACGCTCGCTCCAAGTACGTTGAGAAGAGCAACCGCCGAGCGTCTTCGGCACTTTCGCGATACTTAGCGATGCGGCGCTGAACCCGGGGATTTTCGCTATCGTCGCCCAGGCGGAGCCGGGTCAGCCAGGCGACGTACCATTCGACGTCGGGCACGTACTTTTGCGCCTGGAATGACGATTCGGCAATGCAGAACAGCTCGATCTCGAGCTTGGCCGCCATTTCGCTCTTAAGAGGCGAGAGCGGCAGCAGCATCGAGTCGAGACCGATCTTCGACTCCACATCTTCGTGGATGCGGGTAAAGAGCAAGTTGCGAATCGTGACAATGCCGTCGGCCAGACTAGTGGCCACTTGCAGCCCGTTATCGCGTCCGGTGTGTTCGTTCAGAAGGCGGCCCGCCTCGGCGCGCCGTTCGGTGCATTCTTTGAGTTCCATGGACACCCTCGCTAAGGTTCGCCGTCCCAGGTTCCGCGCTTCACCCGTTATCATCGCGAGTTGCTCCACGTTTCGCAATCCTCAGTTTACCGGTGTGGTGGGGGCGGCATCGGCGTGGTAGTCGTTACAAAAGCAGCGAGCCTTTGCGGTTAGGAGGGTTTCAAGGCAACTATGACCGAGAGGGAGCCCCTTAAGGATGTTCGCCCGACCGGTCCTACCCAACCGCGTGACGGTTACAGGGGCGCCTTGCTACTGCCAAGCTGGCCGGCGGCGCGCTGTTTGCGTGCAGAGTGGCAGGGGAAATGCTCGACCAAGCCAGACGGCCAACGCCGTGTTTGCGGGACCAAGGGACGTATGATCGATCGACTTGGAATGCGCCAGCGGCCTGCGGGGCTGCCTGTGATGCTACAAACCTGGGATAAGCTGCTGTTCTTGCATTGGCCGATTCCCGCCTCGCAATTGCGTCCGCTCGTTCCCGAGCGGTTGATGATCGACACGTTTGAGGGAACGGCCTGGATCAGCGTTACGCCGCTCAAGATTCGCGGCCTGCGCCCGCCGTTCCTACCTCCTGCGCCGTTGGTGAGCCAAACCTTGGAAATCAATGTGCGCACCTACGTTCATCTGGACGGGGCGCCGGGAATCTGGTTCTTCTCGCTCGATGCCTCCAACCCATTGGCCGTGTGGGGTGCGCGGATAAGCTACGCATTGCCCTACTTTCGCGCGAACATGAAGTGGACAGAGCACGGCGAGAGGTTCTCTTGCGTCTCTCGACGGACGCATGTCGGCGCCCCAGCGGCTACGCTGGATGTGGCCTGGACGCGCGGCGAGCCACTGCCTGAAGCGCAGCCTGAAACGCTCGATTTCTTCCTCGTTGAGCGTTATTGCCTGTACGCCGCCCGCGGCGACCGATTGTACCGCGCTCGCATTCATCATCATCCTTGGCCGTTGCGAAGCGCTACGCTGGCGCACTTAACGTCGACGATGATCGAAGCCCACGGTTTGCCAACGCCCGCCCAAACGCCGCTTTTGCATGCTCAGGGCGCGCCGCTTCAAGTTAAAGTCTGGCCGCCTCGCCGGGTCTAGCCACGCGGCTTACCGCGTCAGTCATGCTCATTGGGCGCTACGAACGAGTTCGATTTTCGCAAAATTGCGCACTTAACTTGCAGTGGCCCGCCCAGAGGGATAGAGTGACTTCTTGCTACGACCCACCGTCCATGCCTTTCGACACATCACAGGCAAGCTGGTGAACACACCGATTTCGTCACTCACGTCTGGGGCGGTTGAGGGCGCGCCGTCGGGCGCAGCGGCTGGCCAATTGCCGCATCCCGCACGGGTCGACCTGCGGCGGATCAATTGGGAATATGCGATCCCGATTACGGTCGTTCACCTGCTGGCGTTGTTGGTTTGCGTTCCTTGGCTCTTTAGCTGGACGGGCGTCGCGGCGATGTTTATCGGCGTGAGCGTCTTTGGCCAATTGGGCATTCCGGTTTGTTATCACCGTCAACTGGCTCATCGGAGCTTCCGTACGCCCAAGTGGCTGGAGCGGTTCTTTGTGTTGATGGCGCTGTGCAGCGCCCAGGAAACGCCCGCCAAGTGGGTCGCCTGGCATCGTTTGCATCACAACCATTCGGACGAGCAGGAAGACCCGCATAGTCCACGGGTCAATTTCTTTTGGGCGCACTTTGCTTGGCTATTTTATTACAACGCAACAACGACCAATTTCTCGGCCTATCAAAAGTACGCACGGGATATTCTGGAAGACCCGTTTTACATGTACTTGGAGAAGCATCGCACGGTTTCGGGATGGATTTACTTGGCGCATGCGATGGTTTATCTGGCCGTGAGTCTGACGGCCGGATGGGCGTTCTACGGCGCGACAATGGCGGCGCTTCAGCTAGCGCTTAGCTTGTTCGTGTGGGGCGTGCTGGCGCGCACGGTTTGGACCTGGCACATTACCTGGTCGGTGAACTCGCTAACGCACCTCTTTGGCTACCGCAACTACGAAACGGCCGACCAAAGCCGCAATAACTGGTTTGTGGCCATGCTCACCGGCGGCGAAGGGTGGCATAACAACCACCACCATGACCAGGCGAGCGCTTGCGTTCAGCATCGGTGGTGGGAGCTGGATCCCAACTACTACATCATCAAGAGCTTGGAGTGTCTTGGACTGGCGACGCACGTAGTTCCGCCGCGCCGCCAGCGTCAAGCTGGCCGCACCGGCGCAAACCTATCGGCGTAGCCCTGTGCTTTCGTCCCTTGGGATAGCGAGACCGGCGACGTGACTCGACTGACGCCCTTCTACGACCAGGTTCAGGCGCACTACGACCTTTCCAATGAGTTCTTCGAACTCTTTCTTGATCCCAGCATGACCTATAGTTGCGCTTACTTTGAGCGCCAGGGCATGACGCTGGCCGAAGCCCAGTCGGCCAAAATTGACCTTTCGTTACGCAAGTGCGACCTCAAGCCGGGCATGCGGCTGCTGGATGTAGGGTGTGGTTGGGGCGCCACGCTGCGTCGCGCCGCCGAGAAGTACGGTGTTCATGCGATCGGCCTAACGCTAAGCCGGAATCAGTTCCAATACATCGAGGAATCTCTAGCCGAGAACCCGCCGAGCGCCGGCTCCATCGACGTCCGCCTTCAGGGCTGGGAGGAATTCGACGAGCCGGTTGACCGCATTATCAGCATTGGCGCCTTTGAGCACTTCCGCAAAGAGCGTTACGCCGCGTTCTTTGATGGCTGCCGTCGCTGGCTGCCGCGCGACGGCAAAATGATGCTGCACACCATCTTGGGATACACTTGGCGCACCCTGGAAGAACGGGGATTGCCGCTGGAGCATGAGCATGTGCTCTTTGTGAAGTTCCTGCTCAAGCACATCTTTCCCGGCGGAGACTTGTGTGAGGAGCAGGTAGTGCGCGAACACGCCGAGCGGGCGGGTTTTCGGGTGGAGCATACGCAGTCGCTCCGCCAGCACTATGCACAAACTCTCGACCGTTGGGCGGCGAACTTGCGCGTGCGCCGTCCGGAAGCCGTCGTCCTGACCAGCGAAGCGACGTACGACATCTACATGCACTACCTGACCGGGTGCGCCCGCTACTTCCGCTCGGGGCATGTCGATGTCATGCAGTTCACTCTCTCCGTGGCGTAGGACGCGCAATGGGAGCATCGCGGGGACGCTTACCGTGGATATGCGGCACAACGGTCGAGCGTCTGCGGCTGTTCCCCTGGAAAGTCGCCGCTCGAACGCGACGTTGGCACAACGGGGAAGGTTCGTCGCCATGCGGCGCGCTGTGGCGGCGAGGTTTCCGATAAGACGCTTCACGTCGACGCGCCGGCGATGCCGCCCACTTGTTCCTTTGGGCCCGTGGCTTGCTCCGCCACAGACAGACGCCCCCTCGCCCGTTACCGTAAACAGAAAGCATGCTTTCTGGGAGGGATACCGCGATGGCGCAGCTTAGGCCGTTCTACGAACAAGTCCAAGCGCATTACGATCTCTCGAATGCGTTCTTCGCGTTGTTCTTGGATCCCACGCGGACTTACAGTTGCGCGTACTTTGAACGCGAGGACATGACGCTCGAAGAAGCCCAGCAAGCCAAGATCGACTTGGCGCTGGGCAAATGCAATCTTCAACCGGGAATGCGGTTGCTGGATATCGGCTGCGGTTGGGGCGCCACACTGCGCCGCGCGGCGGAGAAGTTTGGGGCGCACGCCATCGGGTTGACGCTCAGCCGTAATCAATACGAACATGTGGCCAAGACGCTTGATGAGCATCCGCCGATTGCCGGCCGCGCCGAGGTGCGCCTACAAGGCTGGGAGGAGTTCGACGAACCGGTTGACCGGATCGTAAGCATCGGGGCGTTTGAGCATTTTCGCGTGGAGCGTTATTTGGAGTTTTTCACACGCTGCCGGCGCCTCTTACCGTCCGACGGACGGATGCTGCTTCACACCATCCTGATCCGTCTTCCGCTCCAATTACAAAAGCTTGGTATTCCTCTGGAGCACGAAGACGTGCAGTTCTTCAAATTTATCAACCGCGAAATCTTTCCCGGCGGCCAGCTATGCGACGACCGAACGGTCACGGACTACGCTCGGCGGGGCGGTTTTGAGGTCGAGAGAACCCAATCGCTCCAATCGCATTACGCGCGCACACTAGACCATTGGGCCGCCAACCTGCAAGCTCGCCGAGAAGAAGCCATCGCCCTGACCGATGAAACCGTTTATCAACGGTACATGCGGTATCTGACCGGCTGCGCCCGGTATTTTCGCTCGGGCCACGTCGATGTGATGCAGTTTACGTTGACGGTCGCTCCGCCTGCATCAAGCTGAACTGTTTGAGAAGAGAGGGCCAAACCGCGCCTTTGCCCCTACCGCCATAATTGCGGCAAGCCATTTGGGGGTTCGCCTGCTTGCCGCCGTCCGCCACGAGAAAGGCGGAGCTTGTCTCCCGGTGTTGAACGTCCACAGGCGGCGAGCATGCGAAACGAAAACGGCCGTCAGGCGACGGCCGGCATTCCTGTCGTTGCGTCTGCAAGGATGGCGGGTGGTCAACCCATGCGATCTTTCAGTGAGCGTCGCTCGGCTCGCAGTCGCGCGCGGCGCTTGACGTCGCTCGGCTTCTCATAGTACTTGCGACGCCGCATTTCCTTCTTCAAACCGCTCCGCATCACGAGCTTTCCGAACCGGCGAACGGCGTCCTGAACGGATTCTTTATCGCGAACAATAACCTTAACCACTGTCCCTCCTTCTGTAACAAGGCGTTATGAGGTAAATAGAGATAGCCCAGAATTATGACGTATTTTCGACCGCAATCCAAGACCTGTCTGACGGAAAGCGCCATTTTGGCGGTTGAAAAGATCGGCCGGATTCTGGGGTCTGCTTAATGCCTTGATCCCCCAAATTTCCAGAAGCCGACTCGCTTTTAAGGGGCGTGTTTTGCGCCGTCTAAGCCACAGTTGGCCCTCTATTTATTCTACTTTTTCGGCACGCCCACGGTTTACCCTCATTGCGATTATGCGAATTGTCCTTTGTTATCCGGTGGAAGAACGTCATGTGGCCCAGATCGCGGCTGTGGCGCCCGACGCGGAAATTGTCGATGCCGGTCAGGAACGGATTGCGACCGAAATCCTTGAAGCCGACATATTTTGCGGCCACGCCAAGACTTACGTTCCTTGGGATGAAGTGGTGGCAAAGGGCCGCCTGCGGTGGATTCAGTCGTCGGCGGCGGGCATGGACCATTGCCTTGTGCCGTCCGTGGTGGCCTCCGACATTCGTGTCACGAGTGCTTCGGGCTTGTTCGCCAATCAGGTGGCTGAGCAAACGCTAGCACTGGTGTTGGGACTGTTGCGAGGGCTGCCGACGTTCTTCCAGGCCATGTTGCGCAAGGAGTTCATTCGACGCCCGACTCGCGACTTGCACGGCGCCACGGTCGGTATCGTGGGGCTGGGGGGGAACGGTCGGCGGATCGCCGAAGTTTTGGCGCCCTTTC
>CAYWIS010000068.1:8778-26397 GCA_964458385.1 uncultured Pirellulaceae bacterium
AACCAACGCGCGTTCGTTCGCGCCGTGGTCGCCGGGGGGACTCTGGCCACCGATTTGTTTCCGCGAGACAAACCGCCCCATGTTGAAGAGTTGTGGCCTGCCGAGCGGCTGCACGATTTGCTCCCCTTGGTTGATCTCTTGATCTTGACTCCCCCGCTCAACAAGCATACGGCCGGCATGATTGGCGAGCGTGAGCTGGCGCTTATGCGGCAAGGCTCTCTCTTGATTAACGTCGCCCGGGGGCCGCTCGTTGTAGAGAAGGACCTGGTGGCCGCGCTCGAGTCGGGCCACTTGGCCGGGGCAGGGTTAGACGTAACGGAAGTTGAGCCGCTTCCGCCAAGCAGCCGATTGTGGGACTTGCCGAACGTGATTATCACGCCGCACGTGGGAGCGCAGTCGGCCCGTCGTTACGATGACGCAACCCGATTGTTTTGCGATAACCTGCGTCGCTACTTGGCCGGAGAGCCGCTCTTCAACGAGGTCGACAAAGATCTGGGGTTCCCCGTGAATAGTCTTCGCTATGGCAACTGGGGCCTGCCGCCGACTTGAGCCTTGCAGAGTGCAAGGCGGCTCTATCTTTGGTTGAAGCGGCTACTTACTGCGAAGCCGCACGAGGCGGCGGCGGGAAAATTCCGAACAGGAGAAAATTTGCCTTGGTTCGGATTGTAAGGTAGCGTTTCTGTACCGGGCAAGGCGAACTTCGCCCTGAACGGTTTCACGCTGTTTCGCTTCTCAATTCCTCGGCGACGTGCGTCGCCGCTAGCAGAAAGCGAGTGTGGACCATGAATGCCATTCGCAGGTTCCTGCGAAGCGAAGACGGTCCGACAGCGGTGGAGTATGCGGTGATGCTGGCCTTGATCATGTTAGCTTGCATGAGCGCCGTGATTGCCTTAGTGCAGGAGACGGAGGCAAGTTTCAACTACTCGGCCGCCGAAATTAACAACGCTATTACTACCGCTCACGGCAGTTAGCCGAGCTTCCGGCCCGGTTGCTGTTCGTCATCGCCCACCGCCGGCGACTCATCCTTTTACGGGTGCGTTGGCCGGCGGTGCTTTTTGTTGTCCGGCGGCTGTGCGCCGCTTGGCGATTCTTGCTCTGCGTTATTTGGAAAAGTTCGAAAGCGTGGCCGGGTTGTTTGCCAGGACGCGCAAGGAGTCCCGTTGTTTCCAGCAGCCGCGGAGTTGGCGTGCGGTGAACGATTACGGGATGAACGATTCCGCCCTGCAGGCGATCGGTTTACGAACGCGATCTTCCACACGAACCGCAGTGTTCACGCCAGCCCGGCCAGACGCGCCGTGAAAGCGTAGTCACGCGTTCCGGCGTAGCCGCCCAGCGCGGTAACGCAACATGCCGCCGTGGCGGCGCCTAGTCGGCCCGCTTCTTCAACGCTTAAGCCTTGGATCAGCCCCGCCACAAGCCCTGCGTAGAAGCAATCGCCGGCGCCGGTGGTATCGAGCACTTCGCCCGGCGGCTGGCAAACGTCGATCTCCAGGAACTCCCCAGCTTGTGGCGAGAGCAACACGCCGCGGCTTCCCAACTTGACGCCCAATAGCCCCGTGGCGCCGCAAGCTCGGTAGGCCGCCACAATGTCTTTCGGATCCTGGGCCCCGGTTTGTCGCTGAGCCTCGGCGTACGAAGGAACGTAAGCATCCACATGCGGCAAGATTTCCCGCAGGGGGGCTAAGGCGCCGCCCGAACCTGCATCTTCAAACGCAATGCGGCATCCTGTGGCGCGAATCTGCTGCAACGCATCGGGCAGTTCCGGCCCTAAATGGGGCAGCAACGAGTAATAGCCCAGCAACAACCACCGGGTGCGGCGCCACAAATCCAACTCGTCTCGGAGCCGCTGGGCCGTCAGCCGCGAGCAAGCGCCGGGATAATGGAAAAAGCTGCGTTCGCCCGAGGGATCGACCATTGCGACCGTGGTGCTGGTTGAATCGTTGGGGTCAACCACCAAGTGATCGCCGATGTTCTCCTGGCGATAGATATCGCGGAGCATGGCGGCCCAGGGATCATTACCCACGGCGGCGAACACGCCAACGCGCAAACCCAGCCGCGCCAGCGCCACTCCGGCGTTGGTGCAGAGGCCGCCACCGCTCAGAGTTAGCGGCTCCGACACGTGCAGCACCCCGCCGCCGATCGGCGTGTTCAAGTCGACCGGCCGACAAACCAGGTCCAGCACGCAAGTACCAGCCACAACGCAATCGTAAGAGAGGGACATGAGCCATTACCTTCGGTCGTAAGCGTTGCTCCCAGGAAGATCCGCGAAGCAACCTTGCTGCTCGTTACGGAGCGGTCGATTATGTCACATCGGCTGTCGATCGTACACCAACGCCCCGTCTCCTTCACCAAACTCCGAATTGAGGTGCGCAGGGACCTTCATCGCCTGCGGGCGCCGGGAGGACGCTGGGGCCACCAACAGGTCATCATCGTGGCAAAGGCGCGAGTTCGATCCGAAGGACTTGAACGCCGCCAAAAGAGGTTGTGTCCGCGATCCGTGCTGCGCGGTCCGCGAACTTCCGACGCACGGAGTCGGCCACGCGCGCGGCGCTGGAAGGCCGGGCTCGCAAAAGTAGCCAGGCGCCGCCTTGCTCGGCGACTGCACGGCGGGCTTCGGGGGGAAAGCCATCGGAACGGCGCAGCGCCACGGCGAACCGCGAATGACGCGCGGTGTCAATCGCATACAGCCCCGCGACGGGGAGCAAACAGTACGGCTGCACCGTGGCGTCAAACGTAGCCGACGGGTGATTCGCTTCGATCAGCCCGGCGTCGACCAGCACTGGCAAAGCGTCGTCATGTTCGTTGACGTACGCCACAGCGCCGCGCCAGTTTTCGTGCCGGTCTGACAGGAATCGACCATCGGCGTGAAACTGGCTGGCGTATCGCGGCCCCAAGGCAAGCAGCGCCACAAGTGTAGTGCTGACCGCTGCGGTTCCACGCCAGGTGCGCGTGGGCGCCAGACCACACAACAACCCCGCCAGCAACGGAACGGCCGCGGCGGCGCCGATCAGAAAACGATAAAAGAACACACGCACCACATCGCCGACCGACAGTAACCACGCTGTCGCTACTGGCGCCGCCGTCCAGATCAAAAGGATCATCAATAGGAGGCGGAGCCGAGAGACGTTCGGCAAGGCGTTTTGCTTTTCGGCGCCGTGGACGCGTCGCAGCCAGGCTGCCCCCCCGCAGAACGCCGCCGGCGCCAGGTAGCAGGCGAGCAGACCGCTGCGCTGGAGGAACGCAGGGCGGGCCAAATGCTCCAGAGTTGGGCGCGGAATGAACAGCGCCCAATTGTCGCGCCGGCCGTAGATCTCTAGCACGTGCGCCGTCGCCGGAAGACAAGAGACGAACAACAACGCCGAATCGGTTAGAAACCGCTTGGCGGTTCCGTCTGGCTCTGGCTGGCGCAGCATCCACACGGCGGCGCAGGCCGCTTCTCCGATCCAGAGCAAGGCTGTTGTGTAGTGGCAATAGAACATCACCGCCGCCAGCGCGATGTATGCGGCCCGCCACCTCGTTTGTGGCGTTTGGAGCGACTGCCAGAACACCCAGAACCGCACTACCGCCAGTAGCTGCACCAGGGCGTAGACGCGGGCTTCGGTGGCGTAGAAGAGGAAGTCGCGATCGATCGCCGCTACGAAGGCGGCCGTCCAGGCGGCGGCGCGAGAACGGGTTGCATGGCCAATCAGGACGAAGCTCAAAGGTATGAGGGCCGTTCCCGCCAGCACCGAAGGGAAACGCAGCGTCCATTCGCTGGCGCCCAGCGTTTGCACGGTGGCCCAGACCAGATAGAAGTACGTGGGGGGCTGGTTGCCGATCATCGCCCGAGAGGGAACCGCCTCGGCGCCGTCGGCCACGACCCACGAGGTATGCAGCTCGTCGAGCCACAGGCTTTCCCACGCCTGCGCACGCCGCATCGCGAGCGCCGCGAGCGTCAGCAGCACAACCAGAAGCCAATCTGCGGCGTACTCACGCCGCCACGCACAACCTACGGGCATGAAGAGAAACGATAGCCGCTTTGCCCGTACTACAACACCCCACCCTACCGGTTGCCCGCGTCATTCCGGCGCCACGGTGGTTAATTCTTCGGCCACGGCCACAATTTGGACCTCGCCGATGGTCGTGCGTTCTTCCGCGTAGCCAATCAGTAGCGCCAGGTCGCATAAGCGGTTGATGCGCCGTGGGCTGCCGTGCGAAAGGCGATGGATGGCCATCAGCGCCCGGTCGTCAAAAATCGGCCGCGTGGCGCCCGCCACTTGCAAGCGATGCTGCACGTAAGCGATGGACTCCTCAAGCGTGAACGGCCGAATTAGGCACTTTACGCCCAAGCGTTCGTCCAGCTCGGGCATACGCTCCAGAACAGGCAAGAGCAGCGGCTGCCCCACCAGCAACAGCGTAAAACCCGGACCCGAGGGGGTCTCTAGGTTGAGCAGTAGGCGCACTGTCTCTAGTGTGCCGGCTTCGCACAGATGTTGGGCTTCGTCGATCACAAGGACCGCGCGGCGACCGGCTTGAACATTTTCGTTGAGGACGTCTTCTAACCGGCGCAAGCTATCGGCGATCGGGGCCGGATCAACGTGGCGTCCGGTCAGCCGCCCCGCCAGATAGGCCAGAAGCTGGTCGGGCGGCATCTGAGGAAACACCAAACGCACAAAAGGTGTGTAGCGTTCGGCCAATTGTCGCGCCAGCGCCTGCACCAGCAGCGTCTTACCCAGGCCGGCGCCGCCTGTCAGAAGTGCGGCGCCGCGTTGGCTCTCGACTGCGTAGCGCAGCTTCAACAAAGCTCCCTGGTGCGATTCGCCGGGGAAGTAGAAGCGCGCATCCGAGGTGTGCTCGAACGGCTTCGTCTCGAGTTGCCAGTACGTTTCATACATGAGACAAGCAGGGTTCGAGGCTTGAAAAACGGCTTAGACAAACGTCTCGACGACGCCCAGGGCTTCAATGCCCGCCGCCTGCAAGCGGTCCAAGGTGGCGTCTAGTTCGGCGTCGGTCGTGTTACGGCGATCGCAGACCACAATCGCCGCGGCCCCCGATTGGCAATCCACGGCGGCGTCGGAAGAGCACCAGGTCGAACGATGCGGCCAACTGCTGCAACGCCGTGACCGTGTGAGCGCTGACCAGGGCTGCGGCCCGTCGTCCCAGTGGGAATACGGTCACTCGGTCCTCGAGCGACGACACGGCGGCCTCGGCCAGCGGTTGCCCGTCGGTCAGTACATCGTCCCAACCGTTTTCCATGTCGATGCCGATGCTGCGCCCCAAGTAGGGCCGCTCAAAATCGGCGTCGAGCACCGCCACGTTGGCGCCTTCTTTGGCCGCACGACGAGCCAGGCACAAGGCCAGCGTGGTGCGACCTTCGCCCCGGTGGACTCCCGTGACGGCGATCACACGCTTGCCGCTGCGGCTTGCGTCGATCAGCATCTTGGCCAACGGTCCAAATGTGTCGCCGCGCGCCAAGCGATCGCACTGCTCGGGCCAGTTGAGGCGATCTACTTCCCAGGCTGCTTGGAAGGCGACAAGGGCCGGTTTTTTCTCTGTTTCCGCTGCCGGCGGCGTAGGCGCCTTGGATGGCTCACCGCTGGCGGCCGAATTGTGGCTCTTGGGTGTTTCGAAGCTCTTGGGCGCTTCGGCCGGGGTTGGCAGTGACGTTGTTTCGGCAGGCGCACTGGCGGCCGGAGCTGCCGGTGGCGTCGCGTCAACAGCCGGCGCCGGCGGTGTCGCTTCTACCGTCGGCGTGTGCATCTTAACCGTCGTTGGCTCTGGCGCCGTTACGGGCGCCGGCTCCATGACCGGCTCCACAACTGGCGTCTGGACGACCGGCTCCGTCTTTGCGACGGGTTCTGTCTTCACAACCGGCTCGGGCGTAACCGCCGGAGTTACCGTGGCCGCCGGCTCAGACGCCGGTTCGTGGCGCACGGCCGCAGGCGCTTCGGGCGTTGTTTGGCACGATTCCGAAACGGCGGCGGCTTCAGGCGCCGGCGCGGGGACTTCGGGTGAATTGGTGGTTGCTGTGGTCGCCTGCGACGCTTCGGTAGGCGCTGTGCGCGGCGTTGACGGCAACACTTCCGCCCACGATTGTTCAATCACTCCCGGCGCCGCAACTTGCTCGGTCGCTAACCAGCATTGGCAGAGCGATTCGGGCGCTGTTTCGCCGGCGCACGCCAAGTCCCAGCGTTCGAAAGTGACCGACGCGGCGGCGCCTTCAACAAACGCCTGCAACTCCTGCGGCGGCAGCAAGTTGGACTTGCTGGCGTCATCCCGCTTTGCGGGCGCTGTACGGAAATGAGGCGAAGGCTCCGGCTTGTCGACCCGCACGTACACGGCGTGCGGCCGATCTGGCTCGCTACCGAGCGACGCGTGGGACGACTTCCGCTCGGTCAACCCGAGCAGCGAATCGAGCATTTCGACCGCCGACACATTCGCCTGCGCCGCTTGGGCTTTAAGCGTCGTCCGAGGGATATCCTGCGAAGCCACCGGAGTGTCCGCCGATTCTTCTTCGGCAGGCGTGGAAGGCTCGATCCGGTACCAGACGCCATCGGCGGCTGACACTTCGACCAGGGGAGACAGCCGCGCTAGCTCAACAGCGGCCCGATTCTGCGAGGCCGCCGCCGTACGCTCCCGATTCTCTTCGGTCGGTTCGCACACCGCCGCGGTGGCGGCCGCTCCGGGAACTCCCTTGGCGTAGGCCTTGATGAATGCTTTATCTAATGCGTTCATAGCGAGGACTCATGGCAGGAGGGGGAGTGTCGTTCGGAGATGAACCGAACGTGGCGCCACCGGACGTGGGAAAACTGGGCGAAGAGGTGCTGGTCGTCGGATATCCCGAAGGCACTCCCGTATCGTGCATTCCCATACGAGCCGCGGGGCCGTAGTCCGTAACGCCGCCCGGAACCGGCGTTGCCGTGTAGCCGGTGCTCGGATAGCCGCCGGACGCCGCCGAAGCGGCTGGCGTGAGAGAGCCAAGCGCCGCGGCGCCGGTGTCGGGATAATTAGGCGTTGCGGGCATCGTCGGAGTTGAAACCTGAGGAGCCGAGAGCGACGGAGCCGAATTAGCCGGCGGCGCTAGCGGCACATTGCTGGTCGTCGGCGCGGGGTTCATTGACGCGGGGCCGTTAACAGCCGTCGATCCCGCCCCTTGATCTGTGCGGGGGTACGATGCTTCAGGCGTCGTGGCGGGGGTCGGTGTGGCGTCGGCGGAGTGCGACGCTAACGAATCGCTTCCCATCCAGTTCGGCGGCGTGGGGGTTTGTTGTTGTGCAAGGGCGGGAGTGATCTCGCCCTCGGCGGGGTTCGACCAGTGCCGCTCTGGCTGCGACGACGCCGTTGACTCACGATGGACCGTGATCGGCGGCGATTCGGCGAATTGCGGTTGACTGAAACTGGGGGAATCGGCCGGCTTCTCGTCGGCGCGGCGGCTCCAGCCATCGGCGGGCGGCGCGTCGGTAGCGCCTCCCCAATCACCCGACAGCACCAAGAAACCCGCAATGCCTGCAGCGAGCATACACCCGCCCAGGATCCATTGCGAAAGCGCGGCCGGTTGCCGTTCTTTGGATTCGCGCCGTTCGTGGCGGCTCGAGCTACGTTCGCGAGGGCTAGGCTCGCGAGAGCCGTGCTCATGGGAAGAACGGTTGCGCGAGGCAGACTCCCGCGCCAAGGGCTCATGTTCGGGGGAGGTGATTGCGCTTGACGCGTGGCTCGCCGGAGGCGGCGCCATCTCTTGTACGGTCGCCGTGTGCGACGGCGGATCGGAAGGGGGCGACGCCGGTAAGGCCGACAGGCGAAGTAAGACGGGCGCTCGGCGCGAACCAACCGCGCCGCAAGAAGAGATATGCGGGCCGGAGGCGGTACTCGCCAAGGGCGGGACGGCGGTGTTCATAACAGGAATCCGTTCCAAAAGGTCCCAGCGCGGGGCTCCTCCCCGCCGCGTGACGCCAAGAGGCGGCTTTCGGTGGTATCGGTTCTGATTGCGCCAATCTTGAGCCTTGGGGAGATTTTAACGCTTGCGGCGACATTTTCGACGTTACCAATCGCAGCGGATTTGGGGAATGCCAATCGTCGCTTCTCGTTACGACCGCTAAGCGCCGGCCCTGGCCACGGCCGATGGTAGGTAGTATCCCGCCCTGCGCGACGCCTCGTCCGCGGACTGCATCCCGCCGCCAGGAGACCCTCACCTATGTCACGTGCCTTCATCTATGCTTCGTTGCTGTTGGTCTTTGCCGCGACGCGCGGAATGGCGCAGGCGCCGGCTTTCAACACCGAAACCGACTCGAGTTTCCGTGCAATTTCCCCGGCCCTGACGGCGGCCGATGACGTCAAGGTCGAGGCGGACAGTCCAGACCAGGTTCGACGGCAGTTGGCCGCGCCGCTTCGGAACCAATACGATGCGGTTCGCCAACGGCAACAGCAGTACGAGGAATTGAAGACCGATGTAGTGACGCCGGAGATGTGGCTATATATGCAGGAAATGCGTCGCTACGATGACCCGCTTAACGCCGTGCGGAGGAATGCCGCCACCCGCGCGGCGCACCGCCGGTCGCGGCTTGGGGCGATGCAGTGGTTTGGCTTCTCCAACACGCGCCCGCAGGCTAGCCCGCTGCCGTTTATGGACGTCTACTCGCCCGTTTGGGTGAGCAATAGTTGGAATCCCTACGCCTGGATCGGGACGGGGCACGCCTGGACCGCCGTTCGCGCCGAACCCATCATCATCCAACGCTAGCCGCTCGCCAGGGGCGGGCGCCTTCGCCGCTTCTTCAGCCTGTTGTCGTGGGGGCCACTCATAAGAACGCTTGGCCCCTGAGGGATGTTGATGAATCGCGGCGTCCTTGAGGGCGTTACGATTTACCGCCCTAAGCGGGCGCGCTGTACAAGCTGTGCGTCAGCCGCCAACCGGGATGCCCCGCCCAGAACTGGGCGGGGATGACAGCCGTTAGCGCCCGAGAGTATGATGGAATCTTCCTTAGTTCCTTCGACTCGTCTGGCAACACGATGGCTCGTCTGGCAACCGTATTCCGTTTGGCGCTGGCCGCAATCTTTTTGACTTGGGTATGGTTAGCGCCACTGGTCGCGTTGGCGCAAGTGGCGGATACCGAGGAGAAGGCGGCCAAGAGTTACGTGCTTGGCTACGCCCTGACCTTCTTGTGTGTGGGATTAGGTTTGTTCGTCGTCGTGCGGCCGGGGAAGCGGCGCTTGCCCAAGATTAAACGCAAGGACGACGATGACGACGCCCCAGCGCACCACTAGCGGCCGGAGCCGTCTTGATGGGCCTTACCGACGCTCTCTTCAAGCTGCTTTGACGTGGAGCTTGCGCCCATAGAAGCGGGCGACGTGCGCTACGACGGTTTCCTGCTCTTGTTCCGTCAATTCCGGAAAGATGGGAAGGCTCAACACCTCGCTGGCGGCCCGTTCGGTTTCGGGCAGGCTTCCTTCGCAATAACCCAGCCCGCGGAAGCACTCTTGCAGGTGCAGCGGCAAGGGATAGTAAATCTCGGTCCCCACGCCGCAGGCTGTCAGATGCTCGCGCAGTCGGTCGCGGGCGCCGCCCGGAATGCGAATCGTGAACTGATTCCACACATGGCCGCGGTCGGGGGCTTCGATCGGCAGAACCAGTTCGCCGTCCAGCCCCGCTGTGGCGAACAGTTCTCTATATCGGAGGGCATTGGCGCGACGGGCCTCCGTCCACCGCTCCAAGTGCGCCAACTTGACCCGCAAGATGGCCGCCTGAATGGAGTCCAGTCGACTGTTGATTCCGACTTCGGAATGGTAATAGCGAGGCCGCATTCCGTGGCCGCGCAGCAACGTCAAACGCGAAGCCATCTCTGCGTTGCCCGTGGTCAGCAGACCACCGTCGCCAAAACCGCCCAAATTCTTGGTCGGGTAGAAGCTGAAGCAGCCGATATCGCCCAGACTTCCTGCCCGCTGGCCGTAGTACTGGGCGCCAATGGCCTGGGCCGCGTCTTCGATTACCGCAATTCCATGCCAGCGAGCGGTTTCTTGGATCGGCGCCATCTCGGCGCACTGCCCATAGAGGTGGACCGGAATAATCGCCTTGGTCGCCGGCGTAATGGCGGCTTCAACCGCTGCCGGAGAGAGGTTGAACGTGACGGGATCGATATCGACGAACACCGGCGTGGCGCCCAAACGCCACACCGCGCTGGCTGTGGCGAAGAAGGTGAAACTGGGAACGATCACCTGATCGCCGCGTCCTACGCCCAGCGCCATCAAGGCCAACAGCAAGGCGTCGCTTCCTGACGCGCACGCAATCGCATGCTCAACACCGCAGTAGCGGGCCAGAGCTTGCTCAAGCTCGGTGACATCGGGGCCTAACACGTACTGGCCGGAATCGCACACACGGGCGATGGCGGCGAGGATTTCATCGCGCAGCTCCTGATAGCCGCGCCCCACATCCAAAAGCGGAACCGAAGACAACGTCGGCGGCTCCTTCCGGCCTGACGAACTCATAGCGGGTTCTCCGCGATATCGCTGGGAATCTGGGTCAGAAAGCGGGCGAAGGTTACGCCTCGGCTGAAGCGGCGTCAAGAGCGACCGGCGCCGTTTTCCCTAAGTCGCAGTCGGCCCCAAGAAACAGCAAGAGCCGGCTCCGCATGCAGCGACTGACCGGCTCTTTTGCAATAGACTTTTCTCGGTTCACGGACCCGTTGTTTAGACCAGGCCCTTCTTCACCGCCCACACGGCGGCCTGCGTCCGATCGCTTACATCCAACTTGCGGAGGATGTTTTGGACGTGTTCCTTGACGGTTTCAATGCTGATTCCCAGCGACCGGCCGATTTCTCGGTTGCTCAGGCCCAGCGCCACATGGCGGAGCACTTGCAACTCTCGGTTGGTCAAGGGGATGTCGTCGTCGCGATCACCACGGCGGGCCATGGCGTCTTTGACGCGCTCCATCATGCTCCCTTCGGCGGGGCCTTCACCCTTGGCGGCGCGTTCAATCGCGGAAATCAATTCCTCACGGGGTGAGCCTTTCAGCACGTAATCGACCGCTCCCAAGGCAACCGAGCGGGCGACGTAGGTTGGGTTATCGTACATCGACAACATGACCACGGGCACGTCGGGCGTCTTCTTACGCAGCTTTTCTAACGCCGCAAGCCCGTCGTTCTCACCCATTCGTATATCCATGAGCACCACATCGGGGTGGTGTTTTTGTGTTTCCTCAATGGCTTGCTTGGCCGTAGCGGCTTCGGACACGATTGAAATGTCGGAATCCCGAAAGAGGCTTCGCAACCCCAATCGCACCACTTCATGATCATCAACAACTAGCACCTTAATTGGCATTTGCTTCTCCTCCGTCAACGAGCGGAAACTAAAAAGAGCCACAATTCACCAGCATGAGCAGACAATATTCCAGCGCCGTTCAAGCCAACAAACCTGGCCCTTGGCTCGTCGACCATTATTCCGGAAATCATTCGCATCAAGATTTGGTTATGCCTTAGTTTCGGGGGGTGAAGCCCGCAAAAGTATAACATACAGAACGATTGTCCAATACGCCGCGAGAATTAACCCCCAATAAAATGCGGCAATCCGTAGAAGTGAAAGAATCAAACTGGGTGGATGTCTGCCAACTTGGCGTCAAATTGGCCATAAGAAAGCTAAGCAAAGAGTGTGCCCATTTTTAGACAACTAGGTCCAAAAACCAGCGTTTTTGACTTCTTTTGATTGTAACCTATATCCACTTAGCCGGTTGTGACAAGACGTCCAAAAAGCACGTATTGGGTAGATTAAGAGCGCCATCCGGCGGATGGCTACCACATTGGCAGGTTGTGAGCCAGCCAAATGGTGCATCGTCGCTTGGCGTACGCAAGGACCACCCGGCGGAAGCTCCCTCACTTTCATGCTCCCCCGGCGCGGCTAAGAGCGCCGAATTCCGGACAAAACTATGAAACGCGCTTCGTTGCTGCTGGTGGACGACGATCCGCATGTGTTGGATTCCATGGCGGGTTGGCTTCGAGAGCAGGGATATACCGTGGACGAAGCTTCTTCCTGCCGCGAAGCTGTTGCACGCCTGGGGCGCCACGCCTACGACCTGGTGCTGGCCGATGTCCGCCTTCCCGACGGCGACGGGTTCGACATTCTGGCTCACACCCGCGAAAAGCATCCGGCCACGGTGGTCATCCTGATCACGGGATACGCCACGGTGGAAACGGGTGTCGAAGCGTTGCGGGCTGGGGCGTTCGACCTGCTCACCAAACCCTTGATCGACGAAGAGCTGCTCATGGCCATTGACCGCGCGCTTTCGCAGCGGCGCGTTCTGGAAGAGAACAAGCAGCTCAAGGCGCAACTCGACCAGCGGTTTGGGATGGAGAACATTATCGGCGGCGACCACCGCATGCGACGCATCTTTGATGTGATCGATAGCATCGCCGATACACGCGCCACAGTGTTAATTACCGGCGAGAGCGGTACGGGGAAATCGCTTATCGCCCGCGCCATTCACCGCCGCAGCGCCCGCCGCGACAAGCCATTTGTCGAAATCGCTTGCGGCGCGCTTCCCGAAACGCTGCTGGAAAGCGAGTTGTTTGGGCATGTGGCGGGGGCCTTCACAGGCGCCACGGGCGATAAGATCGGCAAATTCATGTAAGCCAACGAAGGCACGATCTTTTTGGACGAAATTGGCACCGCCTCGCCGAGCATGCAAGTCAAGCTCTTGCGGGTGCTGCAGGATTTCGAGTTTGAACAAGTTGGCGGCTCCAAGACCTTCCGCGTCGATTCGCGGGTGATCCTGGCTACCAACGACGATTTGAGCCGGGCCGTGGAGCAGGGGCGCTTCCGCCAAGACCTGTACTATCGTATTAACGTCATCAATATTGAGCTGCCTCCGCTGCGCGAACGCGTCTTAGACATTCCGCTGCTGGCGCGGCATTTTCTCCACAATGTGTGCGAGGAATCGGGCAAACGCGTGGAGGACTTCACCGACGAAGCCTTAACGGTGCTCCAGCGTTATCGCTGGCCGGGGAACGTGCGCGAGTTGCAGAACGTCGTCGAGCGTGCGGTGCTGCTCGGCAAAGGACCGTACGTCACCCTCGATGACCTGCCGCGGCGCGTGCTGGACGAAACACCCCGGCCCGCCGGGTCGCCCGCCCCGTCGCGCGGCCGCACGCTCAAAGAAGCCTTGGAGGGCCCCGAGCGGCAGATCATCCTCGACGCTCTGGAAGCACACCATTGGAATCGGAACGCCACCGCCGAAACACTGGGGATCAACCGCACCACGCTGTATAAGAAAATGAAGCGTTTGGGCCTGGAGCCGCCCGCATACGCCCGCGATTTTGACTAAGAGTCCACCGTACCGCCGTATTGTAGGGGGTGGGAAAGGTCTCCCGCCCAGGCACAAATCAGCCCAGGCTGATGAATGAAACGGCCGATACCATCTCCGGCTACCGTCGTGCCCGCGGGGGCGGTTGGCGCTCCCACAGCCCGCCCGGGCTTTTTTCGTTGTAGGCCGTACAACCCAATCTTCTTAGCGCGGCGGGCGCGGCGGGGCCGCGGGGGGGCGTCGACAGCCGGGGAATGTTAGGCTGGCGCGACTGTAGCGAATGGTCGTTCCCTTCTTCTCTGCGCGGCCTTCTGATGAACCTCGATCTGCCTGAGTCCTGGCGTAAGCAACTGGCCGGTGAGTTTGAGAAACCGTACTTTCAGAAGCTGCAAGCGTTCGTTGATGAAGAGCGGAGCAAGTACGAGGTCTACCCTCCCGAGGATCTGGTTTTCAACGCCTTCCACCACACGCCCTTGGAGCAGGTGAAGGTGCTGCTGCTTGGCCAGGACCCCTATCACGATGAAGGGCAGGCGCACGGGCTGTGCTTCTCCGTCCCGCCGGGCGTGAAGCCGCCGCCATCGCTCAAGAACATCTTCAAGGAGCTTAAGAACGATCTGGGATGCTCCATTCCCAACCACGGCTGTTTGACCGCTTGGGCCGACCAAGGGGTGTTTCTTTTGAATGCGGTGCTTACGGTGCGGGCGCACAAGGCGGCGTCGCACAAGGGTAAAGGATGGGAGATCTTCACCGACGAAGTGATCCGCCGTGTGAACGCCAAAGACGAACTGGTGGTATTCCTGCTCTGGGGTAAATACGCGCACGACAAGATCAAGCTGATCGACGCCGACCGCCATGTCATTCTCAAGGCCGCGCATCCATCGCCGCTGTCGGCCAAGAATGGCTTCTTTGGCAGCCGCCCGTTCTCGCAAGCCAACGCAGCCCTAAGCGCCGCCGGGCGCGGCGAGATCCAGTGGTGTCTGGAAGGCCTGGACTGACCATCCCATAGCCTCATGGGGGGCGTTGCAACGGGGACGTCCGGTTATTTGCGACCGCCACGCCGACTCTCCACACCTTACGCAATTCGTTCGGCAACAAGACACCGAACACGCGGAAAGCGCGCAGAAACCTCGCAAATTCCAAGAGAACAAAATTTCCCAATGTTCGGCATCTCTTGCCGAACAATCGAACACCTCGGTTCCGAAGTGAGTACGCCGGCGCTAGAGCTTCTCCAGTGGGTTCTCACGGTTTTCCAGCGGAAGGGGCACGGGGCGTCCCTGGCGCTGAGATTCGAACACGGCGGCGATCATCTCGACCGTAATGCGGGCCTCAAAGACGTTGCACTCGGGGTAGCGGTCGCCTTCGATAGCGGCTAACAGATCGCGCACGGCGGCCACATTGCCGGCATGCAGCGAGTTCGGCCCCAGCGGTTCGGGCTGGTCGATGCCGGCGCTGGAAATCGGCAGCCAGCGTTGCTTGCTGCGGCCAGGATTCCACACAGGATCCTGGAGGATGAACGCCGGAGGAAGATAGCCGGTCATCAGGTCGATAATTCCTTCGGAGCCGTAAATCCGCAGTCCGAAACGGCTCTCGCCGCCGGCCCCCGCTTGGCGATGCGAGTTGAAGTAGGCAGTGACCGAATCATCCAAGCCGTAGACCGCTGCAACGGTGTCGCCGGCTAAGGGGCCGATCCCTTCGTTGCCGGGTTTGACGTCCTTCTTGGTGATCGGCGCTCCGTTGGCTAGCACCGAACCAAAACACCACTGCGGCTCGCCACCGAAGTAGTGAATCAGGTTCATAATGTGACTTCCCAGGACCCACAAGTCCTCGCCGCCGCCGCGAGCATCCTCTTTGCCGCGCCCGCGCAGCTCTAGCACGCGGCCAATCTTCCCCTCGTCAATCAAGGTGCGAATGGTTTGCAGCTTAGGGCTGTAGCGGGTCTGATGCGCAATGGCTAGTTTGACCCGATGTTTCTCGCACGCGTCCACCATTTGGTCGGCCTCGGCCAGCGTGCGGCAGAAAGGTTTTTCCATGTAGATGTGGATGCCTCGCTCGGCGGCGGCCACCACCATATCGCGATGCTGGTCTAACCACCGCGGCGCAATCGCCACGATGTCTAGATCCTCCTCGTCGAGCAGCTTGCGATAGTCGTCATATCCTCGGGGGGCGCCCAAACGCTTGACCGCGGCGGCTAGTCCTTCGGGGTTGGCGTCGGCCACGCCCACCACTTCGCATTTGTCGATCTCTAGCCATACGGTATCCAGACCGTGGCCATAGTTCCCCTTGCCGGTATGGCCGATCACGCCCACGCGATACTTGTTCATGGTTTTGCGTCTTTCTGCAGGAGCCGCCCTTGCGCCGTACGTCGTCGTTTGGGTTTCCGCTTAGTCGCCGTGCTTCTTGCGCAACCGCGGCGAGGTGCGCAGAATGAGTTGCGCCCGTTCGAACTCGTTGAGCCAATCCTGCACGGTGGCCGCCAGTAGCGACTCTTCAGGAGGCGCCACGCCGGTCGAGCAGGTTTCGCCCAATTGTTCCACGGCCAGGCGTCGATACTTAGAAAGCGTGCGGTCGCCGTAGCGGCCGACCTCGCAGCCGTCTTCGCTCAGAAAGACGACAACGGGCACTCGCGCTCCGCCACAAATCGACAATTCTTGCTGAAGGTCGGGGTGGTCGTCGCGATCGCAGAAGCGAAGGTGTATGGTTGGCGTAGCTTCGGCAAAACGCTCGAAGATGGGGCACTGTTCCACACAGTCGCCGCACCAGGCGCCTGCTAAAACCAGCACCTTCATTTCGCGTCGAAAGCTCGCCAGCAGGTTCTGTTGCTCGTCGGTCAGACGCACCCGCTCGTAAACGGCGGCCCACCGTTGGCGATGGGCGTCGGTTCCGTACTTCTCCAAGAAGTCGCGGTAGGAGAGCCCCTCGGCAAATTTAGCGTCAAAATCGAACATGCGATTCCTTCTTAAAAATGTTCAAAAGCATTGCCTTCACCGAAGGTAGGCGAAACTGCCGTTGCGTTCAACTCGCGATCCGAACGGCGCCTTCCATTCTTCTTCCTCAGAATGCCGCCTTGCAATGCTCAACGAGGATGCCCACACGCCGCCGCCGCCGCGGTTAGGGGCGGCGTTGCCGGTTGGGTTTGGGGACGTCATCCGGCAGTGGGCCGGCCAGGGGCGGCGTTTCAAAGAACTTGCCATCCTCTACAAGCCGCGGATCGCCAGTTCGCTGGAGTTCCTCCAGGAGTTGTCGCCGTAAGTTAGCGCGGATGTCCGCATAACGCGGGTCTGCGGCGACATTCGTCACCTGGTGAGGGTCGGCCTTCAAATCGTAAAGCTCCTCCCCCGGCCGCTTGCCAAAGGCAAGGTTGTACAACGCCTGCCACTGCGGATCGTGGCGATGGCTCACCAACCAAGCCTTGGTGGGGCCCGCGTCTTCGTCGGGCAGCGTGATAAAGGTCGTGGTTGCCAGCTCTTGAAGGGTGGGCGGCTTGTCGCCATCCAGATTGTACGGATCGCCTAGCGGGTAACGCTCGGGCTTGAAGTTCATGATGTACAGGTAATCGGCCGTGCGAATGGCCCGCTGAGGATACGGCAAGTGTCCTTCGCGGGCCATCTCGACGTGGCGCTCGCGGCCCGTTACGACCCAGGTGCGGGCAGGGTCGACCTGCCCATCTTGCTCTGACCGCAGCACGGGCCACAAGCTGCGGCCCGTCATCACTTCGGGCGGCTTGAGCCGGGCGGCTTCAAGAAACGTTGGGGCCAAGTCGGTCAGGTTCACAAAGTCGTCCACAACGCGCCCGCCGGGGATCCCCGGGCCGGCCACCGCCAGGCAAACCCGCACGCCAAAGTCGTACAGGTTGCATTTGCCATGCGGAAAACCCGGAGGGCCATGATCGCCGCTGACAACGATCAGCGTGTTATCGTACTCGCCGCTCTTTTGGAGCTCCTCGAGTAAGACGCCCACGGCGGCGTCGAAGGCCAGGATCTCGCCAAAGTAGTCAGTCAGGTCTTGCCGCACTACAGGCACATCGGGCAAGAAGGGAGGTAGCTTGCCTTGAAGCGCGTCGGGGTCCAGCCCCATAAGAGCCTGCCCCGAACCTGGGACCGAGGGGCGATGAACGTTGGTTGGACCGAACCAATAGCAGAACGGCGTCTTTTCGGGCCGCGCGGCCAGGAACGCGGCGAAGTTCTTCCGCACTTCGTCGAGCAGGGCTTGGCGAGCGTCTTCCACGGTCTGCCCCTCGGCGACCATGCGCGTCACGTTTTGCGAGAATTGGTTGAACCGCCGTCCACCTTTCTCATAGGCGAACTTGCCGGCGCCAAAGGGAGCGTCGTTCGGCGTGCCGGGGCTCCATACCTTGTAGG
>CAYWIS010000069.1:0-26192 GCA_964458385.1 uncultured Pirellulaceae bacterium
CTCCTCGGCGACGCCCAAGATGATGGCCCGTGCTTTGGAAACGTCGCTGCCCACGGCGATGCCCACGTTGACCACGACGCGGTTCAATTGGTCGCTGAGCGTCCAGTTAAGCACCCGGCCGGTAATGAACTCTTTGTTGGGAACGATGAGCTCTTTGCGGTCGAAATCGGTGATCGTAGTGGCGCGAATCTGAATGCGCGTTACGCGACCGCTGGTCTCACCGATGGTCACCAGGTCGCCCACGCGCACGGGACGCTCCATAAGAATCACCAGACCCGAGACAAAGTTGGCGAAGATCTCTTGCAAGCCGAAACCCAAGCCCACGCTGATGGCCGCCACCAACCATTGCACCTTGCTCCACCCCACCCCTAGCAGCGCGCACCCAGCGATTACACCTAGCACGGTGAGCGCATAGCGGGCGAGGGTGGCAATGGCGAATCGCACGCCGGCATCCATCGGCAGACGGTGCAGCATCGTCAAATCCAGAAAGCCCGGCGCGTTCTTGGCGGCGACCACCGACAATATAACGACCAGACAAGCAAGCGCCACGTCGGCCAACGTCACCCAGCGATAGGTGGATGTGGTGCGCGAGATAATTTCGCCATCGGCGGCGACCGAGCTTTCCACCACCTCCACGGCAGTCCGCCAAAGTTCGATTTCTCGCAGCATGCCCAAGGCCGGCAGGACGCCAATCCAGACCCACCACAAGCCGGCCAGGGCAATCACGGTCACGGCGCCCGAGAGTAACCGGTTGGCTTGGGTGTTGCTGGCGGCCAGATCTGGCCCGGGCTCGTCGGCCGGCGGTGGCGCAAGAATGGTGGAGGCGTCGGACGCCGGGGTGGCTAGCTGCGCCGCACGGCGCCGCTGGGCTTGCTCCATCGCCGCGCGCCGCCGGGTAAGTAAGAGCCAACGGAGCAGCAAGGCGCGCACGATAACGACGGCGATTACTAAAAGCGCGGTTTCATAAAAACGTGTCGCCAACTGCTGGGCCGTGTAGTAGTACCCCCACGCGGTCAAGCCCGCCAAGAGGAGCGGCGCGCCCAATCCCGCGGCGTAGGCCAAGTAGCGCAGGCGGTAGAGCCATCCGTCCTGAGAATAGGCCAGAAAACGGCGCATCACGTTGCCCGAAGGACGCAGTACGCGATGCAGAAATAACGCCGCAATGATCATGCCTCCGATGAACGCTACCCGCCCCAAGACATGGGCGATATCGAAGATTGCTGCGACGGCCGTGAACGGCAGCCCCAAGATGAGCATCCAACGCAGGTCGCGCCGTAATGCGTCGACGCCTGCCTCGGGCCACTCGAAATGCGATCGTCCCAAACCTTTGCCGCGGCAAACCTGGCGCAAGAACTCCAGGGGAAAATACACATAGGCCGACACCAAAAGCGCCTGGGCTATGCCAATGGGAAGCGCCTCTTCAAACTCGCCCCAGAGCACCGACAGCCGCCAGCCCACCGCCGCCAGCATGCCCGGCCACACAAACGAGATAATCCCTGTTAGCGCCAGCGCCCGGAGCGTCAGATCGAAACGGCGACACGAACCTTGCTCTGCGGCGTGTCCCAGATCGACCAGTCGCCGGCGAAGAAACTGCTTGTACATTAGCGGCGGCGCGAAGATCAGTAACGCCAGGATGGCATACTGCGGGTTTTGCCGCAGATCGCCCAACACCGCGCGGCTGGTGGCCTGCCAGAAGTCGGGCTCGAACAAGGCCAGGGCTTCGCGCACCGCGGCCAAGGGCGCCGCCTGCCAAAGTGCGTCGTTGCTGCGAATCCACAGCACGCGCTCTTCGATGTAGTTGTGATACGTTTCGGTTAGGTGAATCAACTCGCGCTCGCAGGAATCGAGATCGACCAGTTGATCCACGTAGGCGTTGTAGTCGGTAATCAGCGCGTCAAGGAAGTCGCGCTTGATGGCCAATAGCCGTTCGACTTCGGGCTCCAGTTCTTCGCGACGGCGAGCGGGCAAGTTGGAAAGCGTCAGACGCACTTCGCGTTCGAAGCGGCCAAGCTCCGAACGCTGGTCTTCGATCTCCAGGAGGGCATGATTGGCTTCACGGATGCGCTCCTGCCGGCGGCCTGTGTCACGCCGCAGCCGGGCCAGATCGACTTCGTTCTCGAGCGCGGCTTTTTGCTTGCGCAGCAATAGGCCCATCGCGCCCGTGAGACCTACCTTGTCAACCTTCAGCCGGGTGCGTTCGAACTGGCTCTTTTGCAACTCCAATCGCCGCTGGGCGTTCTGGTATGCTGCATCGGCCTGGCGCAAGTTCTCATCAAGTTCGACGCGCCTAAGCGCCAACTCTACATTCTGCTCCGCTAAGTAACGCAGTTCATCGGCAACGGCCCCAACCTGGCTTTGCGTTTCGGTTAATTGCAGTTGCACGTCGAGCATGCGTTTGTGCTCAAACACACGCCGCACCTTTTCGACTGCTTTCTCGGCCAGCGCGAGCCGGCGCTCGGCCAATCGACGTCGCAAGGGAAGCACCTCGACGCGCGCTTCATAACTGGCGATTTCCTTCTCGGCCGCTGCGATCTCGCCTTGCGCAGCCTGGCGCTGCGCCAGAAGCAGCGTACGCCGGGCGGTCTGCAATTCAACGGGCTGATCGGGTGGAGCGGCCGCCGTGAGCTTTTGTTCGATGTCGGCCAGTCGGGCCTTGGCGGCTTCGATCAGTTTGAGCAGCTCTTGCCGCCGGTCGGCCCGCCGAGCATGTTCCGCCTCTAATTCCTCGACGGTCTTTCGCGCGGCGTCGCGCTCTTCTTCTTTGCGCCGCAAGAGTTGGTCGAGTTCGACAACCGTCTTGTCGTCCAGAAAGCCCACATCGGCGTCTTGCGGCAGATTTTTGAGGGCGTCGGCGTTGGTTTGCAGGTCAACCGCCACCGACTTGATCTTAGCTTCGAACTGGGCCAGTTTGGCGTCAAAACTGGCATCCAGCGCCAACTCCTGCAGCGCTTGATCGTATAGACGTAGCGCCTCGGCCTTGATCGCCTCGTCCAGTCCCATCGCTTCTTCAATTTGCTGACGCCGGGCTTGGACCGTTGGCGGGGTTAGTTCGACTGTATCCAGCACGGCGCCCGTCTCGCTGGGCGTTCCTGGGGCTGGCGTCGCGGGTGGGGGAGCAGCGGGAGTGGGCGTAGAATCGGCGCCCGCCACAGGCGCAGGCGTAGGCTCGGCCGGAGTAGGAGTGGTCGTTGTCGGCGACTCCGATTCGGCCGGGGCCGAGTTCACAGAGACACGTTCCAGGCGAAGCGGATTCTGCGCAAGAGCCGGCGAAATGGGCGTTAGCAGCGCCATTGCCAGCAGGAGTGCTGCGCACCGCCTACGTCCATTGCGTTGATTCGATAGCATCCTGCAACCCAAGAAACAGGCTCCGACCTGCGGGTTTCTAGGGCAGGCTCCCCCTGCCACCCGGAACAATCCATCAGCGAAAATCGCCTAGCTTGCCCGATTTTCGCAAGATTGCCCTAGTTTCACAAGACAGATTACCTTAGGGACGGGCTAACCCACGAGAGTGAGCAGGCGCTGCAACTTACACCCGTGATTGGGTTTCACTCACCAAAGCGATTTCAAGGAGGGGCTGCCGTTTTCTCGCTTCCAAGGGACAACCTAGCGACTCTTATCGCGAACGCCCCAACGGTTCCAATCCACCACGGCTAAGACGGTTGCCAACCCGTAACTCCACCTGCGGCGCCGAACGCCTAGCTCCCAGTGCAGGCTTCTGACCCTGAGGGACCGCCCGCTATGGGGTTTGAGGGCCATCGGCCATAATGGGCTTACGATGGGCGGCAGGCGTTCCTTGGCTTCGACGTGAGATTGATTACCTCTGCATGGCGCTGATTACTCTTCGCGATGTGACGATTGGCTTTCGTGGTCCAACGCTCTTGGACCAGGTGAGTTGCCAGATTGAGCCAAGCCAACGGATCGGGTTGTTGGGACGCAACGGAGCCGGGAAGACGACGTTACTGCGAATTCTGGCCGGGCAAGAGGAGCCGGATGCAGGCGAAGTGATTTCCGCCCCGGGGGTGACGGTTTCGCTCCTCCCGCAGGATGTTCCGCAGAACATGCATGGAACAGTGGCCGAGATTGTCGCCGGCGGCTTGCCTTCGGTGGGTGTAGAGGAGCAATGGCGGACGCATCACCAGGTTGAAAAGATCCTCTCGCGCATGGAGTTAGACGGCGCCGCGCGGTTTGAGGTGCTTTCTTCGGGCATGAAACGGCGTGTGCTGCTCGCTCGGGCGCTGGCGCCCAACCCCGATCTGCTCTTGTTGGACGAGCCGACCAACCATCTAGACATTGACGCGATTCGCTGGCTCGAGGATTTTCTGGTGCGGTGGCCCAACTCGCTCATGTTTGTGACGCACGACCGCATGTTCCTTCGGAAGCTGGCCACGCGGATTTTGGAAGTCGATCGCGGTCGGCTGTTTGATTGGTCCTGCGATTACGATACCTTCCTCCAGCGCAAAGAGGCTGCGTTAGAGGCCGAAGAGAAGCAGAACGCCCTTTTCGATAAGAAGCTGGCTCAAGAGGAGATTTGGATTCGCACAGGGATTAAAGCCCGCCGCACCCGCAACGAAGGACGCGTGCGAGCCCTCGAGGCGATGCGTCGTCTCCGCGCCGAACGCCGGACAGCGCCCGGCCAGGTGCGGTTGGAGATTCAGGAAGGCCAGCGGAGCGGCGTGCTGGTGGCCGAAGTGAAGGATCTGACCTTCGCATATGATGGCCGACCCATCGTCAGCGGATTTTCGACCGTCATTCTGCGCGGCGATAAGATTGGCATTATCGGGCCCAATGGAGCGGGCAAGACGACGCTGCTGAAACTGCTGCTAGGGCAACTAACGCCGCAGGGCGGCTCGGTGCGATTGGGAACCAACTTACAGATTGCGTACTTTGGCCAACTCCGTGAGCAGTTGGACGAAGAGAAGACGATTCAAGAGAATGTAGGCGACGGGTACGACACGGTCCGCATTGGCGGTCAGACGCAACATATTATCGGGTATTTGCAAAACTTCTTGTTCACACCCGAGCGCGCGCGGACGCCTGTCCGCTTTCTCTCGGGCGGAGAACGAAACCGCGTGCTGCTGGCGAAGTTGTTCGCTAAGCCGGCGAATGTGATCGTGCTGGACGAACCGACGAACGATCTAGACGCCGAAACGCTTGAATTGTTGGAGTCTCGCCTGGTGGAGTTTGAAGGGACGGTGCTGGTGGTCAGTCATGACCGTGAGTTCCTAAACAACGTAGTCACCAGCACGATTGTCTTTGAGGAGGACCATGTGCGGGAGTATGTCGGTGGTTATGACGACTGGCTCCGTCAGCGCCCGGCGCAGGCTCCGCCTGCGACGAAGAAAGTCACCGCTAAGCCCGAGCGGCCGCCAGCAGAAACGGCCCCTGCCGCGCAGGGCGAAGCATCCCGCAAACGCAAGCTCAAGTACAAGGAGCAGCAAGAGTTGGCGGCGTTGCCCGAACGGATTGAGCAACTCGAGGCCGAGATTGCCGCACTTCATGAACGGATGGCGCAAGCGGACTTCTACCAGCAACCGGGCGAGCAGATTTCCCAGGCCGTAGCGCGTTTGGCTGAACTGGAAGCCGATCTCTCGACCACTTACCACCGCTGGGAGGAACTAAGCGGACTGGCCGAGTAATGAATGCGGTTCGCTTGGGAGCAGACCTGTTCTATCGCCTCGCCACTGATTACGCCTTAGGCCGGTTTCTCGCCGTCCCAGGGATTGCGCCAGTCGCCCCAATTGTTCAGGTACAGTTCGTAAGCGCTCTTCGGTTCGGCTCGCTCAGCAATCCACTCCTTGGTTTCAAGCACCAGTTGGTGCTCTTGCTCTAGGGTTAGATGCCCTACAAGCACTTGGCAGCGGAGGAAGGCGAAGTACGTGTCAAGCACGTCGCAGCGACAATATTCGTTGATCTCGGCAAGTCGTCCCTGGAAGTACATGTCCTGAACCATGTCGCCCTGCACGTTCATTTTGCCGGGCTTGCCCAGGATATTGGCCGCCAGGTTTAACCCGCCTGTGAACCGGCTAGCCCCGAAGTTGGTTAGCAGGTCGTGAATATCGAAATGGGCGTCAAGGTTATAGCGGTTCCGCGGTTGCTCAAAGCTCTTGGCGTGTATATTGAACCAGCCGGGCACGCTAATGCCATAACGGAACGCGGCCAGCTCCAACAGCGGCACATCGAAAGATCGGCCGTTGAAGGTCACTAAGGTTGGTCGGCGGTAGACCTCCCAGCCTTTCCAGAAGTCGCGCGTGATGACGTGCGGACGATAGTTCGGCTCGTCCAGCACAACCAGATCGATCAAGCGGAAATCGGCCGCCACCTTGGCGACAGCCACCGAAACAGGAATCTGATAGGTGTAGGGGATGAAGTCGGTTTCGTACTTTTCGATCAGCTCAGAACGATAACGCTCAATTGCAACTTCCGCTGGCGGCCGTTCCTCGCCATAGCGGAGCTTGGAAATGAGGTTTCCGTCGGCGACGCTCTCTACATCGAACACAAAATACCGCACCGCAGGATCGGCCACGGCGTCCCCTTTCATCACATGGAGTTCTGGAGCATCATTACTTGCCAGCGTAGCAACAAACCTTCGGCTGGGGAAGAACTTAACGCGTCGCCTAGGCCGCGCCGCGGGCGAAGCCCAACGCGATGATCGGTACGGTCGAACCCATCCTCGTATCAGGCGCATTTTCACCGGAATGATGAGCACCACGATGATTAACCAAGAACGCTTGTTGGATCGATTCGTGCGTTATGTGCAAGTGCACACCACGGCCGACGACGCAACCGACCGCTATCCCAGTTCGCCCGGACAGCTCGAGTTGGGGCGCATATTGGTCGAAGAACTACGCGCCCTGGGCCTGACCGATGCGGTTCAGAATGAATATGGCATTGTGTCGGCCACCATTCCCGCCACCGTGACGCGTGCAACACCCGTGGTGGCTTTCAACGCGCACTTGGATACCTCGCCTGAAACCAGCGGCCAGGGCGTAAAGCCGCAGGTGATTCGCAACTACCCAGGTGGCGACATTCCCTTGCCAGGCGACCCGAGTAAAGTCATACGTGTCGCCGACACGCCCGAGTTAAAGGATCTGGTGGGCCGAACCCTGATCACGACCGACGGTTCAACGCTCCTTGGCGGCGACGACAAGGCCGGCGTGGCCATCATCATGGAAACGGCCGCTTACCTGATGGAGCATCCCGACGTTCCGCATGGCCCGATCAAGCTGCTATTCACCTGCGATGAGGAGATTGGCCGCGGGGTGAAGCATGTTGATGTCGCTCAGCTTGGCGCCACGGTTTGCTATACGCTAGATGGGCCAGGCGCGGGGGTGATCGACGTTGAGACCTTTTCGGCCGATTTAGCCACAGTCATCCTGCGCGGCAAGAACATTCATCCTTCCATCGCCAAGGATCGCATGGTTAATTCCTTGCGGGCTGCGGCGGACTTTATCGCTTTGCTGCCGCGCGACACCATGGCGCCGGAAGTTACGTCCGGGCGCGAAGGCTTTATGCACCCCTACCAGATCGAAGGCGGCGTTGCGGAAACACGGCTCAAAATTCTCTTGCGCGACTTTGAAACCAGTAACCTGGATCAGCAAGCGGAGCGCTTGCGGCGCATCGCCGCCGAGGTCGAGAAAATGGCGCCCGGCGTCAAAGTGGAGGTTATCATCACGCGCCAATATCGCAATATGGCGGAAGGCCTGCGCAAGGAGCCACGAGCGGTCGCCTACGCGCAAGAAGCCTTTCGCCGTCTGGGCAAGGAAGCAAAGCTCGACATCGTTCGCGGCGGCACCGATGGTTCGCAACTGACCGAATTGGGGCTCCCCACACCGAATCTTTCCAGCGGTCAGCATAACATTCACTCGCCGCTGGAGTTTGCTTGCCTGGAGGAAATGGCCGATGCGGCCCGGATGCTCGTCGAGTTGGTGCAGATCTGGGCGGAAGAGAAATAGATGCGAAAGCGATTCGCTTGGCTTTGGCGCCGGCAATGGGCTAGCGCCGGCGAACGTCTTACTCCGTTTGTTCACGCCCCGATATACCGGGCATAAACCGTTTTGGCTTCCGCGATATCCTCTGTGCCCCCAATGATGGCGCGGCCGTCGGGAAAGACGGTCACCTGATACGGCGCAATCTCGGCGCGGAGCAGGTAGCGGTTGTACTTGACCGGGCCAAGCCCTTCGAGTTTCGCCGCCAGATTCTCTAGCGATATCTCTTGCCGATCGGCAAAGCTCAGTTGCACCGCATTCCGCCCGCAGAGCACGGCGGTATGGCTGCCACGGGCGCCATCGAGCCAGGGGAATTCTTGGTGGTTGCACGCCGGACAGGTGTTGGCCTCGCGAAGCAAGTCGAGTTTGACCTGGCGAATGCGGTTGTCCCACAGTTCAAACACGGTCAGATAGGGGCTGGCGGCTTCGCGATGGCCGCTCAGAATCTTGATGGCCTCGTTCGCTTCGATCGAAGCAATCACATTGATAATGGTTCCTAGGATTCCTGCGGCGTCGCATGTGGGGGTGGCGCCTGGCGCTGGAGCGTCGGGCATCAGGCACCGCAGACAGGCGGTTTCCCCCGGAAGAATGGTCATCGTTTGACCTTCGGCGCCCAGGCAGCCGCCGTAGATCCAAGGGATGTTGAACTTGTGCGAAGCGTCGTTCAGAAGGAATCGCGTTTCAAAGTTGTCGGTTCCGTCGACGATGACATCCACCCCTTCGGCGAGCGAGGCAATGTTTGACGAATCCACGTCCGCCACAATGGCTTCGATCTCGATTTCCGAGTTGATTCGCTGCAAATGGTTCTTGGCGGCGATCGCCTTGGGTAGGCCCGAAGCGACATCATCCTCGGTGTAAAGTACCTGGCGCTGGAGGTTGCTTATCTCTAGGAAATCGCGATCGACAATTCGCAGCTTTCCCACGCCGGCCCGGGCCAAGGTATTGGCTATCACGGAGCCGAGCGCTCCGCAACCGCAGATCAGAGCCGTGCTGGCAAGCAATCGCCGTTGGCCTTCTTCGCCAAGACGAGGATAGCGCATTTGTCGCACGTATCGGTCAAGTTTAGCCATAAGCGATTGCCCTTGAATCGTTGAAAGGTTCGCGGCGAACCGATTGCGCCCCTAGGTCGGTTCATGGGCCGGCGCCGCGGTCAACAAGTCGAAGCGCGTTTCTCACCCCAAAATTGCAAGCACGACTTGCTATCACCACGCCGGAAGCGTTACGTAGCCGGCCCAATCGCCGAAAGGCGCCAAGTCGCGTTGTAGTTCGTCGCACGCCTGACGGGCGCGTTGGACATCGGCGGCGCCGCGGTTGCGTCGCATGGCGACCACGGGCCGGCCCAACTTCACGAACTGCTGAGCGAAGTCGGCAGGCTGTTCCACCTCAGCCACGACAAATTGTACCCAATCGGGAATTGTGTGCTGCGCCGCCCACCGTTTCCCCAGCACCAGATTGGGCGCCACGGCGGCAAGTGGCGCCTGATCGCAGGCTTCGTCGCCGTCGACCACCGCCATCGCCACCGCCGGCCAATGGGAAAGACGAAGGAGTTCCGCCGTAACCTCGTCGACCGTACCGGCGACCATCGCCACAACGAGCACGCCCTGTCGCGACGCCTGGCGGCAGAGTTCTTCTGCGGGTGCTTTGGCGAGCAGCGCCGCCCATGCCTCGCGCCATGCTTCGACGCCCGCTTCTGAATCGCAGTCGTGATCGACTCCGCGCAGCACCCAGCGCTTGCCCTCCAGGTAAAAACTGGTTTGCCGCACTCCCAAGGCGCGAATGCCAATCGGCCGAACGAGGGTGGCGAGCGTCTGTCCGTCGTCGTTTTGCACCGCCACTTCGACTTCGTAATACGTGGGCGACGCAGGCGACCAGAAGCAAGGATCGAGCACGACCGCTTCGGCCAGAAGTGTCGGGCCAGGACCAAGGTCGCGCAGCGGCGCAGTGGCGGGAAGCGTGGAGCCCGCAAAGCGATGCGGCCCTGTTACACGTCCAGTTAGGCGCCAACCGACGTGCTTGGGCGAACGCGCGGCGCGGGCGTAGACGCGCGCCCGAGCGGGGTTGGCCTCGCCATGAAACACCTGCAACGATTCCAAAAACTTCATGCAAAAATCAAACGAATCACCCTCGGCCGACCGCGAGCGATGGGAAATCTACGTCTCGTTATTATGCGGCAGCACAACCACTACGGGCAGACCGCTTCCATTGCGGCATGCATCGGTATTCACCGGGTTTGAAAACTCTTCGCAAATTGGTTGACGTTGATCAATAACCGCGGCTGCAACGAAATTGCCGCCGGTAAGACTAAATCGTTAGCCCATTTTAATTTAGGAGAAATCGAACTAGGTGAACCGCCAGTTTCGCAGGCTTTGGCGCCAGAGTTGCGAAGTTAAACACGCAAATCCGAGCCAATCGCTGCCGCGTCGGCTTGGTCCTTTTCTGAATCTCTTTTTGTTTAGGTGGTCGTTATGATTCGCTCGTCGCACAAGGAAGTTTTCACGCTTCGTACTCGTCTTGCGTACGAAGGAGAGTCGGTCGCCGACCCGATGCTTCCCTGGGCCGATCCTTACTTGGTGAAACTGGTGCAGCAATTGGAGCGAGAAGCGCGGGAGCAAATCGAAGCCGCGTTCCGCGAGGACGAAGCGAATGACGAGGATTACCCGAACGACTTTGAAGAGCTAGACGCTCCTGTCACCGAGGCAGCTCCACGTTGGTCCTTGGATGAAGCGCCGATCTCGGTCCCTTACGCCGTTTGGCTCAATTAAGAGGAAGGCCGGGCGCGTTGTTTGAAAACGTTCACCCGAACGGTAGCCGGCGCTTGGAGCGATCGGCGCACTTTGCAACCTCTTGCTCCTTGGCATTATGTCAGGGAAGCGTCGGTTTCTGCGGGCTGGCTTGTCTCGTCGAGTTCTCGTCTCTCGTTGGCTAGTTGATCGATTAGCGCTTGGACGGCGTCTTGCATTGTTTGGGTCAATTCATCGGCGCCGGCGCGCTGGCCGCGGTCGGTTCTTACGGCGATTGGCTTTCCGAACAAGATTGACACGCGCCGGGCGCCACGCACGCGAGGAAGATCGAGTTGCAGAATATCTTCTTCGAACTTGTCGAGCGTTTCGGCCAGCCGTTCTACCGTCGGTGGACCCACCAGATAATCGCCGGGGTAGCTGTAAAGCTGCATCACAAAGAACACGTCCTCCATATCCAGGTGGAGCCGTTCTTGCCATCCAAGTTGTTTGACGCCGTCACGGCTGAGACGCGTTAAGTGCGGCTTGTCTTTCTTGAGGAGCTTACGACGCGACCGCACGTTAGCGTCGACCTCTTCGGCGGCGCGCCGCTGCATTTCTTCGATGATTCTTTGCCGCAAAACTTTGATTCGTTCGGGCACACGAGCGGGCGACTCGTCGCCGTTCCAGGGAATGTTGTGCCGCTGTTCGATGTCGCGCAGCACCGCCTGGGTGAGATACGGGATCCGGTCGCGCAAGCGTCCGCTGCGGGTGTGGCCAAGGTAATCCAACTCTTTAAGGGCTAGCACCGCCTCGGCGATGCGGTGCACACGTTGCGGGAGCGGCTGTTCGGGCGCGGGGCGCAGGAGCACCCGTCGCTCCAATTCGTCGGTTAACTCCACCAGACGCGGCGTGGGATCCTCCAGGTAGTGAAAGCGGATGCCGCAAGGGACGACCGACACCGGCCGTTGGCTACGCCTAGCCGCCATCAGGGCGATTGCCGCCGCCCCTTCTCGAAATGGGGTTACGCGATCGCTGGTGTGGTAAATGTCGCCTTCGGGAAAAATCACCAACGGATACGGCTCGTGCTGCAAGATGCGCACGGCTTGTTTGAAGGCCTGTCGGTCGACGCCTTCTCGGTCAATACTGAAACATCCCAGGTGTTGCATCGCCCACTGGTCGAAGCGGTTGCTCATGCCAAACACCTGCCATGCGGTCATGAAGTATAACGGCAGGTCCACCTGGTCGGCGGCTACATACAACGCAGCCGAATCGTAATGAGCCGAATGGTTGGGCGTGATCAACACGCCGTGGCCTTGAGCGAGTGGGCCTTGCACATGCTCCCAGCCTGCGGCGCGGATCTCACGAATGCGTTGCCCCCGCCGAAGGCGCCACCACCGCCAGGCCCGGGACGCCCGCACCCAAGTGAGCGACAGCTTTGGCTCCCACCACTTCGGCGGAACGGTGTACGGCTGACGGTTCATGGCCAGGACGAACGAGAAAGAGGCCCGCGGCCGAGCGTCCAAGGGGAGAGTGCAACTCCAACTGCGTTGTACGCCATACCCTAGGGGAATTCAATTGGCATGCTACGGCTCGGCACTCTGCCTGGACAACCAACAACAACTCTGCACGCTATCCTGTTGCAAGCGGCGCCGGACTTCTTCTCATCGCGCTGGGGGCTACATCGACGGCCGGCGCCTCATCCATGATGTCAATTTCGCGGCCGACTCAGAGCGTGCTTGCCATATCACGAGGTGTCTTCGGATTGGTCAAGGTGAAGCGCAATCGCTGGGGCGCCGCTTTGCGGGCCGTGTTTCTTAGGCTGGGGGATCATGGTACAAGAGGGTTGATGATGTTACGGCTGTGGTAGTGGCGCCTGCCAATTGGGGGCCGTGACGCTTGCGGGGCAAGTCTTAAGGCCGCCATATTTCGTTCTTACCGCACACGAGCCGATTTCCTTAGGTTGTTTGCGATGATGACAACCAATCCGCCTTGCGTGATTGCCGATGGGCCGCTTGCAGCCGAGGTGTTGGAGTTGCTGGCCGGTCAAGTGACGCTTCTCCCTTGGAGCGAAGCTGAACGCGGCAACGCCGCGGTCCAGGCCATCTATACCTACGGTCACCCGCTTGTGGACGCGGCGCTGCTTGATCGTTTGCCGGGTGTGCGCGTGATTAGCAACTATGGCGTGGGCGTCGATCACATCGACGTATTGGCGGCGGCAAGTCGGGGGATTCCCGTCGGCAATACACCCGACGTGCTTAACGGCGCCACGGCCGACCTGGCGATGGCGCTCTTGCTGGCCGCGGGCCGGCGTTTGGTGGAAGGCGATCGCTACGCCCGCAGCTCCGCGTTTACGCACTATGATCCGGGCTACATGTTAGGCCGCGAGATCCACGGGCAGACCTTGGGGATTGTCGGTCTGGGGCGAATTGGCGAGCAAGTGGCGCGGCGGGCAAACGCGTTCGATATGACCGTGCTTTACCATAACCGTCGGCCGCGCGGCGACGCCTTTGCGCGGTGCGGCGCTGAATATGTATCCTTGGATGATCTGTTGCGCCGGTCGGACTATGTGGTGCTGACGGCGCCGTTGAACGACACCACACGCGGCCTGATCGGCGCGCGGGAACTCGCGCTTATGAAGCCGACCGCGGTGCTGGTGAACGTGGCTCGGGGAGCGGTGGTCGATGCCGAAGCGCTCACCCGCGCCTTAGAAGCGAAAGCTCTCTTTGCCGCTGCTCTGGATGTGACCGACCCCGAACCGCTGCCGCGCGATCACCGTTTGCTGCAACTGCCCAACGTGATCATCACGCCTCACCTGGGAAGCGCTACCGTCCAGACCCGCCGCCGCATGGCCGAGATATCCGTCGAGAACTTACTACGTGGGTTACGCGGAGAGCCCCTGTTGCATCAGGTTGGCAGAGAGGGGAGGTAGGCCGTAAGGTGATGCGGCGTTGGTAAAGTTGAGAGGTCTTGACCAACGCTTCGGTGCACCCATTGCGGCGACACTCTGCCCACGATCCCCGGTCCAAGGTCACAATCGTCATTAAACCAACGAGGCCGCAAGACAGAGCGTAGAGATTGCCGTTGCAAGTTCAATGCGAGTGGCCCCGTTTGGCGAATATCTTGGTCGCCATGAATTGCCCGCCACCGTCGTGGCCAAGGGGCAAAACACGGCGAGGCGGTATGTGGCGCCAAACCGTGCAAGAAGAGCCCTATGGCCGGCTGCTGAAGAGGGAACCGCAATGAGTCTTGCGGTTGAGGTTGTACATCCGGAGAACGGCGGTTCGGTCAGGTCCACGTGAACGAACGCCGCCCATGCCCTTCGGCAATGTTGCGATGCTCAGAGTCCGCCGGCGCCGCATCTGTGGCGCCAGCTCTTTGCAGTTGTTAGCCCTAGGTACGACTTTGTGCGGCAGGGGATAACATTCGATCGCGTCCTGCCGAACACGGGACGGTTCCTAGCCGTGGTTCCCTTTTCGGCGATACGAGGAGGGCGGTGCGTGGCAATTGTTCTCCATTCAGGAGCAATTGCTCCGAAACATTCGAGGGCGCTGCTCGTCACTTTGCAAGCGCCCCCGCTGTTACGCTAACGCCTGGCTTCTTTCGCAGCCGATGCCTGGGGCTAGTCTGCTGCGGCCCGCTCTTTCGGGTCTTTGAGGCTCTCGCCGAGTTTCCCGAGGGCTTCGGTTTCGATCTGACGGACGCGTTCGCGGGTGAGGCCCAACTGCTCGCCGATCTCTTTGAGCGTGTGCGGCTCCATGCCGCCCAGTCCGAACCGCATTCGCAGTACGGTGCGCTCGCGCTCGTCCATCGTTTCGAGCATTCGCATCACATGCTTAAGCGCGTCATGCTCCAGAAGTTCGTCTTCGGGACTCTTGAGGCGATCGTCTTCGATCATCTCGCCCAATGACCAGCCGGCTTCGGCCTGATCGGTTTGCGGCGTCGAGTTGTAAATGCGAATCGCCTTCTTGATGATCGGCAACTTCTTCTTGGGCAGGCCCAGCACGCGGGCCACTTCTTCGGGCGTGGGCGTGCGCCCCAACTCTTCTTGGAGCCGAGCGCTGGCGCGGCGCCATTTCGAGAGCAGTTCGACCATGTACGCCGGAATACGAATGGTCTTAGCCGAGTTGATCAGCGCCCGCTTGATTGACTGTTTGATCCAGTAGCTGGCGTAGGTGCTGAACCGCGTGCCCATCCGCGGGTCGAAGCCTTCCACCGCGCGCAGCAGGCCCAGATTGCCTTCTTCGATCAGGTCCTGCAGGCCTAGCCCTTTCCCTGTATAGCCGCGAGCAATGTTCACCACCAAACGCAGGTTGGCGCGAACCATGCGATCGCGGGCCCGCACATCGCCTTGGGCGATGCGTTCCGCCAGTTCTTGCTCATCTTCGGCGGACAAAAGCGCGGTCTCGTTGATCTCGCGCAGGTACGTTTCGAGCGGCGTTTGGACCGCCGATGTGCGACGTGCGCCCCGGGCGCGCGAGAGTTCTTCCAGTTCGCTCTCGGGTTGCGTTTTGATCGAAGCCATCGTGAATCTGGTTCCCCGAAATGGAAAGCGTGGCCCGAAGCTCTCGGCATGGAACGAAAGCCCCTAAGCCTAGGCGACAACTTTCGTATCGACGTATCCAGCGGCGAGGCTACACATTGCGAAGAGTTTGTGGTCATGCGCCGAATGTATGCTCACTTCGGGCAGTATCAGAAACGCCGACCTCAAGGGCCAAGACGATGATTCATCGCCGGTTGTTCGGGTTCTCCGCATCATCCATGCAATGAACGACGGAATGCGCATACGCGTGCGCCGACCGATCCGATTGCATGGGATGCGCCGCAAGTAAGCCAAATGTGGGATGCGCCGAAAAGTCTTACGCCCAAGACACTGCGGGCGCGGAACACGACAGGCGTGGCCACGTTAGCGCGCACGAGAGATGGCTAGGCTCGTGCGGCTGCGTAAACAGGCATGCCGCAGTCGGCACGTTGGCCGAGTGCTCTTGGGCCCGCATTACTAATTGATGGCGGAACGCAACGATCCGCCCTTAGTCGAGAGAGGCGGCGGGATCTTGCCGTCGCCATGCGGCTTTTGATACCTCGAAGTTGATTGCCCCACCTGCCGCCTATTAAAACCAAAGCGGCAGGTCGAACCGCTTCTTGCACGCGGCCAGATTCGCTTAGACGCTCTTGGCAGGCGGCTGAAGTCTCGGAAGATTGCAGCCGCCATTGCCTCACGTTAGCGCCTACTTCTGCTCTTCTTCGCCGCTGCCTTCGCGCTTCTTCTGGAAGAACTGCTGGAGGTCGGAGAAGGAACGCAGCGGCTCCTTGCCCTCGATCATCTTCTTGCTGATCGGTTTGGCGGGCTTCTTGGACTGAACCACGTACACGGCTGGCTGACGCGGCGCCCGATTGCCCTTCTTGCCTTGGTCCCGGCGCTGCTGGCGCGGTCGGCGCTCTCCGGTCTGGCCTTCGCGGTCCTTCTTGGGCCGATCGCGACGTTCGTCACGCGGGCGCTCGGTTCCCGGCGGAATGGCGGTCAACGAAACGCGACCGCGATTCTTATCGATATCGACCACCCAGACCTGAATCACATCGCCCACAGCGACTTCATCGTGCGCATCGCGGACAAAGCGGTTCGCCAAGCGACTGATGTGCACCAAGCCGCTTTCCGAGAGGCCAATGTCCACAAACGCGCCGAAATCGACCACGCTGACGACTGTCCCTTTTAGCTCCATGCTAGGGTGCACGTCGTCCAACGACATGCGCCGTGAACGCAACGGAGGCGGGCTGAAAGCGTCGCGCGGATCGCGCCCGGGACGGGCCAGCTCGTCCAGGATGTATCGGAGCAAGAACTTGCCAATGCCAAGCTCGTTCGCCTTCTGGTCAAGGTCCCAGTCGGCGCTCCGCCGCTCCACTTCTTCATTGAAGGGAATCTCCACCGGCAACGGAACAGGCACCGAGGCCGAATGGATCGGTTCAACCGCCACAGCGGCTTCAACCGTGCGAGCGACTGCCGGCGCGGGCGAAATTGCCGCCGGCGCTGATTCGGCCGCGGGGGCTTCCGTTGAGGAAGCAGCTTCTGAGGCTTCGGGCGCCGCGGCAGGAGATTCTTCCGCTGGGGCTTCGGCTGCAGGAGCCTCTGCGGGCGCGTCGCCAGGAGGCGTTGCAACTTCGGCTTCTTGCGCTGCGGGAGTAGCAACCTCCGAAGTTGGGCTTGTTTCGCCCGAGGGAGCTTCGGTCGCTTCGGCAGGAGCAGGCGACTCCACCGCGACAGCTTCTGTAGCGCCTTCCGGCGACGTTGGAGCCGGCGCTTCTTCGGCCGTGGGTTGGCTTGAAGTCGACGCCTCTGGCGAGTTAGCGGGTTGTTCCTGAGCCGGCTCGGCTAGCACTTCTTCGGCGAACGCCTTAGGCTTGGGCGCCGGCGGCGCGACGTTCTCCAACGTGAGGCCCAACGCCTCGAGCACTTTATTGGCGGCGTCGTAGTCGTCGGGATGGATCCATGTGGCGTCGAGCGGGTTATCGCCGCCAGTAACCTTCATAAAGCCGGCTGCCTGGCGGTAGGTCTTCTCGTCGATGCCGGGAATGTTTTTCAGTTGCTCGCGATTGCGCAGCGGCCCGTAGTGCTCGCGATACTCGTACACGCGGCGGGCCGTCAACTGGTTCATGCCCGATACGTAACGCAACAGCGCGGGATTCGCGCGGTTGACGTCAACGCCCACATAGCTGACCACCGACTCCACGACATTGTCCAGCGTGTCGCGCAGGAGCTTGGTCTTGATGTCGTAGTGGGCCGGGCCGACTTCAATGTTGGCCGGGCTGACTTTGACCAGTTCGGCCAGCGGGTCAAGCAGTCGCCGGGCGATGCTAATGGCGATTCGGTGTGACGGGTCGTACTTCGACAGCTCTTCGCGAGCCAGCGGGCTGGTGCCGTACGCGGCGGCGCCGGCCTCGGGGACAATGGTGTACTCCACCCCGGCGTCTTTCAGGTCGTTCTCCAGAACGTCGGTCACCATGCGCTCTACTTCGCGCGAGCCGGGACCATCGCCAATGGCGACAATCGTGACGTTATGTTTCTGGATGATTTCGACCAGCCGTTCGCGTCCTTTCTTCCGCCAATCCTCGCGGCCGACCACCTGCAACATGCCGACGCCCAGCACGCGACCGACTTCGTCCACCGCGGCAATCTTGCAGCCTTTGCGGTAGCCGGGTTCGATCGCCAAGATGCGGCGTCCACGAATCGGCTTTTGCAGCAGCAGCTCTTTCAGATTCTCGGAATAAACCTTGATGGCGTAGTTTTCGGCTTCGTCGTTCAGTTCGCGGCGGGCTTCTTGCACCAGCGAAGGAACAATCAGCCGGGCTACAGCGTCGTGCACGCACGCCCGGAGGAAATCAGCGTGCGGATGGTCAGCGGGCACCAGCAGGTCTTCGGCCTGCTTTTGCATAGCGTGCACGTCGGCTTCGATCGTGACCTCTAGCGCGCGAACGCGCTCGCCGCGGTTGATCGAAAGCACCCGCTGCGGCGTGAGGTTCTTGATCGGCTCCCGCATGTCGAAGAAATCGCGGAAGGTCTGCACCGCCTTCTGCCGCTTGCGCCGCTTGAGCTGATCTTTAGCCTTCTTGCGGGCTAAGGCTTGAGCGGTGGCCGCTTTGCTTGGCGCTTTCTCAGCCGCTGACGCTTCGGGCGCAGCGGCCGCCTCCTCTTCCTCTTCAGGCGATTCCTCACCAACGTCTTCAACGGGAGCTTCTTCGGAAGGAGCGGCTACGGCCGTCTCATCCGGAGACGCTGCTGCTTCGGTCGCTTGAGCGCTCGGCGCATCAGCCTGCTGCGCGGAAGCGGATTCGCCCGCAGGCGCTTGAGCCTCTTGTTCGACGGCAGGCTGATCTTGCGCTGCGGCGGCTACTTCACCTTCCGACGGCGCAGGAGCGGGGCCGCCTTCGGCCGGAGCGTCGGTTGCGGCGTCGGTGGGTTGCGCCGGCGGAGCTGCTTCGGCTTCGGCTTTGCGCTGCGCTTCGAGGGCTTTACGAAGCGCCTCTTGTTCGGCTTGCGCTTGCCGTTCAAGCTCTTTCAACTCCTCGACCGCTTCACCGGGCTTGCAAACCATGCGCGCGGTGCGCCAGAAGGTGCGCCGCAACTGGGTGCGCGCCTCGGTGTGCTCGCTAAAGTGTTCGGCCAACAGATGCCCCACGCCCAAGAGCACCTCGGCGGGGCTGTTCAATTCGCGGTCGGGATTGACGAAGTCCTTCGCCCGCGCGTCGAGATCGGCGGCGGCAGGGCTGGCGTGGAGGATTTCTCGCGAGAGAGGCTCCAGGCCGCGTTCCTTCGCCAAACTGCCCAGCGTCTGCTTCTTGGGCTTGAATGGAAGAAAGATGTCTTCCAGGCGCCGCAGAGAGTGTGTCTGCTCGATCTTTTCTTTCAGCTCGGCCGAAAGCTTGCCTTGCGCCTCAATGGCGCGCAGGATCGCTTCTTTGCGATCGGCAAGACTGCGCTGGGCAATTACGCCGTTTTGAATGCGCCGCACTTGGTCTTCAAGAAGACCCCCGATTTGGTCCTTGCGGAAGCGGGCGATAAAAGGAACGGTGTTCCCAGCGTCGAGCAACTCCACCACCGCCTGGACTTGCTCCACCGGCAACTCGACCTCTCGGGCGAGTTGCCCCAAGTCGATTGTCATCATATCTTCCCTGCGGGAATAACGGGGGCGCTATCGTTTCCCACAGTCGGCGCCGCCCTCCTCAGCCGACCGCGATCGTTGTTGGCGCATGTAGAGAGAATGGGCCTGTAATGTCCCGACTGGCAATCTAGGGGGCCGACCGCCGATTGTCAAGGGAGCTGGCTTCGCAGGAGGCCAAGCAGGCTTTCCACGACCGCGATTTAGGCGTTCCGATGCCATTGGCGAAGCCTTTCTGGGCGGTAAAGGAAGCTTGTCTCAGGGGAAATGGGGTAACTGCGAAGCGGGGGCAATCTCTCGCATCCGAAATCGTGCCGAACTCGATGGAGAGTTGCTTTTGGTGGCATCAAAGGACGCGCGTCGTTGGGTTGGAGAATTGGCGGTAAGCGTCGACCTGCGGCGGTGAAATGTTGTTACGGTCGTGCTCTTGCTGGTGGGGCCAGCGGAACGGTGAGGATTTTCGGCTTAAACCGGAATTTTCGTCAAAGTGTTGTCCTGCATTTGGTCGATAGCTTAGGACGAAACCGATTTTATGGCATCTTCGGAGCCCCCGAGGGAAATAAAATGGCTCAACCTCAGTTGCGCGTGTTCTTTGGTCATGACGACGACGAACCGTGCGCTCCAACCATGTGCAGAACCGCCACGCGCGACTCGGTGACCGTGCGTTTGGGCGACATTGCGCGGCTGCTGGCCGACGCCGTTTATAGCGACCGCACTTGGCTGTACGACTTCCAGGACGACGAAATTACGTTATCCGCCGACTTATACGAGGTCATGCAGGCCTATCGGTACTTCCGCCGGCCGTCGGCGTAACTGCTTTTGGGTTAGCGCGCCAACGTCGTCTGATCTCTCTTGCCCGGCGCATCCTTTCGCGGGCGCGGGTGCGGGGGTACACTCATCGCCGGGAATTTGCTCCTTGGGTTGGGGAATGCGGCGATGAGAATTGCGTACTTGGATTGCGTCAGCGGCATCAGCGGCGACATGCTCTTAGGCGCCCTGGTGGATGCAAGCGTCGACTTGGCGGCCATTCAGGCAGGCATCGACTCGGTGGGCTTGCCTAGCTGCCGTGTGGGGGTCAGTGAAGTCAATAAGAAGGGCTTCCGCGCTGCAAAGCTGACGGTCGAACATGAGCCGGAGCACGCCCACCGGCATCTGCACCACATTACCGAAATGATCGACCGCGGATCGCTCTCCGCGGCGCAGAAAGATCTGGCCAAACGCATCTTCACCAAGCTAGGCGAGGCGGAGGCCAAGGTTCACGGATCGACGCTGGAGAAGGTCCATTTTCACGAAGTCGGTGCGGTCGACTCGATTGCCGATATTGTGGGCGCTGCGATCGGGCTTGATTTGCTGGCCGTCGACCGAATTGTCTGCTCGCCGATTCCTACCGGTCGCGGCACGATCAAGATCGCTCATGGCCGCGTCAGCATTCCAGCGCCGGCCACGGCCGAGTTGCTGCGCGGCGTGCCGTTGGCGTATAGCGAGGTGGAGGCCGAATTGACCACGCCCACCGGCGCCGCCATTGTGGCGACCGTGGTGGACGAGTTTGGGCCGCTTCCGGCCATGACCATCAACGCTATTGGTTATGGCGCCGGCGACCGCGACTTGCCCGAGCAAGCCAACGTGCTGCGGTTGCTGGTGGGCGAGGCCGACGAACGTTCGTTGTCGGACCAGGCGTGGATGTTAGAGACAAACCTGGACGACGTAAGCGGCGAAGTGATCGGCCATACCACCACGCTCTTGGCCGAGGCGGGCGCGCTGGATGTGTACACGACCGCCATCCAAATGAAGAAGAACCGCCCTGCGGTGAAAATCAGCGTGCTGGCGCCGCCCGAGTTGATTAAAAAGCTAGAGCGGATTCTCTTTCGCGAGACGGGCACTCTGGGCATACGCCGTTGGCCGGTCAGCCGCCACAAACTTGAACGCCGCCAACACACGGTGGAAACGCCCTTCGGGCCGGTCGAAGGTAAGCTGGCGTTTCTGGGCGACGGCGGCGTGAGCTTCTCGCCCGAGTTTGAATCTTGCCGTCGCTTGGCCGCCGAGAAAGATGTTCCGCTTAAGGAGGTCTACGACGCCGCTCGCAAAGCCTGGAGTAGCGAAGCGGGGAAGACTGCGGCAGGAACCGACCAGGAACCCGCAAAGTAACAGGGGAAGAATCGATTCTCCCCTGCGTCTGCTACGTGCTTGCCGATTCGGCAGCGCGGCGCTTATCAAGCTCCGCGGCGATCTTATGGACCAGGGTGTTGAGGCCTTGCCCCGTAACGCTAGAGATGAGCAGCACCTCGCGCCCTAACTCTTCAGCCAGACGCTGCTGCACTTCGGCAGAGCCAGGAAGCTCGGCCTTGGTCACGGCGACAATCTCGGGACGCTCACCCAGCGCTGGATCGTACTCTGTTAACTCGTGGCGAATGGCCAGGTAGTTTTCCACGGGGTCGGTTCCGTCGGTCGGGCAACATTCGACCAGGTGCACCAGAATGCCCGCACGCTCTACGTGCCGCAGGAATTCGTACCCCAGCCCCACGCCCTGATGGGCGCCTTCGATCAAACCGGGAATGTCGGCCAGCACAAATGAGCGATCGTAACCGATTTGCACCAGGCCCAAGTTCGGGTGCTTGGTGGTGAAGGGGTATGCGGCGATCTCGGGCCGCGCTCGCGAGAGCCGGCTCAAGAGCGTGCTCTTGCCCGCGTTGGGTTTGCCGATTAGGCCTACGTCGGCAATGACCTTGAGCTCCAAGATCAGTACGCGCGATTCGCCTTCGCCGCCGGGGGTGGTTTCGCGCGGGGCCTGGTGGGTGGACGACTTGAAGTGGGCGTTGCCGTACCCTCCTTTACCGCCACGGGCCGCGATTACGCTGTCGCCGGCGTGTGTCAGGTCTTTGAGCACATACCCCTCTTCGGCGTCGATAATTACTGTGCCGGGCGGAACCTCAATCACGAGATCCTGGCCGTTACGGCCGTGCCGGTTGTTGCCGCTGCCATGGCCGCCGCGCTCGGCGCGCCAAAACTTGCGGTGAGCTAAGGCGCTGAGACTATCGACGCCCTCTTTGGCGACAATGATGATGTTTCCGCCGTTTCCGCCGTCGCCGCCATCGGGCCCACCGCGCGGAACGCGAAACTCGCGGCGGAAGCTCAAGCAACCGTCGCCACCGTCTCCGGCTCGGACTTCGATTTTGACGCGATCAGCAAACACAGACGAATAACCTCAAACCAAAAAAGTTAAGCCGCGATCTGAAGGAAAAGCGCCGCCGGGCGCGTTCTCCTTCAAGTCGCGGCTAGATGGAGACTGTATTCGCCAAGGGCCTAAGGCAACTAGGCCGGCGCCACCACATTCACGCGGCGGCCGTTACGGTCGAACTTGACCACGCCGTCAACCAAGGCGAATAACGTGTAATCGCTGCCCATGCCCACCCCTTTGCCGGGATGGAACTTGGTGCCCACCTGCCGCACCAGGATGTTACCCGCTACGACACGCTCGCCGCCAAACTTCTTGACGCCCCGCCGCTGCGCGTTAGAGTCGCGACCGTTGCGGCTTGAGCCTTGACCTTTCTTATGAGCCATGACGCATATTCCTTGCTAATTGTAGGGGACGACAAGAGATTCGTCCTCCGAGTGTGGCAAACGTTAAGTTTTACCGGTAAACCCAGCGGTGATCAACCCACGTCTCTTGGTTGTATAACGAAAGGTAGCGGTCGCGTTCTTCGGGATCGACAGAAGGGAGGCCATACCGAATTTCGTCCTCGGTTGGGTTTACCATGTCGCCCGGACGCCAGAAATTCAGTTGCAGCGTTTTGGTCACAAACACGCGTCCCGTGCCGGGCGGGTCTCCCTTCTTGTAGGCGCCAGGAGGATCGGCAAACTGGTAGGCATTTGTCAGCCCTTGGACGAAGACCGAGAAGAAGTCGATGCGCGGGTCTACGTCTTCCCATGTGGCGACGCCCCACACACCGTGGTCATCGGGGCTGCCATCTACAGGGATTCGAATCTTACTGATCTCCACCGTGCTGTGGAGGGGGGTGTTGGGGTCCTCACGCTGTTGAATCACGGGGATGGCGGACGGAATCACCCGGTCTAGGTATTCTTTATCGAATTCGTGGCTTCGCAGGATAAACTGCGGGAAGAAGTGTCGCGTGAAATTCACCGCACCGGGAGTGTAAACTGTATGCCCGTATTTATCGGTTTGGGGCTGCGGCGCGAGGTGCCGTCCCGTGTTGCGCACGCGGAAGACCATGTACCAGATCAGCTTACGTTGTAAGCGTCCGGTCGGTTGGGGCACGTCGACTTCGATCATCCGCACCGGCTTGAAGGCGAACTCCAAGCCCCACACGTTCCGCCGCAACGTGGCGGTGCGGGCCTGCTCAAGGATGGTCGCAGATTTGGGAAGATAATTCGGCGTCCAGGAAAGTTCCGGCATTCCCTCGGTAATTTCCACCAGGGGGAGCGGGCCGCTATACATTTCTTCTTCTTGCAGGTTCGGCGGAATCACCGTGAGTACGCCCGGCGCTAACACTCGCGGTCCGGCCGACCGAGACGAGTCTCCGCCTTGCCCCCACGCCGTTGTGGTCCCCAAGCCCGAGGCGATTCCGACCAGCGAGCACAAAACCAAGAGCGACCAGGGTTTGAAGCGAGAAGCAAACAGCGCCGACGGGCGGGAATATGACATCGCAAGGGCCTGGAAAAGCGGCGAAAACAGGAAAAGTGCCCCCAAAAGGCTTCATTCAACTATAGTTGCCGGCAAACCAGAGGGTCAAGTTTTCGCCCTTGCTGGTCCAAAGACAGGGCATTATTATCCTTCGCCGCCGTCTTTGTCGATTATTGCGTTCCGTCAGCCCTGTCGGGGAAAGGAGTTCCCGCATGACGCGGACCTTGTTGGAAATCGCCCACCTGATTGGTGGTCGCCTGACCGGCGACGGATCGCTGCCCATTTCCGGCGCGGCGACCATTAGCGACGCCCAGCCGGGCGATCTTACCTTGGCCGAGAATGCGGCTTTTGCTGCGCAGTTGGCTACGTCGCAAGCCTCGGCGGTCGTTGTTCCGCCCGAAGTGCATCCCGAGAACCTGCCCTACATCACTGTGGATGATGTGCACGCCGCGTTCACCCAGGTGGTGTTGATGTTTCGGCCTCGCCGGCCGGCGAAGCCTGTGGGGATTAGCCCCCAAGCGATCATCTCGGCCACCGCGAAGATCGGCCCAGACACGAACATTCATCCCCGCGCGGTGATAGGCGACGATGTGGAAATTGGCGCTCGCTGCACGATTTATCCCGGTGTGCGTATTCTGGCCGGCTGCCGGATTGGCGACGACGTCACCATTTTCCCTAACGCCGTGCTTTATGAAGACACCGTGGTGGGGCCGCGGTGCATCATCCATGCCTGCGCGGTGCTAGGCGCCTACGGGTTTGGCTACAAGACGGTCGAAGGCCGTCACCGGTTGGCGGCGCAGCTTGGCAATGTCGTTCTTGAGGCGGACGTTGAGGTTGGCGCGGCGACCACCATTGACCGCGGCTCGTACGGTCCGACCCTGATTCGCGAGGGCACAAAGATCGACAACCACGTCATGATCGGCCACAACTGCCGCATTGGCCGGCATAACCTCTTGTGCTCGCAGGTGGGCATTGCTGGCAGCACCACCACCGGCGATTACGTGGTCATGGCGGGCCAGGTTGGCGTGCGCGATCACGTGCATATTGGCGATCGAGCAATGCTGGGCGCCAAAGCCGGCGTCAAGGGCGACGTACCGGCCGGCGCCGCGTACTTTGGCGTACCCGCAACGCCCCAACGAGAACAGACCGAGCTTCTGGCCGCCTTCGCCAAGCTTCCCGAGCTGCGTCGGCGCGTGAAGGAATTGCAGCGCTGCGTGGAGGAACTCAAGCAGGAGCAAGCGGCTTGCAATAAGGCGGCGTGAGTGGTGGAAGGAAAGTTTCGCCCGATGATGGACGACCAACCAACCATAGGCCTGATTGCCGGCTGGGGAGACTATCCCCGAGCCGTGGCCGAGGCGCTGCGTCGGCAGGGATATCGGATTTACGGCTTGGGGATCAAAGATCACGCGAACCGCCGGTTGTCGGATCTGTGCGAGGCCTACCACGAAGTGGGCCTGGCCCGGTTAGGCGCCGCCTTGCGGTTCTTTCATCGGCATCGGGTCACGCGGGCCACCATGGCGGGGAAGATCCACAAGGTGCGCCTCTTTGAGCGGTTTCACTGGATCAAGCATATTCCCGATTGGCGGTGTGTGCGCACCTTCGCGCCGCACTTTATCACGGGCTCGAAGGACCGCAAGGACGACAGCCTGCTCTTGGCTGTTGTTGAGGCCTTTGCCGCCGAAGGTATCCACTTTGCCCCTGCTACCGATTTCGCACCGGAGTTGCTTGTGAAGTACGGTCTTATCGCCGGGCGGTTGACGCGCGCCCAAGAGCAGGATATTGCGTTCGGTTGGACGCTGGCCAAGGAACTGGGCCGGCTGGATTGTGGTCAGAGCGTGGCGGTTAAAGGCCGCGCGGTGCTGGCCTTGGAGGCGATCGAAGGGACCGACGAGTGCATTCGTCGCGCCGGCCAGTTGTGCACCGAAGGCGGTTTCACCGTGGTCAAGGTCGCCAAGCCGCAACAGGACATGCGGTTTGACGTTCCAACCATTGGCGTGCAGACGATCGAAACGCTTGTTGAAGCGGGCGGCCGGGTGCTGGCGATCGAAGCGGGCAAGACGATCATCATCGACGAGCCGCAGGTGGCCGCCCTTGCCCGCCGCCATCGCATTACCGTGGTGGCGGTCGAAAACGGTGACGCGTCGGCGTTTGCCGACGCGGCTTGAGTTCGAGCCGGCAGAACACTGCACGAAAGTGCGTT
>CAYWIS010000070.1:0-14449 GCA_964458385.1 uncultured Pirellulaceae bacterium
GCGCAAAGAAAGCCGGCGCGGCCCGTTTGTGTTCTCCGAAACACACATTGATCCTGACTCGGCCGATCTGATTGTGGCGGTAGACGGACAAAAATGCCGCACTGTGGATGAACTGCTGACGGTCGTCGAACACAAGCGTCCTGGCGAGGAGATTATCGTGACCGTCGTGCGGCAAGGCCGTGAAATGCAAGTTCCCGTGGTGCTCGGCGCCGGTGAGTAGCAGCGGGAATCAGGTGGAGTAAATCCACATTCCCAAGAACATCGTGGGGAGCAATAGGGCCAGCACCGCTAAGGCAGGCCAAGGCCCTACGGCGGCAAGCGTGATCGCTGCGTCGAACATGATTAACGAGATGATGCAGCGTTTTATCGCCATCTGGACTATGTAAGAGGCGGGATTCGCCGCTGCCGCAAGGCACCGGCCGATGACGGGTAAAGCCACCATGGCTAACAACACCCACCACATCGTTATGGGCGAAAGGCCTTCTCCTAACTGAAGCCCCACTAACTGTAACGGCGGCGCGCCCGTTGCCATTGGGTAGCCAGCCAGCATGATCACCCCCCACAGCATGACCCAAGTAGCTGCGAACAAGAGGGCGCTATTACTGCGGGTTTCCGTCTCTGTGCGAGCGAACCAGGTAACTCCAACGATATAAACGCCAATACCGCCGGCAACCAAGAGTTGCGCCGCGTTGTAGCCAAGTGCTAGCGACTCATCGGGAACCACGACCGGCGCTGCGCTCATTCCAAGCAAAATGTTGAGGAACCGGCATCCTCCCATAGTTAGCGGGCCAAGCGGAGTGCGTTTTGCGCAGCAGTCATAGGACACAACACACGCAGCCAGCAGCGTGGCCATCAGCCCGCTACGCCAAGGGAGGTCTGCTTCGCTCGACGAAAAACCTGCTAGCCACCCGAGCATTACGCCGCTGAGCAATAGTCCGTAGCCGACGGTTCGCGCGGCGGATAACGAGATGCGCCCCGACGGCAGCGGTCGTTGGGGACGCTCTTTCTGATCGATGTCGTAGTCGTAAACATCGTTCAATACCATGCCCGCGGTGTAGAGCAGGCCGGAAGCCGCGATAAGCGCCGCCAAGGGCGCCAGCGGAGCGGGCGCGCCGGCCACAAACAAGAACCCCATGCTAACGTCGGCCACGGCCGTAAACACATTGGGCGCTCGGAACAGTTGCAACCAGGCGAGTAACTTTGAGGTCCCCAGTTCGTTGGCGGCCGTCACGTTAACAACCTCAGATGAAAGTCACGCTGCGCCGTAAGCACTTGCACCCCAGGCCAGCGCACGGCGAACTCTAAGAAGGACGAACGGCGGTCATGCCTTCTACGCCCTTAGCCCCTCGTTGCTGGTTCATTCTTGCAGTCGAGGGCTTGTGGCAGAATCAACTGCTGGCGCTGCGGTAACTCAACAACGCGCGGTTAAAGATCCAACGCGACACCAGCACGCTCCCTATGGTAGCCGCCACAGCGAAGACAGCCAGGGGCCATTCCCAGCCGGCCCGCGGGTCGAGCGGTTTGGCTAACAATCGCGCCGGCACATTCACCACCACCAATACGGGAATCAGGTAGGTGAACAGAAATTGAAGAGGAGCGCCAAGAGACCCTGAGTAGATCTCCATCGGATAGCGCGAAAAGTTGGTGATGTAGAACCAGAAGTCGTAAAGCGATTGGTTGCGCCCCAGCCAAATGCTCGTAGCCGCCAGGATAATCATCAAGCTATAGAGAATTATCGCTCCGCACGCGAGATAGAAGGGGTAAAGCACGATCATGGCGGGCGAAAGCACCAACGGATTTTCAGGCCGAGTCGTCAACTGCCACAGGCTATAGCCTAGTAGTAACACCGCCAATGCGAAATTCGCCAACGATGACCAGTCCACCTTGTGAAAGGAAATCAGAAACTGCGTATCGATGGGTTTGAGTAGGGCGAAGTCCAAACCTCCACTTCGGATCAGCTCACTGAATTCCTCGGCATTGGGCATGAAAAAGGCCTGCACCACGCCATTCACGAGCCACGTGGTCGCCAAGAAAACAAAGAACTCATACTTTCCCCAGCCTGTGCCTTCACCAATCTGGGAAGTGTACTGGTAGATGAGCAGATAGAATCCAAAATTCATGGCCGTCCACGACATGGACGACACGCACTCAATCAGAAAATTGACGCGGAACGTCATATCGCGGATCAAGCTGTTCCGCGCGAACGTGAGAAAAACGCGAAAGTACGAAGCAACTTCGTGCATCAGAACCGGCGGCAGAGCAGGGCGCCAACGAGCAGGCCAGCCTGTCGCCAAGCCTGCTCACGATTGAACTTGGTCATTAACTTTCGCTGCGATCAGGTCCGAGAGTTTGAGCGATCCCAACCGTTCACGTGTGGTACGGGCTACGTCGCTTAGAGCGTCCTCTAACTTTTGACGCGCTTCAGGGGGCAAGCCGTCGACCGAGCCAATCCCGGGGTCTACAGGACCTTCAATGGCCTCGAGAATATCCAGTACCGAGATATCGTGCGGCTTCTTGAGCAGCATATAGCCGCCGTCGACTCCCCGCGTCGAACGTAGTAGGCCGTGATTCACAAGATTCCGGAGGATCTGCAATAGAAATCGCTCCGGCATTTTACCTTCGATGGCCAGTTTGCTACAGGCCACGGGCATACGCGACGTATCCTGCGCTAAGAGAAGCGCGGCTTGGACCGCGTATGCCACTGTGCGTGAGAGTTTCATCGTATTTTTAGGGGCTGCGCGTTTCCACCCGGTGCTAGAAATACAAGCTTATATCAATGGTAATGGATGGGCGGCACTCGTAAAATAGCCACGTGTTCAGTATTGCAAAGTTGCGATGGCGGCACACCCCAACTTGTGTGATTTCAAACTGCTCCGGTAATGGGGAGTTTATCAAAAATCTTTAGAAAGTCAACAAAACATCTTTTGTAACATGTAGTTGAAAGCACCACACGCCGGTCGCAAAAGTTGATGACTAATTCCCTTGTGCTGTATTTTGTGGAGTCTTTGTTGCGCGATTCTTCGTCTTTGGATTGGTTAGGCCAACGTCGAGATGGTGCTTGGTGCTGTATCGCGGAATATCGGTGAGCCGAGCGACGGCGAGGTAGGCAAGTCGACCAACCAACTTCCCGCTTTTCACGGGATGAAACGATCGAGCCTTCGAAGTACGCTGGTTGTCCACTTGGCTGCTTTTAGCAACCGAGCCACGGAAACACGGCGGTGGTGTGAGGATCTTCTTTTTACAAATCGAGCGGTGAGGACAAACATGCAGAAAATAGTAAGCGTCTTCCTGCTAGTGGCGTGGGGTTGGCTAGGACACCCAACGTTCGTGGAAGCACAAGACGGTAAGAAGCCGTTCCGTGCTGGCGCCGCCGAGGTGGATATCACGCCGCTTAAATTTCCGGTGATCGTTAATGGGATGTTTCAGGAACGCCAGGCGACGATGGCGCACGCGCGCCTGACGGCCCGCGCACTGGTGCTGGATGACGGTCAAACGCGTTTGGCGATCGTGGTCGTCGACAATCTCATGATTCCTCGGCGCTTGCTCGACCAGGCCAAGGAAATGGCGCGCGAGGCGACGGGCATCCCAGTTGACCGGATGCTCATCTCGGCAACGCATAACCATTCGGCGCCTTCCGCCATGGGGTGCCTAGGAAGCCGTTCGGATCCCGATTATGAGCAGTTTCTTCCCGGACAAATCGCTAAGAGTATCGCACAGGCTGCTGAGCGTTTAGTTCCGGCGCGCATTGGTTGGACGGTGGTGCAGGATCACGAGCATAATCATTGCCGCCGCTGTATCTTTCGTCCTGACAGCATCCAAACGGACCACTTTGGCCAACGTACGGTGCGCGCCCACATGCATCCGGGCCACCAAAGTCCAAATCATATTGGGCCGTCGGGGCCGGCAGATCCAGACCTAACGCTCTTGGCGGTGCAAACGCGCGATGGCCGGCCGCTGGCGGTGCTTGCCAACTACGCCATGCACTATTACGGATCGCCTCTTGTTTCCAGCGACTTCTGCGGCCAGTTTGGTGAGAAGTTCGCATCGTTGATTGGCGCCACAGAGCAGGAGCCACCGTTCGTCGGCATGATGTCGCAAGGCACCAGTGGCGACAGTATGTGGCCCGATTACAGCCAGCCGCCGAAGCAGGCTGGCCTCGATGCTTATACCGAAGCGGTTGCCCGCATTGCTCGCGACGCTTACGCCAAGATCGAGTACCGTGACGACCTCACCTTGGCGATGGCCGAAACGACCTTGAAGTTGCGCCGGCGAGTCCCCGACGAAGAACGCCTGAAAAGGTCGCGGGAGATCGTTGCGTCGTTGGGGGACCGGCAGCCAACGTCGATGGCAGAGATATACGCCCGCGAGCAAATCTATTTGCACGAGGAGCCCGAGGTTGAACTGAAACTTCAAGCCATACGCATCGGCGACTTGGGGATTACCGCCATTCCCAATGAGGTGTACGGAATTACGGGGTTGAAGCTCAAGGCGCGCAGTCCCTTGCAGCTTACGTTTAATATTGAACTGGCCAATGGCGCCGAGGGTTACATTCCCACGCCTGAACAGCATTACTTGGGCGGCTATACAACCTGGCCGGCGCGTACCGCGGGGTTGGAGGTCGAAGCGGAGCCGAAAATTGTCGCCGCGTTGCTGGAACTTTTGGAACAAGTGTCGGGTAAGCCGCGACGCGCGTTCGTCGACCCGTCAAGCGAGTACTCCGAAGCGGTGTTGGCTTCGAAACCAGCGGCGTACTGGCGCTTGGGAGAAATCGACGGGACGCAAGCGGCTGACGCAACGGGCCGGCATCACGCCCGATATGAAATGGGGGTCGCGTATTATCTTCCCGGTGCTGACTCGCCAGGATTAACGAGCGGGCCTCGCGGCAATCGAGCGGCTCATTTTGCTGGTGGACGCGTTCACGCGCAATTACCATCGCTAGGCGACAAGTACACCGTTTCGGCTTGGATTTGGAATGGTTTGCCCCACGATGCACGAGCCGTAACCGGGTACTTCTTCTCGCGCGGCCCCGAAGGCGATCGACAAGCGCCCGGCGACCACTTGGGCATCGGAGGCACATACCAGTCGGAATGGCAGGGCAAGCTGATTTTCTTCAATGGCAATGAACGTAACGAGGTCCTCGCGGGACGAACGGTTCTTCCATTAAAGACCTGGAGCCATGTCACGCTGACGCGCAACGGAGATCAGGTTGCGGTCTATCTGAACGGCCAACAGGAGCCGGAGATCGTGGGCAAGATCGCAATTACTTATCCCAAGGAGGGGAATGACCTATGGATCGGGGGACGCAGCGATGGGCTGTATAACTGGGAAGGAAAGTTGGACGAAGTCGCTGTTTTTGACCGGGTGCTGACTACCGAAGAAATTATCGCACTCTACAAGGCGGGGCGCATGGCGGCTCCGAAAGAAGCCGCTACAGCAACGACGCGCGAGGATGGTCAGTCGTCTTCGGAGCCGAATCCGCCGCCGCGGTCTCCTGAACAGTCGCTGAAAATGCTCCATGTGCGGGAGGGATACCAGGCCGAATTGGTCGCGAGTGAACCGTTAACGATGGATCCGGTGGCGATTGACTGGGGTCCCGACGGTAAGTTGTGGGTAGCCGAAATGGCCGATTACCCTCTTGGGTTGGACGGCCGGGGGAAACCTGGCGGACGCATCCGGTTCCTTGAGGATTTGGACGGCGATGGCCGTTACGACAAGAGCACCGTATTTCTGGACGGCGTCAACTTTCCGACTGGCGTTATGGCCTGGGAACGTGGCGTGCTGGTCACCGCCGCGCCCGAAATCTTCTATGCGGAAGATACAAATGGCGACGGCCGGGCGGATCGGCGCGAAACGCTCTTTGTCGGATTTCTGGAAGGCAACCAGCAACTGCGTGTGAATGGCCTGCGCTGGGGGCTGGATAACTGGGTGTATTGTGCTAGTGGAAGCCATCATGGAGGTTATGGCGCGCAAAGTAAGATTCGCTCCACGCGCGCCGGCGCCGAGATCTACGTAGGAAGTCGTGACTTTCGCATCCAACCGAAACTCGGATTGCTCGACCCGTTAGCCGGCCCATCGCAGTTTGGCCGCGAGCGCAACGACTGGGGTGATTGGTTTGGTGTGCAGAATAGTCATCCCGTTTGGCATTACGTGCTCGAAGATCGTTACACGCGCCGTAACCCTCACATTGCGCCGCCCGACCCAAAACGCCATTTGTTGCCGACGAATCCACCTGTCTATCCGGCCAAATCGCCCGAGAAACGCTTTCACAGCTTCGAACAATCGGGGCGGTTTACTTCGGCGTGTTCCGTCCTGATCTACCGGGACGAATTACTATGGCAGCGAAACGACGGCCAGATTGAGCATGTACTGACGTGCGAACCCTTCCACAATCTGGTGCAGCACAACCTTTTGACCGTCGATGGCGTTAGCTATCGCGCGCAGCGTGATGCAGGTCCCGGCGAACGCGATTTCATCGCTTCGGAAGATCATTGGTTTCGTCCTGTGATGGTCCGTACTGGCCCCGATGGAGCGCTGTGGGTGGTCGATATGTACCGGTATATGATCGAACACCCTGAGTGGCTGCCTCCCGCTGGGAAAGAGGAGTTGCGGCCCTTCTATCGTTCGGGCGACGATCGCGGACGCATTTATCGCGTGTTCCCGAAGAACCGACGTCCCCGCGCCGTTCCTCGCTTGGACACCATGGATACGGCCCAACTCGTGGCGACTCTGGCCAGTCCCAATGGTTGGCAGCGTGACACGGCGCAACGATTGTTAGTCGAGCAACAAGACGCCTCGGCTGTTCCGGCGCTAGAGAGAATGGCGCGAACGCACGACAATCCGCTTGCTCGGCTTCATGCGCTGGCTACGCTCGATGGGTTAGGAAAGCTTGATTGGAACCTTCTCAAGAACGCCTTAGCTGATCCGTATCCCGGCGTTCGTCGCCATGCGCTGCGGTGTGCAGAGACCGTCAACGAAATTCCATCGGACCTGGTTGGATCGATACTCGCTTTGCGAGATGATCCCCATGCCGGTGTCCGATTGCAACTAGCCTGCTCACTTGGTCAGTGGAAGGATTCGCGAATCGGCGCGACGTTGGCTGATTTGGCCCTGGCGTCGCCGGAGGATACGTACCTAAGGGCCGCCGTGTTGAGCAGCGTGAATGGAGACAATATCGGCGAGGTGTTGGGACGGATTTTGTCCCGCGTGCAAGAAACGTCGTCTGCCGAATCGTTGCTTCATCAATTACTCCCGATGGCGGCGGCGCTGGACGACGGCCAGGCGATTTCGCAAGCAGTCGAAATGCTGCATCGCGCTTATGAGCGACAGCCAAACGGATGGCAGTTCACCGCGTTGGCGGGAATTTTGGATGGTTTCGCCCGGCGTCGGCCTCCCATCGATCCGAAATTGCCAGCGGCCACGCAAGAACGCGTTGTAGCGCTTCAAGCAGCAGCACGCGCGACGCTCGCGGACTCCGATGCGAATCCGCCCCTGCGGGCGGCAGCGGCCAAGTTGCTACTAAGGCAAGCATCGCACCGCGCTGCCGACTTGGACCAAATTCGACGATTACTCGTCCCGCAAACTTCCGCCGAAGTACAAATGGCCATTGTGACGCGTGTAGCCGAGGATGGCGATCCGCGTCTTGCGGAGTTGTTACTGGACGGCTGGAGAAGTCATAGTCCAACGCTACGGAACCACATCCTGACGGCTATTGCAAGTCGTCCGGCGTGGGTGGTTGCGTTGGCGGATCAACTGGAAGCGGGCAAAGTTGCGTCGAGCGAAATTGACGCAGCCATGCGCCAGCGTTTACTGGCAACGAAAGACGCGACGCTGAGGCAGCGTCTCGAATCCGCCTTCGCACAAGCTTCGGGCGCCAACCGGGCCGAGGTGATCGCTCAATACCGCACTGCATTGGAGTTGCCGGCCGATGCGGGGCGCGGGGCGATTGTATTTCAAAAGAAGTGCGCTACCTGTCATAAGCAAGGGGACGTTGGGCATGAAGTCGGGCCCAACCTTGCTTCGATTACCAGCAAGACGCCCGCGGGGCTCCTTGAGGCGATTCTGGATCCCAGCCGAGCCGTCGAAGCCAAGTACCTGAACTACGTTGCAGTGACCCAAGATGGTCGCAGCTATAGTGGGATTCTGGCGACCGAAACAGGGAGTAGCTTGACGTTGCTGGCTCCCGAGGGGCAGCGTTACGTCCTGCTGCGCAGTGAGCTAGAGCAATTTCAGAGTACCGGCCGGTCTCTCATGCCCGACGGATTGGAAAAGGAACTCTCGCCGCAGGAGGTTGCCGATGTGATCGCTTTCATCATCGAAACTTCTGGAAAGTGAGGCAGAAGCGGCTTATTGTATCCGAAAGTTTAGCGGGTCACCTGCGCGCATTCATTTCGGCTGCCTCGCCGTGTGACCGTGTTACGGCTATTGCACCCGTTACGCTCATGGGAATGGGCGAACGCCGGGGGGCAGCGCCGCAAGCCAGAGGGGCGCCAACTCCACTGGGGCAAAGACCCGCATTTGATGATTGCGCCTCCACGTTCCGGCGGGAGCGTAGAGCGAGACGCTTCAGGAGTCGTCTCAAAATTTTCTTGTTGATCGGCCGCCGATCTAAGCGATAAAAGGGGCTGTTATAACGGGCGCGACCCGAGATTTATTTGAACTTATTGATACTTGTGCATAGGATTCCTTAAAGCTCGGCTTTGCCGGGCTTTCTTTCGCGACCCCTTTGTGATAACTTTCACAAAGTCGCGGGATGCATCACATCGTTTAACGAACTCGCAATCTATGACTACGGCGTTTATCCCCGTTCTCCTATTCGTTTTGGCGGGGTTGGTGACCGCCATTGGCATGCTAGGGGCGGGGTGGATTTTCGGGCCGCGCCGGCAAACGGCCGTCAAGCAAATGCCTTACGAGAGCGGTATGGATCCAATCCATGACGCTCGTCGGCGTTTTGACGTGCGGTTCCACTTGGTCGCGATTGCCTTTGTGTTGTTCGATGTTGAGCTTTTGTTTCTTTATCCTTGGGCTGTCGCTGGGCGGCATCCGGAAGGGGTAGATGCGGCGGTTCAGCAGGCGGCGCGTGTTGGGCTTGAGTATGACCGCTGGTTGGTGTTTGGCGAAGTGATGGTGTTTTTGGCGCTGCTGGCGGCTGGCTTTGTCTACGTGTGGCGTAAGGGGGTGTTCCAATGGCGGTAACAATGAATCCCCAGACGGGGCTTCCTGATAATGTAGTCGTGAGCCGGCTGGATGCGTTGGCCAACTGGTGTCGCAAAAACAGCTTGTGGCCGATGCCGTTTGCCACGGCCTGTTGCGGGATCGAATTGATGGCGACCGGCGCAAGCCGTCATGATTTGGCTCGGTTCGGCGCTGAGGTGTTTCGTTTTAGTCCCCGCCAGTGCGACTTGATGATAGTCGCTGGTCGTGTGGTGATGAAAATGCTGCCGGTGCTGCAGCGAATTTGGCAGCAAATGCCCGAGCCGAAGTGGTGTATTTCCATGGGGGCGTGCGCCTCGACTGGGGGTGTGTTTGACACCTACTGTGTTGTGCAGGGGGTTGATCGGTTTATCCCCGTCGATATGTACGTTCCGGGGTGCCCGCCTCGTCCTGAGCAGTTGATTCAGGCGATTATCGACCTGCAAGACAGGATTCAGCGGGAGGGTACATTGGGCGGCAAGGAGTTTGTGTTGCCGCAGCGCCAGCAGCGGAAGCGGGCCTTGTTGGAGTTGCCGGTGATTGGACAGAATTAGTCCGGCGCATTTGAGTGGGGTGTTTGAGGGGAGCTGCTCGTTGTTCGAGTAGCTGAAGGATTGTTGGACGCTGACCGCCAAGAAGAGGCTCTTGATTTCGTATATGCCTGCCGCACCCGAGACGGTTGAAGCACTCAAGTCGCAATTTCCCGGCGTAGTAGAAAGCGAATTTCGCGGGCAGACACGGGTGGTTGTGCCGCGTGAGTCAGTGTTTGCAGCGTTGGAGTATCTTAAGGAATCGCGAGGCTTCGACTTGCTGGTCGATGTGACCTGTGTTGATTATCTCAACTATCGCGATGCTCTTGAGCGTTTTGGTCTGGTGTATCTGCTGGCAAACACGGTGACCAATGAGCGTATAACGGTGCGTTGCTTTTTGGATGAGCCTGACTTAACGGTTCCTTCGGTTACGCCATTGTGGGCTGGTGCGGACTGGATGGAGCGTGAAGTCTGGGACATGTTTGGGATTCAGTTTGAGGGGCATCCAAATTTGCGGCGTATTTTGTTGCCTGAGGAGTTTACCGCCTTCCCGTTGCGCAAGGATTATCCGCTACAAGGTCGTGGCGAGCGGCATAACTTCCCGGTTTTGCGTCGCGGTGAGACCTAGGGGTTGGCGGTTAGGCGTCACTCGTGGAAGGACGCCCGTTGTGAAGCATTAAAGACCAGAAAGTAAAGTTAAAACACAATGCCTCTTACGCGTACTGCTCCGCCGCTTCCCGAGGCTGGCGACGAGTACCTGTGGACGCTTAACTTCGGGCCGCAACATCCTGCGACGCACACCACCTTGCGGTTGGTGCTCAAGTTGGATGGTGAGCGGGTGGTCGACGCCGTGCCAGACATTGGCTATCTGCACTCTGGCTTTGAGAAGCTAGGGGAGCATCTGGATTACAACCAGTATGTGACGATTACCGACCGCATGAACTACATCTCGCCCATGGCCAACAATGTGGCGTGGCATGGGGCGGTCGAAAAGTTGCTGGGAATCGAGCTTACGCCGCGCTGCAAATATCTGCGGGTTATTGTGGCTGAGTTGGCTCGTATCAGTGACCACCTGTTGTGCACCGGTGCGATGGGGTTGGACACCGGCGCCTTCACGTTCTTTCTCTACGCCTTCTATCAGCGCGAGCGAATCTACGACATTTTTGAGTCGCTGTGCGGCGCTCGATTCACCAATAGCTACACGCGTGTTGGGGGTGTATCGCAAGATATCACACCCGTGACCATCGAGAAGATTCGGGCGTTTATTAAGGACTTTCCCAAGACGCTTGCCGACATGGAGCGGTTGTTAAACCGTAACCGCATTTTCCATGATCGTACTCGCGGCGTGGGGGTGTTGAGCAAAGAGGAGGCCATTAATACTTCCAGCACGGGGCCGGTCGCTCGGGCGAGCGGTGTTACGCGTGACTTGCGTAAGGATGAGCCTTATCTGGCTTACTCCGACTTTGATTTCCAAGTGGTTTGCATGACCACTGGGGATTGCTTTGCGCGTTACTTTGTACGCATGGAGGAGATGAAGGAGAGTCTCAAGATCATCGAACAGGCGATTGAGAATCTCCCTCCCGGGCCGGTCAGGGTTGGCGACGAAGATCGCATCACGCTCCCCGCGAAGGGCGCGGTATATCAGACGATTGAAGGGCTGATTACCCACTTCGAGTTGGTCATGGCCAACCGTGGGTTCGAGGTTCCCAACGAGGAAAGCTACGCAGCGATTGAATCCCCGAACGGCGAGTTGGGCTTTTACATCGTGGGTGACGGCAGTGACGTGGCCTACCGCGCTCGCTGCCGACCGCCGTCGTTTATTCACTTTGCCCTTTTCCCACGGCTGATCGCGGGGCATACGCTCAGCGATGTCGTCGCGGTGCTTGGAAGTCTGAATATTATCGCCGCTGAGTTAGACCGGTAGAAACGCGACGTGTGACCGGCGGCCGGCTCGACACAAGGTTCGATCGCTCTTTCCTTGGTTTCGTCCTTGGGGGTCGAGTGTTGGATACGCATTTTTTGTTGGAACTGAGATGCCAACCGAAACACCAGAGCCCGCATTGAAGCCCGCAAACGGCCGAATTCTCACCGACGCTATGATCGAGGAGATTCGGGCGTTCTTTCCGCACTACCCCAACCGTTTGGCGGTCACTCTGCCGGCGCTGCACGTGGTAAACGAACACCTGCGGTACGTGCCGCTGCAGGCGGTTGTTGAGATCGCCGAGCTGCTGGAGCTCCATCCCGCGCAGGTCCAAGATACGCTGTCGTTCTACGGCCTCTTCAAGCAAGATGCGCCGGGCGGCCAAGTGCGAGCTTGGGTGTGTCGATCCATTAGTTGTGCGCTTCGCGGCGGTGAAGAGATTCTCGAACACATGTGTCAGAAGGCCCAAATTAAGCCAGGCGAAACCACGGCCGATGGAAAGCTGACGCTCGAGTACGCAGAGTGTCTTGGCGCCTGCGAGTACGCTCCCTGCATGCTGGCGGGGGAAACGCTGCATAAGAACCTTACGAAAGAGTCGGCCGACGAGTTTTTGAAGTCTCTGTAAGCCCTGCGAACTGCGGTACGTCGAAGATTACACGGCTGCCGGGGATTTCTCCTGTGCCTTGCCGTTGGAGCTTCGAATTGGAAACGTCTCCTCAACGTTGAAGTACATTAGCCGTGCCTCCCTTTGAACCGGTCCTGTTGGCGAACGTCGGTAAAGAAGATAGCCACACCTTGCGCGTTTACGAGCAGTCGGGTGGTTATCAGTCGTTGCGGCGTGTGCTGAAGGAAATGTCGCCGGGCGAGTTCACCGACGTCGTCAAAAGCAGCGGCTTGCGTGGCCGCGGCGGCGCTGGGTTTCCAACAGGCCTCAAGTGGCCGTGTCGTCCCAAGGCGCTCCCCGGGCCCAGCTATGTGTGCGTGAACGGGGCCGCGGGCGAGGCGGCTTCGTTCAACAATCGCATCCTCATGGAGGATGACCCGCATCAAGTGATCGAAGGGTTAATCCTCAGTTGCTATGCGACCCGGGCTACGACCGCCTATATCTACCTGCGGTTTGAGTACCCGCTGGCGTATAAGCGGCTACAGATGGCCATTAACGAATGTTACGAAGCGGGGCACTTAGGCAAGAATATTCACGGCTCCGACTTTTCGTTGGATATTTACTTGCACCGTGGTGCGGCGGCCTATATTTGCGGCGAAGAAACGGGGCTGATCGAAAGCCTGGAAGGTAAGCGAGCTTGGCCGCGCATCAAACCGCCCTTTCCGGCTGTTGAGGGATTGTTCCGCAAGCCGACGGTGGTCAATAACGTCGAAACGGCTGCCTGCGTGAAGCATATTGCCGACCGCGGTGCTGATTGGTTTAAGTCAATCGGCGTGCCTGCTGACCCAAACAATCCGCGTGACGCTGGCAGCTACGGTCCGAAGTTGTACTGTCTTTCGGGGCACGTGGAACGTCCCGGGTGTTACGAGGCGCCGCTGGGTATTACGGTCAATCAACTGATTGAGGAATTTGGCGGCGGCGTGTGGAAGGGGCGTAAGGCCAAGGCCGCCATTCCCGGCGGTATCAGCATGGGATTTCTCCGGGCGGACGAGTTCCACTGCCCCTTGGACTTCAATGGGCCAGGGAAGTTTGGCTGCTTGGGATTAGGGACGGCGGCTGTGGTGGTCATGGATGAGACCACTTCCATGGTTGACGCTCTCCATAACAGTTGCCGGTTCTTTGCTCACGAAAGCTGCGGCCAATGCACGCCGTGCCGCGAAGGCACCAACTGGGCCCTCAAGATGATGAATCGGATCAAGGTGGGCAAAGGTCGGCTAAAAGACTTGGACCTGCTGCTGGAGATCGGCGACAACATCGGCATTATGCCGGGCACCACCATCTGTGGGCTGGCGGACGGCGCCGCATGGCCCATCAAGAACGCCATCCGCAAATGGCGCGACGAGTTCGAAGACTACATCAAACGCACCAACCCCAACGGGTACCAAGAAGAAAGCGCCGTTCCGGCGCTCGAGATCATCGGAATTCACTGAACCTTCTTGCGGATTGCGGATTACCCAACGCAATCTCGCTCCTAATTTTGATTCGAAATCCGCAGTCCGAAATCCGCAACCACAATGGCTATCGTAATTATCGACGGACGGGAGATCGAGATTGGCGACGATGAACGCCTGAACGGTATTCAGGCGGCCAAACGCGCCGGGATCGAAATCCCGCATTATTGCTGGCATCCGGGGCTTTCGGTTGTTGCTAGCTGTCGTATGTGCCTGGTCGAGACGGGCACACGCGACCCCGAAAGCGGCAACATCACGATGGTGCCTAAGCTGGTTCCCGCATGTCAAACGCCGGCCCGCGCGAACACCGTCTTTGTGACCAACAGCGAGAAAGTTCGCCACGCGCGGGCAATGGTTGAAGAGGACTTGCTGCTCCGCCATCCGGTCGACTGTCCGATTTGCGATAAGGCCGGCGAATGCTACCTGCAGGATTATCACTTTGAGTACGGCCAGAAGGAGCGCCGTGCCGACATCCAACCTTTCACGAGCCGCCGCAGATCGTTAGGCCCGACGATTACGCTCTTTGTTGATCGCTGCGTGATGTGCACTCGCTGCGTGCGGTTCACTCGTGAAGCGACCGGAACGAAAGAGCTTCTGGTAATCAACCGGGGCGCTCATGAAGAAATTGATGTGTTCCCCGGCTTCCCGCTGGAGAACAAACTTTCGGGCAATGTGGCCGACTTGTGTCCGGTAG
>CAYWIS010000070.1:14459-26044 GCA_964458385.1 uncultured Pirellulaceae bacterium
ACCGTATTTATCGCCTTAAGCCGCGCGAAAACCCGCACGTTAACCAATGGTGGATGTGCGACGAAGGCCGGTACGGCTGGAAGCACGTTCACGACCCGCAGCGCGTAACCGAGCCGCAGCGCCGCGAGGGAGACGAATATATCAACGTCGAATGGTCCGACGCCCCGAAGTTGCTTGATAAGCAATTGAAAGAGGCCAAGCGGCTGGCCGTCGTTCTCTCGCCATTTCTCACCGTGGAAGAAGCGTATTTGCTGGCCAAATACGCCCGCAAGGTCAACCGTAAGGCGGCCATTGTTTTGGGCCATGTGCCGGTTGTGGGCGAGGACGAGACGTTTCCGAATGGGTTTGTCATTCGCGCCGAGAAGTGTCCTAACCGCCGAGGCGTTGAAGAAATCGCATCGCGGATGAACGGTGGGCTCGTCGCCTGGGACGAGTTCGTAAGTCAGGTGGAAAACGGCCGCTATGACGCTGTATGGGTAACGGGGGCTTACCCCGAAGCCTGGCATGACGAGTCCACGGCTCAGAAGTTTGCGAATGTGCCGCTGCTGATTGTGCAAGACTTATTCGCTTCGCCGCTGTGGAACATGGCGACATGGCGTTTGCCTAGCGCTGCGTACGCTGAACGAGAGGGATCGTTCGTCAATCATGCCGATCGGTTGCAGTCGTTCTCGTGGGCCATTCGTCCGCCTGCAGGTGTGATGGTCGAAGGCCGCCTGTACTGGCGGTTGCTCGGCGAAAAAGGCCTTTACAATGCCCGTCAGGTGATGCTGGAGTTGGCGGGCGAGCTGAACTATTTCGCTCCTGCCCGGCGCGAAGTTCCAGAGCTCGGCATTGACTTAAAGACGGCCCAATTAGCATCCAAGGCGTAGGCCCTACGTCAAGCCGAATGGCGCCGGGGATCGCGAGTAATGCGTTTGCGATTCCCGGTTTCCGTTCCGCAACTCGCCTTCCGAAAATCGCGTTTCATCGACCGCTCTCGAATATGCAAACCGAACTGATTCTGGCGTTGGTCAAAATCGCTCTCCTGGTAGGAGGGTTGATGACCGCCGCCGCGTACCTTGTGCTCCTGGAACGCTGGATCGCAGCCTGGGTACAGGATCGTCGTGGTCCGAACCGTGTAGGGGTGCCGCTGACCAAAATCCGCCTTTTCGGTTTAGGCCAGCCGTTAGCCGATGGTTTGAAGTTCATTTTCAAAGAGGAGTACACGCCAGCGCACGTGAACCGCGGGTTGTTCGTCCTGGCGCCGATTGCCATCCTTACATCTGCTTTGGCGGTGTTTGCGGTAATTCCCTTTGGGAGCGTCATTCCGGGAGAGCCGATTCGCGGTTGGCTGGGCGACGCCAGTGATCAGCCAATTGAGTTGATTGCGGCCCCCGGTGTGAATGTAGCGCTGCTGTATGTGTTCGCCCTGTCGAGCATTGGCGTCTACGGCGTGATCTTAGGCGGATGGGCGAGCAACAACAAATACAGCTTCCTGGGGATGCTTCGTTCAAGCGCCCAACTGATTGCTTACGAGTTGCCGTTGGGACTTGGCATCTTGGGCGTAGTGGCCGCGGTTGGTTCGTTGGAGCTGGATGCGATCATTCGGCATCAAGCCGAAACGGGGTGGTGGTTCGCCCTCGCGCAGCCGCTGGGGTTCATCGTGTTTATGATTGCGGCCTTCGCTGAGGCCGCCCGATTGCCCTTCGACTTACCCGAGGCCGAGCAGGAGTTGATCGGCGGCTACCATACCGAATACGCCGGGATGAAGCTGTTGCTGTTCTTGGTGGCCGAGTTCCTGCATATGGTCACCGCTGCGTTCCTGATTGTGATTTTGTTCCTGGGTGGCTGGCATTTCTGGGGACTGACCGGCAGCGATGAAACGACGATCACCTGGGGCACGGCGATTCTGCGGATCGTGGTGCTTTTGGTCAAAATCTTCGGCGTGATTGTCTTCTTTATGATGGTTCGCTGGAGCTGGCCTCGGTTCCGCTTCGATCAACTGATGAATTTGGCGTGGAAAGTGATGCTTCCCCTGGGCATGGTCAACCTGACGGCGGTGGCCGTGTTTGAAGAGCTGCGGCGCAGCCTCGACTCGCCGATGTGGCTGCTCGTTGTGTTGTCGTGGGGCGTGTGCCTGGCGGGTTGGCTGGCGGTGGCTTGGGCCGCGCCGTTGGCCTCGGATAACCGCCCGCGCCGTGAATGGAGCCCTTCCAACGTCGACGCCTGAGCCTAGAACTGGATAATCGATATGAAACCAGATGATCCCGCAATCCGCTGGGTGGAGGAGCCGAAACTCGGCCTTTCGGGCAAAATGTACTTGCCCTTGTTTTTCCAGGGATTGACGACTACCGCCAAGCACCTTGTGTCGCCCAAGGTGACGGTTAGCTACCCGGACGTTGAGCCTAAGATCGACAATCCGTTGATCTATCGCGGCGTCCATCGTCTGAATAAAGACGCTCAGGGCCGCGTGAAATGTGTCGCTTGCTTCCTGTGTGCTACGGCCTGTCCGGCGCACTGCATCGACATTATCGCCGCCGAAAGCCCCTGGCCTGATCGCGAAAAGTACCCCGAGAGTTTTACCATCGACGAGTTGCGGTGCATTTTCTGCGGCATGTGCGAAGAAGCATGCCCGGTTGACGCGATTGAACTAACCTCGCTGTACAACTTGACCGGCCGCAGCCGGGAGGAAATGGTGTTCGACAAGGAAAAGTTGCTCAGCGTCTACGATGCAACGAAGGACAAGGAGCCGATGCGCTCTGTCCAGAACGGTTATCCGACTCCCAGCGCCGGCGGCAATTCCAAGGGGCCTGCCGGTTCTGGCCATTGAATACAAGTTTCTCCGGAAAGCTCGACCAGGAATTCCAATGACCTCGTTTGTTTGGTGTCGCATCGCGACGGTTGCCACAACCGCGTTGGCTCAGGCCGATGCTACCGGTGTCCGCCGCGCCGACAACGCTGCGGCCGATTTTTGGACGCGCGTTGACCCTTGGCTGCTATCAGTCGCCATGCTGCTGGGCGCCTTGGGCCTGTGGACGTTGCTCTCGCGGCGCACCCGCACTGGCCGCACCGTGGGCGGGATCTTGGCGTTGGCGGGCTTCGTGTTTCTGGGATTGACCCAGGCGGGAATTGCAACAACGGCGGAGGCGGCTACTACCGCCGACACCGTACGGGCGGTGTTTATTTCGTCATTGTTTTGGCTGATGGCCGGAGTGGCCGTCATCGCCGGGGCCGCCACGATTACGATGCGCAGTCCCGTCTACTGTGCGGTTTGCTTCGCGGTAACGCTTCTAGGGGTGGCTGGACTGTTTCTCCTTACAGGAGCTCAGTTCCTCAGTATCGCCACGGTTGCCGTCTATGCTGGGGCAATTGTGGTGATATTCCTGTTTGTGATCATGCTCGCCGAGCCGGAAGGCCACGCGTACTACGACCGAATCAGTTGGGGCCGATTGCCGCCTGTGGCCGCCGCCGCAGCGGCCGCATTATTGATTGGCGGTGTGGCCTATGTGAGCAAATCGCTTTCCAGCGTGACGCCGCCGGTTTCGCCCGACGCGCGGCAGGTATTGGTTGATAACCACATGGCCCATCTGGGGCGAGAATTGTTCAGTGTTCATTTGTTGTCGGTTGAAGTCGCTGGCACCTTGTTGCTGGTGGCCCTCATTGGAGCCATTGCCATTGTCATTCAGGGCCGCGATCCGGCACTGCGTCGCGGTGAAGCCCGGGCGGCTCGTCAGACTGCTAAGCGCGAAGCATCGCCAGACCGGGCAGGCGCTCGCCGCCTTCAGCCTGTAGGAGAGAACGGCCGTGAATGAGACAGCACTACTACAAAATTTCCTGGTCATTGGCGGCGTGTTGTTTGCACTGGGGCTGGTGGGCTTCTTGGTGCGGCGGAACGCGATTGTGATGTTCCTGAGCGCCGAGATGATGCTCCAGGGCGTATCCATGACGCTGATCGCCTTCTCGCGGTTCCACGATAACTGGGACGGCCAGATGTTGGTGCTATTTATCATCGCCGTGGCGGCCTGCGAGGCCGCCATCGCGCTGGCTTTGGTGTTGATGCTCTACCAGCGCAGCGGCAACTTGGACGCGGCATTCTGGCAACAACTGCGGGAAGACAATGTGCCGGCTTACGTCGACCGAGGAATTCCCGCCGAGGAAGGCGAAACCCAAGAATGGCCGACCCTCACCCCGGCTGGCCGTCTGCCGAAAATCGATTTAGAAGAGCTTTCCTACCGACGCCGCGTATGAGCCGCACCAGCGAAATGCGAAAGCGGCAATGATCGAAGCAATCTGGTTCGAAGCGAAAAGCTGGCTTTCCGCTTCGCCAGAAAGCGGATTGGCGCGTTGAAAACTCGCGAAAAACGAAGAACAAAAGCGGCGATCACACGCCGCATTCCAAGGGACGTATATGTTTGACGCTCGTACGCTTTTGATCTTGATTCCCGCGCTGCCTTTAGCGGCGGCAATTTTGACGGCGTTGCTTGGTCCGCGCGTATTGCGTTCTCAAAGCCATTGGTTGGCTATCGTTGGAATCTTCGCGGCGTTCGTGTGCAGCGTCATGTTGGCTTTGGAGGTCTATCACCGACAAGCCAACGCTCATGAGGCTGCCGCGGCGGTTGAAGCTCCGGTGGGCGTGGAAATCATTCCCGCCGCTCTGTGGACCTGGGCCACAGTTGACCAAGCCTATACCCCGGCGGAAAGGACCCTCGCGCCAAGCGAGCCGCACACATTCAACATTGATATTACGCTGCGGGCCGACGCGCTCACGGCGATGATGCTCGTGATGGTCACGTTCGTCGCCACGCTGGTCGCCATTTACTCGTCCGGCTACATGCATGGCGACTCGGGCTATTGGCGGTTCTTCACGTACGTGTCGTTATTCGTGTTCTCGATGACGATGCTCGTCTCGGTGAGCAATTTCGTCTTGCTCTATGTCTTTTGGGAGGCGGTGGGCGTTTGTAGTTATCTGTTGATTGGGTTCTGGTATCAAAAGCCCGAAGCGGCCGCTGCCGGCAAGAAAGCGTTTTTGGTCAACCGCGTTGGCGACTTTGGCTTCGCCCTAGGGCTGTTTTTGATTTGGTCGGTTTACGGAACACTAAACTTCCACGATACGCCCGGCGTTCCCGGCGTTCTTGGGCAAGCGCGACTTTCGGGCGAGTTGGGTTACATGGCGGGGCCGCTGAGCTCGGTCGAAGGCCAGATCGCGTTCGCCATTTGCTTGCTTTTGTTGGTTGGCGCCTGTGGCAAGAGTGCGCAGTTTCCATTGCACGTCTGGTTGCCCGACGCGATGGAAGGCCCGACTCCCGTGAGTGCTTTGATCCACGCCGCAACCATGGTTACGGCGGGCGTCTATATGGTCGCGCGGTGCATCCCTCTTTATGTGGCTTCGCCGCCGGCACAAGCCGTGGTTGCCGCAATTGGCGGTTTTACCGCACTGTTGGCGGCCTTGATCGCGCTGACGCAGTTTGACCTCAAACGCGTATTGGCGTACTCCACCATTAGCCAGCTTGGCTACATGTTCCTGGCTATGGGAACGGCGACTGCGGCGGGCGTGACGGCGGGCATGTTCCATTTATTCACGCATGCCTTCTTCAAAGCTCTGTTGTTCCTGGGGGCGGGCAGCGTCATGCACGCCATGGGAGGCGTGATCGATATGCGCCGCTTTAGTGGGCTTCGTCGCATTATGCCCACGACTTACGTCACGTTCTTCATTGGATCGCTCGCGCTGGCCGGGATGTTCCCGTTGTCAGGTTTCTTCAGCAAAGATGCGGTAATCGCGGCCGTGTGGGATAAGGCGCAAGCCCTGGAGCACGACGGTGGGCCCGCCACACTTTACTACGTGCTGGTTGTTTCAGCCCTAGTAACCGCGTTGCTCACGGCCTTTTATACTTTCCGTGCTTTCTTCATGACGTTCCACGGCCAAGAACGCGTGCCAGAAGAAGCGGGGCATCACGCGCACGAGTCGCCTCCGAACATGACGGGCCCGTTGGTGGCTTTGGCGGTGCTCGCGGCCATTGTGGGCGGCGCCTTGCATTGGACGGGGAAATTCGACGAGTTCCTGCACCATACACCGTCGTTGGCGATGTTTGAAACGGCGGCCGAACATGGCGCCGGGGAAGCGGAGCATCACGGCGGGCACGGGTGGATTGTCATCGCAAGTATTGTCATCGCCTTGGTGGGGATCGGCGGCGCGGCCTTCCTGTACCTGGGCGACCAGCGCGAGATTCGCGCAATCAGCCAGGCAATGCAGTTGCGTGGAAACCCGCGTTGGGCAGGGCTTTCGCCGTACCAGTTCTCCTATCGCAAGTTCTATTTCGACGAGATTTACGATTGGCTTCTCGTCCGGCCATTTCAGGGGCTTGCGAAATTGTCTTATTGGATTGATCGGCACGTAATTGACGGCTTGGTGAATTTGGTAGGACGAGTGCCGCCGGCATTGGGATCGGTTATGCGGTCGCTCCAGACGGGACTAGTGCAGTTTTACGCACTAGCGATGGTGGTAGGGGTGCTTATCCTGCTCATGGCGCGGCTCTGGGCCGCGAACTGATCGCCGCGGCGCCCCACGCAGGCCCAATTGGTTTCCCGGCCAAAAACACATTACGACACACGATTGCAATGGATTATTCTCGCCTCTTAATCTTTACAATTTTGTTGCCGTTCTTCGGCTCGTTGCTGATGGCCGCATTGGCGCCTACCGGCCGCAACGTGCTCCGCGCCGCCGCGCTGGCGGTGGCCATCGCGACGTTCCTGTTATCGTGTGTCCTGGCGGTGAATTTTCCCGTTGGGGCCGAGAATGAGTTCGCGGTCCGAGCTTACGAATGGTTAGGCGCCGAGACGGGAGTGAACGTGCAATTCGCCGTGGGCTTGGATGGGCTTAGCCTGTGGCTGTTCTGCCTGTCGTCGTTGCTGGTCGTGTCGTCGGTGCTGGTGAGCTGGGAGGCAATCTCGGACCGTCCCGCCCTGTATTACTCCATGCTGTTGCTTTTGACGGGTGGTTGTTTGGGCGTGTTCGCCGCGCGCGACATCATCCTGTTTTACATTTTCTTTGAGTTCACCCTGATTCCGCTGTTTTTCCTGATTGGCATCTGGGGGAGCGAGGAACGTCGTTACGCTGCGGTGAAGTTTTTCCTGTTCACATTTGCTGGCAGCGTGCTGACATTCCTGGGCCTATTGGCCATTGTGTTCTGGGTGGCTTCAGATCCGAGCGTCGCGGCCGACTCTCGCACGCTCACCTTTTCCATTCCCGAACTGACGGCCGCGCTTCAGGCCCGGCCAATGCCGGTGAACTACCAGATCTGGATCTTCCTGGCTTTATTCGCTGGGTTCGCAATTAAGGTGCCGCTCTTCCCGCTTCACACCTGGCTGCCGCTAGCGCACGTACAAGCGCCAACGGCGGGCAGCGTTTTTCTGGCAGGGGTGCTACTCAAGATTGGCACCTATGGTTTCCTGCGGTTTAACATTCCTATGCTTCCGGACGCCGCGGCGCAGCTTACGCCCTTGTTGCTGTGGCTGGCTGTCATTGGCATTTTGTACGGGGCGCTAGTGGCGCTGGCGCAAAGCGATATGAAGCGGCTGATCGCCTACTCCAGCGTGAGCCATCTTGGCTTTTTCATGCTTGGGCTATTCGATTTCAAACGCCTCGTGGTGCAAGGCGGCCCCTTGCAGATGGTGAATCACGGCATTTCGACGGGCGCCTTGTTCGCTCTGGTCGGAATGCTCTACGAACGATACCACACCCGTGAAATCCGCGCATATGGTGGCATCGCTCGGAAGACCCCCTGGCTTGCGTTCTTCTTCCTTTTGTTCACGTTCTCCAGCATTGGCTTGCCCGGCACGAACGGCTTCGCGGGCGAGTTCCCGGTGCTCTTGGGAATGTTTCAAACAGCCTGGACGGCGCCTTCGGCCTGGACGGGCCAGTTCCTGGTGATCGCCGTTCTGGCCGTGTTTGGCGTCGTACTCGGTGCGTGGTATATGCTGTGGCTTGTCCAACGCGTGTTCTTTGGTCCGGTCAAAGAGCCAGCGGCAGGACACGGTGAACATCATGAGGTACGTGACCTTTCGTGGCGAGAGGTAGCGGCCCTGGTGCCGTTGGCCGTATTCGTGTTTTGGATCGGATTGTGGCCCAATTACTTCTTGCAACGCATGGCCCCGACGTTGGACCGAGCGGCAGAGCCTGCCCGCCAGGCCGTTGTTCGTCATGTGCAAGATGAAAAGGCGTTTGAGGGCATTGCCAAGGCTCGCTTCCGCACCGTGGACTAAGGTGATCGCCGCCCGTCGCTTCCGACGTTGCATTTGCCCGGCAAACGCGAAAACTTTTGGAAAACGGCGGCCCGAAATCGACGACCAGAGAATTCTTACCTAATTGAGCTTCATACCGTGTTCGCTGACTATCAGACCGTTTGGCTCCTGTGGCCTGAAATCGCACTCGTGGCGTTGGCTACTTGGATTGTGGTGGGGAATGCTCTGTTTCGACCCAAAGCGAACGCTTCGACGCGTATGGGCTGGACGGCGTTTGCGGCGCTGGCGGTCGTATTCGCTGCGTTTGCGTTGTGGTGGCATCAGGGAGGCGACGGATGGAACGAGGCTCTCGCGCACCAGCCAAGCGGCCCCTTGGCGGTTGATTACTTCGCCTACGCCATGCGTTCGATCGTGCTCTTGGTAGGCCTCTTGTTTGTGCTGCAATCGTCGCGGGCCGCCAGTGCGGACCTGCATTGTGAATATTTGGGCGCCCTGCTGTTCGCGGTGGTGGGCGTAATGTTGGTAGCCTCGGCCAGCGAACTGGCGTTTCTTTTCCTCGGGTTGGAGTTGCTTTCGATTCCCACCTATGTGCTCTTGCTTCTTGGCCGGCGTGATAACGCTACGGCTGAGGCGACCACCAAGTATTTCTTTTTGAGCATTGTTACCTCGGCAATGTTGCTGTATGGGTTCAGCTTCCTGTATGGCATGACGGGAACGACCTCGCTGAATGAAATCCGCACGGCGCTTGCCGCCGTTGCGGCCGAGGAGCAAGGTTTGGGGGTCTTGGCTCCCTTGGCGTTTGTATTGATTTTTGCGGGGCTCGGTTTCAAGATTGCCGCCGCACCGTTCCACTTTTACGCTCCCGACGTTTATCACGGCGCCACGAACGGAAATGCGGGGCTGCTGTCGGTTCTGCCTAAAATTGCGGGGGTGGTCGCCTTGGTGCGGCTTGTGGGAGTGGCGATGCCCGCGATGGGAGAGTTCGCGTGGAGAACGGTGGCGGTGCTTTCGATCCTCACCATGACCATCGGCAACGTGTCTGCCCTGTGGCAGACGAATATTCGGCGCATGATGGCCTACTCCTCCATCGCCCACTCGGGATACATGCTGATTGGGCTTGCCGTTGCGCTTGTGGGCGGCGCCGCAAGCGAGGCTGCCGGTGGCTTGGGGGCCATGGTCCTCTATCTGTTTGTCTATGCTCTGGCTACACTCGGCGCGTTTGCCGCGTTTGCCTACCTGAGCGGTAAAGAGCGCGAATTGGACCGCATCGACGAGCTGGCGGGCGCGGGCAAGTCGCACCCGGTAACTGCGGCGATCATTGCCATTTGCATGTTTTCATTAAGCGGTATTCCGCCCTTGGCTGGTTTCTGGGGCAAGCTCGCATTGTTTGGCAGCGCGGTGCGGTTGGCGTCCACCACCGACAGCGCTTCGGTGCAATGGTGGTTCACGGTGCTTGCCGTGATCGGCGTATTGAACGCAGCGGTGGCGGCGGCGTACTACTTGCGTATTGTCGGCGTGATGTACTTCCGGCCGCAGGAAGGCGCCGAGCCCGCTTCGCAAGGCGGTTTGGGGCCCTGGCTTGCGGGCGCTGCTGCTGCTGCGGTGGTGCTTGTGGTGGGCTTGTTGCCGGGCCGTTTGGTCGACAACTCGCGTCTTGCAGAAGCAGCGGTGCGTAGTCAAGCCGCTGCGGTTCGAGTGGGCCAAACGCAATCGGCGTTGCCGCCCCGGTAAGACCTGTAGGAAAGGAACGGCTTTCGTTAATAGCCCCACCGCAGCGATTAAGATTTGCGGTGGGGCTTGTTTCTACGCCGGGAATTAGTAACGCAGGTCAACTCCGGCGTAGACCGAAAGCGGTTGCGTCTGAAATCCGGTGATCTCCTCGTACTCCTCGTCGAACAGGTTTTCCACGCGCCAGATGATGCGCACGTCGTCGTACGGATCGAAGTGTCCGTACAAGTGGAAAACCATGTAATCTTCGAGGATCACCGTACCTTCGCGGTTGTCGGTCCGGTCGCCGACAAAAACGCCCTCCAAGTTTACTAGAGCGCGACCATCGTAGAACCGCCGGCCGATTCCTAAACTTCCTTTATTGGCGGGACGGCGGACCAACGGTTGCCGGGTTTCGCCGTCGAAGGTATCGGTCCGCGTGTAGGAGGCCGAAAGCACGGTATCGGCGGTCACGTTCAAGCGCCCTGTAAGTTCAACTCCGTGGGTCCGTGCGGTCCCAATATTTAATAGGGTGAACGTGTTCAGGTCGAAGAGTATTAGGTTGCGAAAATCGTTCCGGAAATACGTTGCGTCGACCACGAGCATTCCGTCCAGGAACGATTGCTCCAGGCCGTAGTCCCAACCTTTGCTTTCTTCGGGCAACAAGTTGGGGTTGCCAAAGACGAACAGATTTTCCGCCAGCGCAGGCGCCCGGAAGCCGGTGCCAAGACTGGCGTGCAGGCGAGATCCTGTTTCGGGGAACAGAATTGCGCCAGCAAATCGATAGGTTTCGGCGTAGCCTGCCGCGCTGTGATCGTCCCAGCGATATCCCGCGGTAAGAAAGAACCGCTCCAGCAGCTCTATACGATTCTGCACCCATATGCCCGCATCATTCTGCGTGGCGGCGTCGGCGCCAAAGGAGTCGGTCGTAGAGGCGTCCTCCGCCGTATAATCGGCGCCCACCGTGAACGTACTGAACGGGGCCAAAAGCACGTCGGCAAAGTACTCAACCTTGCGGGTTTGCCCCTGGAAGTTAAAAGGAAACGTTTCGTCCGTGTCGTTCCGGTTGTGGTCCGCCAAATTGAACGCCAGGTGGTGTTCAATCGCGCCGTCGAGCGTCGCGCGTCGCAGTTGCACGCGCTGAAAAAATTGCTCGGTCAAATTGAGACGAAACGGATCGTCGGTCGGCGGCTGTCCCAGGCCCAAGGACGAGTCGTCAATCTCGGCCCGGGCGTCAATCCACCGAAAAATATAGTCGACCTCGAAATCGTCGCTGGGAGTCCAGCCAAATCGCCCCGAGATAGTGCCCTGTTGGTACCCGTCTGGCTCAACACCGCCAACGCGCGGCGACGCCGCAGAGATGCCGTCTGTGTAAAGCCACGAGCCGGCAATTGAAAAGTTCAAGAGAGGGCCGCCGCCGCTGACATGCAGACCCTCGGTGTGCATTCCGTAGCTGCCGCCCATCAATCGGGCTTGCGCGGTGAGAGGGCCTTCGCCTTTCTTCGTAATGATGTTCACCACGCCGCCCATGGCGTTGGTGCCGTAAAGCAAGCTTTGTGGGCCGCGCAGCACTTCAATTCGTTCGATGTTGTCAACGCCCAGCGTAGAGAAATCGAAAGCCCGGCTTGGGCCGCTGGGATCGTTCAGCGGCACACCGTCCA
>CAYWIS010000071.1:0-20688 GCA_964458385.1 uncultured Pirellulaceae bacterium
TTTCTCCGTAACGTTCTTCTAAACGGCGGAGGTAGGACTCTAAGTTGAACGGCAAACCACCATAGGAGTTAAAACATGGATAACGGAACCGACCACCGCGTAGTCCCATCTCATGGGCGATAATTGCCGGATAGGAAATGTCGGTGGCGAAGATCGCGCCGCTCATGAATCCTTGCGAGAGGCTATCGCCGATTGCTACCAGTCGATGTCGTGCCATGGCCTGATCAAGAAGCGGTGTGAAGAGTTGTGAAGAACGATACTATAGATAACCTTCCCCCGAGTTTGCTTCACCTGGAATGTAAAGGCCCTGCATTCTCGGCGGCGAATTCTCGGCTATCGTATCAAGACCTTACTCAAACAGAAGCGTCTCATGGAAGCCAGCGATTAGCCGGCGCATTTCCACTTCGCTTCCACGCGGAAGAATAAGGTCTTCTGTTTAGCAGGCTAGTCACCAAGTGACAAACAAACCTCAGGTTTTCTATGGCGTTACCAAGGTGAGTGCCGCCATCATTTCTGCGTCTTCATCCTAGCCTTCAATTCTCACACGATCTTCGGACGCTTTACTGATACTCCGACACCGCCAGCCAACGGTTGCTGAGCTAGCAGGTTTTCCTTCGTCTAAGCGTCGCCTTACCGCGTCTGCTTCGCGACGACGGGCATCTGGCAACGCGCAGGAGGGCGTTGCACCGTCTCTTGTGGGATTCGTTGTTGAATGAATCCATGAGAAAGAGCAAGGCTTAGCTAAGAATTCACCCAAGAAGAAAGGTAAGCGGGCCACGGCGCAAATCTACTTGGCTGCTCCTGCTCAGCAAAATCAGAGTCAAGCGAGACATGGCTGTCGGCGGAAGGCGCGTGTCGTCGAATCTTTTTGCCCATCCTGCGCTATCGCCACCCCTCTGGTAAAGAATTCGGGGCGTCCCAAGGGGAGCAAAGTTGGACTGTGGATCTGCTGATGTATGTATTGGCCAAGGTGCTTTTGGCCCCGGCTTCTTTGCAGGCTGCGCGCGGGGGGCGTCAACTTGGATGAAGCCGCCCGGCGGATCGGCCGCAGCAAGACAATAGCCGTGCGAATCGAGCAATTGCGTCTAGAGAAGAACGAACAAACTTACGCAGCGCAAGAAAAGCTGCCAAAGGCACGGAAAGACTTCAAGGCCTTGCTCCGCGAAGATCCCACGCTGAAACAACAGCACGAACGGGCGCTGCTAACGCGCCACCTGGCTGTTGAATGTCCCGCGATTACTCAACAGACAACGGCCGCGATCTTCCCCTTCAAGCAGGACGTTAACAGCTTGCGTCCCTCGCCAGAGAAATCGCCACCCGCCATGGCTTATAAGTCGTCATGCCCCACCAGAACAACTTCCCACGCGCCGTCGGCTCACCCTTCGACATCACTGAGGAGTTGGCCACTCGCCTTAAGCCTGTCGTCGCCGCGCCGGCCTCTGACGCGCTAGCGAGTCAACGGTAACGGTCGGCTTCTCTGCACTTCCTCCCCGCCCGCTCGTCGTCGCACAAGGGAGCCGTACGCGCGGGCGGGGGGCTAGCGCGCATGCGTCCTTCGTTAAGCCCGGCATGTTGCAATCGACGAGGAACGCGCCCTTTCACACCACGGTGCGGTCCAAGCGATGTGATACTTCGGAGAAACCAAATAATGCCCATCACCCAACCAGTGTGGTCGTTCCAGCGCAGGCAGCGCCCGCGATGGCAACCATGCCTGACGCTTGCGGCAACGCTGATCATTGCCACAGCGCAGGCGGCTTTCAGCCAGACGGTATCAACAACGTTCGATGGCGTGAATCACCCAATTCGACTCGAGTTCTGGGACGCCAGCAGCGGGAGTTTCGACTGGAACGGCAGGAACCTGGCTCCTACGCGCAACTGGACCGCCAGTGAAATGGCGGCCATCGAGCGTGGCATGCAGTACTGGTGGGACGTCTTAGGCGACGCCAACACGCCCGGCCGAAACATCAACCTTCGAGTGGTGCATTGGGAAGTCGACGACGATGGGCAACCGTTTATCAACGCGGAGTCGTTTAACGCGAACACCACCAACGCGGGCCAGAGGTTCACGATGGTGCAGCGCATATGGGCAGATGGCGGCAATCCTTTGGCGCCCGTCGCCAGTGACGGCCAGTCACTCGACGCCGTGCTGATCTTCGGCGCCTTCCCGTGGACCGTTGAAACGAACGGACAGCTTTCGCCAGGCGGCACAAGCATGGAAGCCGTCATGATGCATGAACTGGCGCATTCGCTAGGGTACTATGCGACAGCTGCTAACGTCGGGGGAGATTGGCGTTTTGGAGTTGACGCCAACGGCAATCCCCTCGGATTGACCCTTTACGAATCGCTACTCGAATACGCAGATGGTACGCCGCTCGCTGTGGGAGACGTGTACACGCCTGAAACGGTCCTATGGTACGCGGGACCCAATGCCGTTGCTCTCTATGGCGACCGCATCAAGGTAACCAATGTCACTCATTTGGCCGTTGATCCGCTTTTGATGACACACGAGCTGTACCGCAACTACCCGTTCTTCACCGAATTGGAATTGGCGGTGCTCCAGGACTTGGGCTACCAAATCGATCGCTCGGAGTTCTTTGGGAAGTCGTATTATCGAGACGGAACGGTCGAAACCAACACCCTGGGGTTCAATTCCAGCAAAACCTACGGCGTGGGGCTTCATCTGAAGGCGAACAACCTCAACATTCTGCAGACGGGTGATCTGAACGCCAACGGCGTTGCGGGGGCTGGCATCCGAATCGATGGCCATAACAACCGCCTGACGATCGGCGCCGGCACAACCGTCAACGCGAACAATGACTTGGGCGTTGGCCTCTTGGTCAGCAATGGTTCGAACAACGTTATCGTGCATCGCGGAACCATCAACGCCAATGCGACCACCGCCAATCAGGCCGGGGTCGGAATGTTGTTCAGCTTTGGAAACAACGCGCTGGGCTTGGATCGCCTCCTTACGGATCCGAACGATCCGAGGTACGCACGCGTGCGTCGCGATTCGGGGAGCGTCGGAAGCTATCTTGTGGACCAGGTGGACATCTCGGGCGCCATCTCCGCCGGCGGCAACGCCATTGAAATCGCCCCCACCGCCGCCGTGCGAGAGATCAATATCTTAAACGGCGCTTCGTTAAACGGCGACATTGTCAGCAACGCCTTTACGAATGAGGATCTCGCACGGCCCACCATCACATTCGGGCGTCTGGCCGACGACTCAGGCAGTGCAACCGCCGATGCCGACGCCAACTTCCATATCGACTACGCCGGCAACATCGGCGGCGCAACCTTAATGGACGCCCAGTTCGTGGGCGGCGCCGACCACGCCACGGGAACGCAGCTCCGCGGCGCCACGGCATTCCACTCGGCGACCATTGGCGCCCAGGGACGCTTAACAGCCGACGGTGAATTAACAACCGCCGATACGTTCACGAACAACGGCAGGCTTACCGTTACCAGCGCGGGGACGGTCGAAAGCGACGGCGTCTTCACCAATACGGGCGTCGTCGAGTCCAACGCAGGGCTGATTTCTGGCCGCGCGATTGTCAATGACGGCGAAATCGCCGACAACACAGGCACGGTTCGCGCCTTAGAAGATCTCGACGTCCATTCGACCGGCAGCATCGAGAATCGGGGAGGCACATTGGAATCTCAGTTTGGCAGCGTCCATGTTCGCGGAGTCGTTACCAGCGACGGCGGCCAGATCAACGCCAGTCAAAGCGTCGAAGTTTTCGACGGCGGTCGCCTCAGCGGCACTCCAACGATTGACGCCCTTTTCGTTGATAATCACTCGGGCGGCGTCATCGCGCCGGGTAACAGCATCGGCACGATGACCATTGTGGGCGAAGCCTTCCAGAACAACGGCACGGTGGAGTATGAGATCTCTCACCAAAATCTCCCGCAAGACGCGGACCTGATCCGCGTGCAAGGCGGGGTGGCGGTGATCAACAACGCCACCACGTACGCCAACCGCGGTACGTTCACGTTTGAAGGCGAAAACTCAACCGCCGCAGCCGATTACGAGATCGCCCGGCGGTACACGATCTTGGAGACGGACGCTCCGGGCGCCCTAATCGTCGTCCAGCGGCCAAAAACCACGGATAACATGGACGACCGCCGCATCATTCTGCGGAGCAATACCGACCTTGCCGGTCTGTACACTCCCCACGCGCAGATCTACTATGCCTACCTTGGCCGCGACGTACCGTACGCCTCGTTGGGCACAACGCCCAACGAGCAGGCGATCGGCGCGTATTTGGATGGTTTTCTGAGTTTCGACGACGGCTCGGAATTGGGCAACCAGATTCAGTGGCTCCGCGATACCCTGGACTTAATTCCTGAGGAAAGCGATGTTCAGGCCGCATTTCAGATGCTAAGCGGCGAAATCTACGCCGCCGTCAATCCTTTGGTCTTGCAGGAAGTCTATGCCTCGCAGGGTCGATTGGCGGCCCGGCTGCGCAATGCGGATTCGCGGATTTCGTTCTGCGACGAGCTAGGTTATCGCGACACCGTTGGCTGGACGGGTTGGGTTTCTGGAACCGGAATGTCTGGTCAGACCCATCGCAGCACCAGCGGGTTCGGTTACGACATGCACTCGGGCGGAACCCAGGCCGTGGTAGGCTATGGACTGAGCTGCCAGACGATGGTCGGCGGTTTCTATGAGTTCAGCAACTTGTCGTTTGATAACAGCATTGCGGGATCGGCCCACACCGACCTGAACGAGTGGGGCATGTTCCTTTCGCACCACGCCGACATCGCCCACGTTCTCCTCATTGGCTCGGGTGGAAGCGTAGACAATAAGATTCGCCGTGACATTCGCTTCGGCAACACGGCGATTCAATTACCAATCCAGGATAGGCTTGCGGGCCGATACGATGGCTCGTTCGCCAACGTGTATGGCGAAGCCGGATTGCGGTTGAGCCAGGATTGGCTTACCGTCCGTCCGTTCCTGGGATTGGCCTATACGCACGTGAACCAAGACAACTTCGTCGAGGAAGGCGGCCCGCTGGCTCTGCGCGTGCAAGACGCCTCCGTTGAGAGCTTGCGCTCGTTGGTTGGTCTTGACACCAACATTTACTTAGCCCCTCTGGGCGCTGCTTCGCTTGATTTCCGATCTCTGTGGATGCACGACTTCCTGTTTGACGGCGTGGACACGATCGTGGCAGGCCTCGACGCTATGCCAGGCGGCGCCTTTACCGTAACGGGCACAGACATCGGACGCGACTTTGCCGTGCTGGGAGCGAGCCTGTCGTTTGATATCATTCCTGACCGCGTGCGACTTGCAGGCGGATACGATTTGATTGTCAACGGCGATCTCACGATGAACGTTGGCTCGGGCACGCTAGAAATGGTGTGGTAACGAGCGACGACGAACTCTGCTTTCGTGTCGAGGACCGGCGACGCGCTTCGCGGCATATCCGCTTGGATGCGCCGCAAGCGCGTTTTTTTGTTTTCGTGCGGTCACCGCGGCGCGCCCTGAGCTTTTTGCCGAGGGGGCAACGCCAGGGATCGTGCAACAGGGGCAGAGGAGTCGGGAACACGGTATAATCGGAGCGGTTGCCTGGTTCCTTTGCTCTACGTGTTATAACGTCATTCGCTCATGGCCGAAAAATTGGAAAAACTGCGCGCAGCGGTCGAAGAGTTAGAACGGGAGCTGCACTCGCTGGAGGAGCTGGATCCCGAAACTCGCCAACTGCTGGAAGAGGCTCGCCTGGAAATTCAAGAGGCGCTCGCCCGCGAGGAGCCAGAAGCCCTTGCCAACGGCCCTTTAGGAAGCCGCTTAGCGCAAGTAGCGCGGCGTTTCGAAGCCACGCACCCTACCATGGCTGGCGTTCTGGAGCGGTTGGTGAATGGTTTGGCGCAGTTGGGAATTTAGCGGCGCCGGGTTGGTTGGCTTGGTGTGTAAAAGCGGGAAGCCGGCGCTACACAACGGAACCCGTCGTTGCGGACTGTCGGATTGAGGTTGGGCGCTGGGCCATAAGGCCTATACTTAGTGAGAGGCGGTTTGGCGTCATCAACCGATGTCCGCCACGCCGGCCAGGAAAAGCACTTGGAGTTCCCTTGCGGCGAGCGCGCCGTAATAGCTGAGGCGCGGTTCGCCGCGAAATCGACGTCCCCCCGCCGGCGCAGGTGTTGTATAATGAGCCGACGGATGTTCCCACCTCGATTTTCGTCCCGCCCCCTCATCCCCTGGGTCTAACCGATGAAAAACTCGTTCCTTCCGCTCGCCCTGGTGTTCTCACTTGGCCTGATCAGCTCGGGTCTGGTTACCTCGTTCCCGCTGGGCGGATCGACGGCTCAGGCGGCCGACGAAAAGCCGGTCAAGCGCAGCAACAAGGTCGAGGAGATCACCTACGACGACCTGGACGCCAAGATGCCGCCCGACACGAAGTGGGATCCCAACAAATACTTGACCGATCGCATTGCCGAACTGGACGGCAAAACGGTGCGGATTCCCGGCTTCATGCTGGCCGACTTCAAAACCAAAGGGATCACGCAGTTCGTGATGCTCAAGAACACCGAATGCAAGTTCGGTCCTGGCGGTACAGCGCACTGCGTCATCATGGTGCACCTGGCGCCGGGCGAATCGACCCGCTACACCACACGCCCTCTAACGCTAGAAGGCGTTTTGAAGCTCAAGCCGTGGGAAGGCCCCGATGGCAACACCTGGGCCCTCTACGAAATGCGCGATGCGGTGGTGAAGTAATCTGCGACGATGGTTGTCCGTCGTCCTCGGCAGGGACTCTATGATCCTCGCAGCGGCGATCCGGCCCTGCGGGTGCAGCCGCTGCGTCTGACGCCCAAGCCCTACGAGCCGCCACGCACGAACTACTTTGGCGTGTACTGGATCGCCTCGGGCAGTGGCGAGTTTTGGGCCGACGCGGGCCGCCACGCCTTTGGGCCTTCTTCGCTGCTGTTCTTTCTGCCTTATCAGCACATTCGCTTGGCGCCCGTCGCAGCCGTGCAGGGCGATGTAATTCAGTTTCACGCCAACTTCTTGTGCGTTGAAACCTTCCATGCCGAAGTGGGCTGCGCCGGCGTTCTGTTCAACGACCCCTACGGCGTTCCGCGGGTCACGCTGGATGAACCCGTCCGAGAAGAAGTAGCGGGCCTGATCGCCCGCATGCAGCGAGAACAGGCCGAACGCGGGCTAGCGCATCAAGAGGCCCTTCTGGCCTACCTCAAGGTGCTGTTGATTCTGGCGACCCGGCAGAAGACCGCCGCCGGCGTGTGTGGTGCAGGAGCGGCCGATGCGCGGCATCCGGTGCTGAGCGAGTTGCGGGAACTCATCGAACAGCACTACTGCACGCTCCACGCCCCGGCCGACTATGCCGCCTTGCTGCACATGACGCCCAAAACGCTTGGCCGCGTGGTGCGCGAACACTTGGGCAAGACGCTCACCGAACTAATCCGCGAGCGGATCCTGACCCACGCCAAGTGGCAACTGCTGCACACGCTTCGCCCCATCAAAGAGATTGCCCGCGAGGTTGGCTTTCGCGACGAACTGTATTTCAGCCGGATGTTCAAAAAGGCGACGGGGGTTTCGCCGAAGTTTTTCCGGGAGTTTGAAACAGAAATTCGGGGCGGGAGCAATTTGTCCATGTTTTCGTCCTCTGCGCCCATTCATCGGTCAGCGGGCGCCCTCGATAATTCCTCCAACGCAACCCGTGGCCCCGGAGCGTCCGGGAGTCCTTCGGAACGTTAAGCGAGGGAGTGAGACCGATGAACGTCGTCCGAATTTTTGAAGCGGCGTCGCGCCTGGATCGAGTGGGCGTGGCGGTGACGCGCTTGGGATTAATCGTGGTGCTGGTCTGGATTGGCGGCCTGAAAGTTGCGCAGTACGAGGCCGACGGCATTGTGCCTTTTGTAGCCAACAGCCCGCTTATGCGTTTCTTTTACAACGATCCGGAAGGCTACAAAGAACACAAAAACCCCGAAGGCGCCGTGGTTCCCGAGAACCGCGCCTGGCACGAAGCGAACGGCACCTATCCCTTTGCTCTGGGCTTGGGTGCGGTCATTGTGTCTTACGGTTTGCTGCTGTGCTTGCATCCGTGGTGGCCGCAAGCTGCCGCCCTGGGGAGCTTTCTTGTGTTTGTCATGTCGTTCGTGACGCTCTCCTTCCTGATTACCACGCCCGAATGCTGGGTGCCTGACCTGGGGGGCCCTCATCATGGTTTTCCTTACCTAGCCGCCCCAGGACGCTTGGTGCTGAAAGATGCAATCATGATGGGGGCCGCCTTGGTCACCCTGGCCGACTCGTCGCGGGCGTATCTCCGTCGTCGGGAGCAGCACGGCGCGGCGGAACAGCATCGCGAGCCCGCTCTGGTGGGCGCCCGCTAAGCCTGCCTTACGGCGGCCCGCCGGGATGGAACGAACCGGGGCAACGTGGTAGCCTCTTTCCTAAGAGGCACATTCCACCGCAGCGCAATACAATGGGAGGGAAACCTTCCCCCCAAAGGATTTGACGCGATGGCGTCCGTCCCATTGCGCTAGGTCTTGCCAAGAGAGCAGCAAAGCGGTGGCTTGCTGATCCTTCGGGAATCTTTACCACGTTCGTTCACTATGCGTGTTCTTTCAGGCATTCAACCAACCGGCCGGTTTCACTGGGGCAATTACTTTGGCGCCATTCGCCAGTACATCGACCTTCAGAACGATAACGAGGCCTATTACTTCATCGCCAACCTGCACGCTTTGACCACGAAACGCAACCGGGAGGAGCTGCGGCAGAACACTCTCGACGCGGCGATGGACCTCTTGGCTTTGGGACTGGACCCCGAGCGAGCCACGCTCTTTGTGCAGTCCGACGTGCCCGAAGTCTCTGAGCTGTGCTGGATTTTGATGACCATCACTTCGCGAGGGCGGCTGGAGCGGTGCCACGCCTATAAAGAGAAGAAGTCCAAGGGGCTGCCTGCCGACATGGGCCTCTTCACCTATCCGGTGCTTATGGCGGCCGACATTCTGGCGTACGACTCGAACGTAGTCCCGGTGGGGGAAGACCAGGTGCAGCACATTGAAGTCTGCCGCGACTTGGCCAAGTCCTTCAACCACCACTACGGCGAAGTGTTCGTCATTCCCGAGGCCCGGATCATGCCCGACGCGGCCCGCGTGCCGGGCACGAATGGCGAAAAGATGTCCAAAAGCTACAACAACACGATCGAGTTGTTTGAGGACGTCCAATCGATGCGCAAGAAGGTCATGCGCATTGAAACCGACTCTCGCCCCATGGAGCAACCCAAAGACCCCGAGGGCGATCACCTGTATCAGCTTTACTCGCTGTTTGTCGACGAAACGAAACGGAAAGCGTTGGCCGATCTCTACCGCGCTGGCGGCTTTGGCTACGGCCAGGTCAAAAAGATGCTAGCCGACGAGGCCGAAGCGTTCTTCGCTCCTGCCCGCGAGCGCCGCGCGGAACTTGAAGCGCATCCCGAGCGGGTGCTGGAGATTCTCCACGAAGGCGCTGTCCGCGCTCGCCGCAAAGCTCGTGAAGTGCTCGACCGCGTTCAGCACGCCTGCGGTCTAAGCTACACCGACGCCGTCGCGAAGTAACACGTTTGGCGCAACAGGCCAAGGATTGTCCAACGATCTCTTGGTGTGGCTGCGTTCACGAAGGACGCGTTGCCGGTCGACCGCCGCGCTCGCTGGGAAGAACGTTCGCGCGCTTCGGGAATTGCGCTGGACCAATCTGAGCTAGCGCGCTCTGCGCGAAGCGAGCGACCGCACCGCAGTCGCATTCATGCCTTGTGGCGCGTCTCGTCTGGCGAGCGTTGCTAAATGCCGCTGGCGCCCCTACACTAACAAGGAATTCCCCTTCGCCTGCGGGGACACCCTGCATGCCATGGGACCCCACGCCTTTGTATAGGGAACGCTGTCTGTGTCGATCTTGATGTTCATCAATCTCAAAGGTGGTGTGGCAAAAACGACGAACGCTGTCGCTGTGGCGGAATGTTTAGCCGACGCCGGCCACTCGGTTCTCGTGATTGATGCCGACCACCAATGTATGGCGGGCGAGTTACTCTTGGGCGAGAGCCGCTTGCTGTACACCGAGCGTCATAAGAAGACACTTCACGACCTTTTGGCGGCAATGCTAGATGACGAGTTCCATGCCGACCAGATCGCCGAGTTTGTCGAGCCGAACGGCTCGAACATTGCCGGAGGTTACAAGAACCTCTCCGTGATTCCCTGCTCGGTGCGAATTGACGACTTCCAGACCAATATGGCCAAAGCCCGTCATGGTTATCGGTCGACCGAGGAGTTCTGGAGGATTTTTAACAAACGACGCAACGCTCTCCGCCGCTGGTTCACAAACCATTACCACTTTACGATCATCGACTGTCCCCCCAGTCTTTCGATTCAGGTCCGGGCCCTTCTGCCCGTAGCCGACGCCTTTGTACTTCCTTCGGTGCCCGATCGCCTTTCGGTACGCGGCTCGCTGTGGCTGCTTGACCGCCTTCGCCGGAGCAATGTCAAGCTGCAAGGGCTGGGCACGCTTTGGTCGCTCTATCGTCAGCAAAACGCCATGCACCGCCGGGTTATCGAAGCGACCAACGATCCCAATCATAAACTGCATAGAGCTCTGCCCCGACCTTTCGAAACCGTGATTCCCAATGCGTCGGCGATTGCCGACACCACGGAACCGAACCGGAGGCCCAACTCGTTCAGCGAGAAATACACTTCGCAGTTCGCGAAGCTCTATCGCTCGCTCTGCAGCGAAATTGTGAAACGTTCACAATGGCAACCGGCGGACTCCACGGCAACCGTGAAGGCCGTGTAAGCCCAACGCCCCCAAGCGGCGGCGCCCGTGTTGAAATTTGGGCCAAGATGCACCAGCCACAGCGTTGGCAGTAAGGACGCGTCAACGCCGTAGAACAAGCTGCGTCCGCGATTGAAGCTCAAGACGACTCTCGCTTTGACTCCTTTCTCCGCTCGCCCGATTCGATTACGAGTTTCGTGCGCTCCCTCTTGGCGGACCGTCACCACGACCTGACCCCACTTCGACGGAACGCCAAGAGGCAGCAGGGCGACTCGGAGCACGGCGCCAGAAGCAGCTTGTACCGCGACAGGCAAAATCCGAGCTAGCACGTTCTCAGCGAATCAAGCGACCACACCGCAATCGCTGCAATACGGCAGGTGCGGCTTCAAGAGGCGTTCCTTCGCGAAGACCAAGACGAGCACTTACGCTACGCTTTGTCCGCAGTAGATTCGCCCCCATGCAGTTCTGCAACCTCGCGGCGAGTGGCTCTGCGTACGGAGAAAACGGAGAAGCCCACCAAAACACGCACGATTCTTGACGCGGCCACCGGTCTTCCACGTCACTCTTTAAGGCGGAACAGGCGCCAGAATCGCCCCTCTTGGTCCTGGACGAACCATCCGTCGCAGCGAACTACCCTCGACTTGTTCGCTTTCCGCCGTTTGAATCTCCCGCCGCTCAAAGTCCGTCGTCCGCTCACCTCCGCGCGACAGCGTCAATCAACCGCCCCTCTAGGCTGCCGGGAAGTCGCCTTGTGGGCGGCCGTCGCGATTCCTTCTCTAGTCCCCCTAAATTCCGCAGCTAACGCAACTGAAAATCGTCCCCCAAACGACACGCTGCTGGAAATTAACAATCGCAAAGGAAAATCCAAGAAGTCAAACCAGCGAAATAACCACAAGAATTACAGGAAATCAAAGCTATTCCAGGCTCATCTAGGTGGCTAAAGATGGGGGCCTGGCCGAAACGATCCTAGCAAAGCACCGAAATCTATCCCCTGACAGGAAGGGGACAATACTAATCAACCACCTTCAATACTCTTTGCAAGAGTGAATCTACTAGACCATAGGACATTACATTATGCTGCCACAAATTGTGTATTTTTTCATATACCCTGTGCGGCGTAGATCTAGGCCTTGCGAGGACGTTTCCGCTTCCGTACCGAGCAAGCAGATTTGCAAAATACTCTTGGGTGGAATCTGCGTGGGCGCGATGTTAGTCAACTTCGCCGCACCCGCAGATGCACAGCACACGCGGGCCCATGCCTATGCCCGCCCCCACGCCGCTCCACACTGTCACCACGGCTACAGCTATCCCTGTTTGCCGCCGCTGTCCTACGACGACTACGCACCTCCGATAAACGAGGAGCAGGCCGGCCAAGAGCCCACCGACCCCGACGGTCGGAGTCGTCAGCAAGCGGACGCTAGCCCGTTGCCGCCATCGGAGTCGCCATTCATGCCATCGGCTCCCTCTCTCTCGGGCGCCACGGGCACGCCGTCCGCCCCTGGCAGCGCGGCGCCAAATATGATTGGGGATTTCTTTGGAAATGCACGAAACTCCTCTGTAATTCAGACTCCCTCATCCTTTGGAACGCCTACAAACATTACCATCTCGGGGATTTCTCCGGCACAGACAATTATTTCCGAAACCACTAGTTACGACGGAATCACTACGGAAAACGTTTCCGTGCCTGGCGGTTCGGTAAACGGAGGAGTCGTAACTTTCCAAATCCCCGCAACGACGTTAAACGGCGTTCCGCTGCCTGCCACGAGTTTCTCAAGCGTTGGCCCGACCGGATTAGAATCTGATGTTTTCCCGAATGGCTCTTTTGCTCTTTCCCCAGGAGACGCGGCTTACCAAGCCGCACTTGCAGACGCAGTTGTCGCGCAGCATGGGGAAGGGCGCGTGGAATCGACCGGAGGGACAGCCGAACGCGTAAGTACAGGGACCGAAGTCGGAATAGGCCCGGGCGGTGAATCTCTCGTATTGGTGGAAAGCACCTATGAAGTTTCTCAAACCGTAACGTTCACGCCCCTGGTTAATTCGCCGGCGGTTTTAATTTGTATTCCCAATCCTGGCGACACGGTCGTGGGACGGGTCAAGCTCTCCGACAACAACAGCGCTTTGCCTCAGGATCGCATCTTCTTCGACTACAACTACTTCCATAACGTTCCGCTTCATGTGTCCGGCGTCGATGTGAACCGTTTTACGCCCGGGTTTGAGAAAACGTTCACCGATCCGTTTACCAACGTTCTGTCGTCGATCCAAGTGCGTGTTCCCATGGCCACAACGCTCGACAGCAACGTGGTTGCCGACGGTCCAACCAATTTTGACAAATTCGAGATGGGCAACCTCAACATTGCACTGAAGACTCTGCTGTACGAAGACGCTACGTTGACGGCGGCCGCGGGGCTAGGCATTTCTCTCCCCACGGGCGACGATCTCTCGGTCGTGACAACCAACGGTACGCACCTGGTGGAAGTCAAGAACGAGGCGGTTCACTTAACTCCCTTTCTCGCCGCCCTTGTGACGCCCAACGATTGGTTCTTCGCCCATGCTTTCTTGTCGTTTGATTTTGACTTGAACGGTAACGCCGTTTCACTTGACCAAGCGACGATCGATTTCACCAATGCGACAATCACCCATAAACTGACCCCTGCTGGGCAATGGAACGATCAAACGTTCATGTTTGTTGACCTCAGTGCTGGAGCGTGGCTGTTCCGCGACGACAGCATTACAGACAGCCTGAGCGGTTTGGCCCTCACGGCAGAGCTGCACTACGCCAAGAGTGTAAGCGACGCCGATTCGGTCCAGCGGGATAACTTTATCATTGGCGATCCTTCCGCAGATCTTGACCTGCTTAATGCGACGGTGGGTAGCCATATCCGCCTTGGCTTGTTCACCACCTGGACGCTCGGTTACAGCGTGCCGTTGACCAGTGCCGATCGGGTGTTTGACGGCGAATTCCGCACGTTCATCAACCGTAACTTCTAATTTGCGAAACTTCACTCGCAAAAAGGTGCATCTGCCCATCGACGGTCGAACTGCGCAGCGGGCGGCGGCCAACGCCGCCCGCATCAGCGGCAAGCGCTGCCGATGGGACCAGAGCCCGGCCGCTCCAAGGTAGACACCAAGAGATGACGGTATTGCCGCAGCTTCCGCTAACTTCTTACCAGTTTCACCGTTCTTTTGGGCGTAGAGCCCAGAGTACACAGGTTCGTTTCTCTTAGTTGGAAGGCTGTCGGCGGCTAGCCCCTTGCCGCTCAGGGAGAATGGAGGGTGAGTGGTAGGGCGGCTAGCCGCCGGGCGCGGGGCGGCTTGTTGCAACTTGGCAATCGAGCGTCGGGAAAGCATGGCGGCGCGCTTCAAGTCCGGTGGAGCAGGGTCAATGACTGCTTCACCCTTGGCGGGGCGCACAATGCACATGCACCGCACAAGCCGACCGGCGGAGGCCAAGCGCGACGGGGAGAAAGCCCCGAAGATTAGCCGCTCGAAGCGAGTGTCGCTTGAATGGCGGCGAAGATGCGGTCGGGCGAGGCCATGCGGCCGACGCCTTTGACGCGGCAACTGAGCCAACCTTCTTCGGGATCGATGACCTGCACGCCGTCGGCTCGCAATTGCGCTACGTTGCGCTGCACGGCGGGCTTCTCCCACATGGCGTTGTTCATGGCCGGCGCCAGCAGCACGGGGCCGGGGAAGGCCAAGTAGAGTGTCGAAAGCAAATCGTCGGCCAGGCCGCAGGCCGCCTTGGCCAGGAAGTTAGCGGTGGCCGGGGCGACGCACAACAGATGCCCCTTGGCCGCCAAGTCGATGTGGGCGCCCAGCGGGTGGCGTGGTTCGTCGAACACTTCGCGCACCACCGGCCTGCCCGTTAAGGCCGCAAACGTGGCGGGGCCAACAAACCGCTCGGCGGCGACCGTGGTGACCACCGTCACGCCCGCTCCTGCTTGCACTAACTGGCTAACCAGCGCCGCCGTCTTATAGGCCGCGATACCGCCGGTAACGCCGATGATAACTTCGCGGCCGGTCATGAGTGGGCGAGGTAAAGCAGTGAGAGGTCAAAGATCGAGGGTGGAAAACAGAAGTGTTGAGGGCTAAGGGTGGGGAAGGCCTCCGGCGGCTGTTAGCCGCCGGCTGTTGTCCCCAGGGCTGGTTCTCCGTTGGGGAGAACCCTTCCATCGAGGCGGGAATTAGTCGTCGTCCATGCTGAATTGCGGCCCCTCGATGCCAATATTCAGATTGGCCGCGGTGCGCACTTCGTTGGAAGTGTCAAGATAGATCTTGTCCTCCAGGATCTCCTGGATCACGATCTGCATCTTGTTGGTCGAGTCGGTTTGCACCAGGGGGCGGCTCCCGCGGTTCAACTGAACCAGGCGTTTCTGGATCAGCATTGAGAGCTTAAAGCGCCCACCGACCTTGTTCACAATGTATTCTTCTTTCAGTTCTTCGAGCATTCCTCTCCCTCGTAGATGCGGGTAAGAATCCGGCAAATGTCGCGCACCGTCTGATCGACGGTATGGTTCTCAACGATATAGCGGTACTGCCGGGCAAAAGCGAGTTCGTGACGAGCCACCTCGAGTCGCCGCACGATCGCTTCCTCACTTTCGGCGCCGCGGCCGCGCAGACGTCGCTCCAGTTCCTCCATTGAACCGGGATGGACAAAGATGGTAATTGCGTCGGGCGCCTGCTCGAGTACCTTCATCGCCCCTTGAACGTCTATCTCTAAAATTACCCATTTACCCGCCGCAAGGCCAGAGGCGACCTCACTCTTGAGCGTGCCATACCAGTAGCCACGGCCGAACACCTCGCAGCATTCCAGGAATTCCCCCGCTTCCCGAAGCCGGCGGAATTCATCATCGCTCAGAAAATGATAGTCCACATGGTCCTGTTCCGTGGGGCGTGGCGGCCGGGTCGTGGCCGAGATGCTGCGGTACAACGGCAAGGGGCACTCGGCCAGCAGACGTTTGCGGACCGTCGTCTTTCCCGCCCCCGAGGGACCAGAGATGATGACCAGACGGCCGGTGGACATGGGGCAACTCGCAGCAGGTCGGAAAAAGGAAGGATCAACGGGCTAACCCGATGGGGCGGCGGCAGGCGGGCGTTACTCCACGTTCTGGACCATTTCGCGGATGCGCTCGACGGCGGCTTTGATCTCCACCACACGGTGGGCGATCTCGCTGTCGCCCGCCTTGGAGCCAATGGTGTTCGCTTCGCGGAACATCTCTTGGGTAAGGAACTCTAGCTTTTTGCCCGCGTGCTCTTCGTTCCGCATCACGTCCAGAAACTGAGCAATGTGGCTGCGCAGCCGCACAATCTCTTCCGAAATGTCAGAGCGTTCAGCGAAGATTCCCACCTCGCGAATAACGTCGGCCGGCTCCACTTGCACCTCGTGCTGGGCCAGCAAGCGGTTCAGGCGCTCGGTCAACCGGTTCTGGTAGGCTTCGATCACCAGCGGCGCCTGGCGTTCGATGGCGGCCAGCTTCTCGGCAATGAGGCCGCAGTTCGCTTCCAAGTCGGCGGCCATGGCACGGCCTTCTTCCGACCGCATGGCCGTGAGCTTCTCAACCGCCTCGATCACGGCGCCTTCCACTGCCGGCCAGACAGCCTCCACATCGACAGCGGCGGCGTTCTCGTCCACCACGCCCGGCAACGTCACCAGTCGGTCCAAACGGGGCGTCTCGTTTAATTCTAACCGTTCGGCAATGTCTTGCAGGTGGCGGAAGTAGCCCAGCAGCACTTCTTCGTTAAAGCGCGAGGTTGCGGCGCCGCGTTCCTGGTCAATACGCAGCCAGACTTGTACGGTGCCTCGTCCCACGTAGCGGCGGATCAACTCTTCGACCTGCGCCTCCAGCGCTCCATAGCCTTCCGGAGCGCGCACCGTGAGCTTGAAATGACGGCTATTGATGGTGCGGATTTCGACGGCCACGGTTCGGCCTGCCGCCTCGTGGCGGGCCTCGCCAAAGCCAGTCATGCTGGAGATCAAGGTACAGGAACTCCCCAGAAAATATGAAATACTCGCTCCCACGCTCCAGGTGAGAACGTCCAATCGGCAATGGTCCTGGTCGTGGCAAAGGAAGCGATCACGAACCCTAACCGCGGAGCCAGGGCGTTTTTCACTTGGCAAGGCGCCGCCACGCCGCAGGCGCGCCCCGCCTGGCAATCTTTACATCGACTCCGCTTGAGCCCGCCGGTTACTCGTCGGCCGATTCGTTGGCGGACTGCTCAGCCGCGGGAGCGCCGGCGCCGGGCGTATCGCCACGCGCGGGGGCGTCGGTGCGTGAGCGGGGTCGATCCAACGGCGCCGAAGCGGCCGGCGTCGAGGGCGTAATGCCTTGAATGTTGCCGAACCCTCCCGTGCTGTTGGTAAGGAGCTTGATCGCCGCCATCGACAGAACGATCCACACCATCGCGGCGCCGGCCGTAATCCAGGTAAACGTATCGCCCGCCTTCGTGCCGAACGCGCTCTGACCGCCCGGACCACCCAGGGCGCCCGCCAGGCCGCCTCCGCGCCCCCGCTGCACCAGGACCAGAAGAATCAGGAAGGTCGATACCAGGAACAGCGTGATCCCAAAGAAGTATTGCCAGAACGTGTGCATGTTACCGATCCGTGAGTAAGACAGGCTTCCGCCTGTGTGCGTTCAAAGGGTGAGCGGCGCCAGGCGTTATGCAGCCGCGATGATTCCTAAAAACTTTTCGGCTTCCAGCGAGGCTCCGCCTACCAGCGCGCCGTCAATGTTCGGTTGCGACAGCAGTTCACGGGCGTTTTCGGGCTTAACACTGCCGCCGTATTGAATGCGTACGGCTTGGGCCGTTTGGGCATTGTACCGGATTTCCAAAATCCTGCGAAGATCGGCATGCACCGCTTCGGCCTGTTCGGGAGTGGCGGTCTTGCCGGTGCCAATGGCCCACACCGGTTCGTAGGCGATGACCACCCGGGTCATTTGTTCGGCCGAAACGCCGGCCAGCGAGCCGAAAAACTGCTCCCATACGACGTCGGTGGTTTGGCCGGCTTCGCGCTGCTGCAGCGTTTCCCCGACGCACACAATGGGAGACAACCCGGCCTCGAGAGCCGCCAGCACTTTCCGGTTAACATCCTGGTTGGACTCGCCCAAGATGTGCCGCCGCTCGCTGTGCCCCAGCACAACGTACTTGCAGCCCACATCGCGAAGCATGGCGGCGCTCACCTCGCCGGTATAGGCGCCGTTCTTTTCGTGATACATGTTCTGCGCCCCCAGCGCCACCTGCGAGCCTTGCAGAGTCTGAGCCACCGCATCCAAATACACGCTGGGCGGACAGAGAGCCACTTCGGCGTTCTTATATTGGGCGGCGTCGGCGCCGAGCGCCTGGACGATCGCCCCGGCCAGCGCCGTCGCCTCGGCGCGGTTGAGGTTCATCTTCCAATTGCCGGCGATTAACGGGGTTCTCACGACGCACAACTCCTTAAAAGACTCCAAGAAAACAAACCGCGGCCAGTCTACCAACTCCCCCCCAACACAGTCGAGGGCGCTCCCGCTCGACTTGCTTGGCGGACGCGCCGGCCAACCCAACCGCCCGATGCGCCTTCGACGCAGGTTCTCGCCTGCAAGATTACGGTGCTTGGGAATTTGCTTGTTTTCTCCCCGCGCCGGAAGTATAACGTCTGCCGTTTGCGGTGGTTTCTTAACACGCTGGTCTTGGTCCTGGCTTGAGCAAAGACCAAACGGCCTGGGGCGCTTGCGGTTTGCGTTGGGCGCCGCTTGGGCGCAAGGGCGTGTCGTGGCTGGCTGGGTAGTTGAAGAGACGCACCCCTGCGCGTGGCGGTGCGGCGTTTCTTTTCCTTCTCCAAGAGGTACGAGGCGATGGCGATAAAGATGCGATCGTGGATCTGGCTAGCCCTGCTGCTATCGGCGGGCATCGGCCTGGTGGGCGCTGCCGCCTGGGCCCAAAGCGAAGAGGAACGCCCGAAAGATCGCCCTGCGGCCGATCGCCCCCAAGGCGAGCGCGCCCTACAGATTCAGCGTTTGGAAGCGCGGCTGGAACAACTAGAGCGCGAACTTCGGGAGCTGCGCGGCGGGGGCAACCGCCCCGACTTTCGCGACCGGCAACGCGATCTTCCAGCCGCGCCCCAGGAATTCTCGCAACTGCGAGGCGAACCGGGCCCGGGTCCTCGACCTCTCCCGCCCGAAGCGCGCGAGCGGGCGGAAGCTCTCAAGCGGCAGATTCAAGAAGCTCGCCAAGCGGGCCGCGCTGACGAAGCAGAACGTCTGTTGCAAGAACTCCAGGCCCTCACGCGACGATTCGCCGGCGGACCGCCGCCGCAATTTCCGCCCGAAGTGCGCGACCGCTTGGAAAACCTCAAGCAAGAAATCCACAAATTGCGCGAAGCAGGCGAGAACGAACGAGCCGCCCAATTAGAACGCGAAGCCCGCGACATCATGGCCCGTTACGTTCCTGACTCCAGCGAACCCATGCGCCGCTTGCACCATCTGCGGGTCGCCGTAGAGAACCTTCGAGCCGCCGGCGCCCATGAATTGGCGGCCCAAGTCGCCCAGCAAATCGAGAACCTGGAGCGCGAACTTGGTCCTCAGCGCCGCCCGCCGCGCGAAGGAGAACGCGACCGTATCGAGGACGAACGCCCTGAACGCAGACGTCCCGAACGCGAACGTCCCCAGCGGGAACGGCGCGAACGCGACGGTGACGCCCCCGCACCCCAGCGCGAAGAATAAAGCCCCGCACAACGCGAGCAACCCAGCCACGACGAAAGCGGTGTTCCCTTGCCGCTTTCGTCGTTTTTGTAGGCGGTCTTAAAACTCTCCCACCGTTTCGCCGGCGGCGGCGGTGAGGAGGCGGCCAATGACGCGAATCTCAACCGTTTCGCTGATCAGGCGAACCGAAGCGTCGCCAAGCAGGCACATGGCGCCGCCGGGGTGAAAGGCGTAGATCTCGTTGGCATTGGTGCAGTTGATGGCGCACGGGCCGGGGTAGTTCACGCCGTCGGCCGTGTATCCGTGCGTCCAGTAGGCGTTTTCGCGGTCAGCCCAACCGGCGCCGGTGATTCGCCCCGAAGCGACCGAGCGTCGGCGATAGCGGGTTGGCCGTCCCGCGTCTTCGCAGATCCACATGGTGTTCGAGGCGCCGTCGGCAATCTGGGCGAAGCCTTGAAGTTGATTGATGCGCATCACTCCATGCGGCGCCGCCTGAGTCGCCGGATCGATCAGCCCAAGCGGCCCCAGCGCCGTGTAAATCTGGTTGTTGACGCCATAGTCGGCCGGCGCCGCACGGACCGGGTTGCTGTTCCATGTGAATTGATCGGTTCGGTCGCCGTGGGGCGTGGTAGGGCATTGCAGTCCCGGCAGCCGCGTCTCGCGCGCGGCCTGGTTCTCGGGCGCTCGCCAGTCGCGATCCAAACGGTAACGATCGTAAAGCGGCTGCTGCTCCAGAAACGGCAAAAGAAACACCACCCAGCCATGTTCAACGCCGGCCGGCACTTGGAACCGCACGGCGGCCGGGCTGGCGCCGTTGTCGATGCCGCCTGCGGGAAACGTCCGGTAGGCGTCGTGGAAGTTATGCAGCGCCAGGCCGATCTGCTTGAGGTTGTTCGTGCAGGCGACGCGCCGGGCCGCCTCTCGCGCCGCTTGCACTGCCGGCAACAGGAGCGCTACCAGCAAGCCGATAATGGCAATCACCACCAGTAGCTCGACCAGCGTAAACCCGCGCCTCCCGGTGCTCGGCGTGAACGGCGGCATAGCAACCACGTCGAGATCAAGGCAACTCCAACCGTCCCCAATCGTTCATCTGCTCTTTGACAACCCGCCGAAGCGGCGACGCCTCGGGGTTAAGAAATTGTCCGCCAAGCCGATCCTGGGCGTCCTCGTCCCGATCGGGGCCGGCAGCGTCATTAGAGGCCGTAGCGCTGGCCGGCCAATGAACCAACAATTCGTACTTGCCGGCAGGAGCGC
>CAYWIS010000071.1:20698-25538 GCA_964458385.1 uncultured Pirellulaceae bacterium
GTCATCAAAGAGGCGCACCGTGAATGAGCCATCCTCGGCCACATACCCGCGCGGATACCCCGCCGGCCACAGCGCCGGGTGGGCGGCGGGCGGAACGGGATGCAAGATCACGACCGCGCCCACGGCAGGTTGAGCATGGACGAAAAGTTCGCCTCGCACGGGGAACGTGGCCGGCCGTTCCTCCCGCCCACAGGCTAACACGCCCGGCGTTATCAGCGCCAGCGCCGCCAGACGACGCACCGAACCACTCGGAAAGCGAAGCATGGGCAACCGACCGGGGGAGGAACGAAATGCATTCTCTATAGCAGATCAACCCGCGGCTTTCCAAAGATTTTTCTAACTTTTTCCTGAACTTTCTTTGTCGCCGCGGACGCAGCTCTTACCCAGCCAGAAGGCAGGCAAAAGCGGACCTGGGTTGCCGCACTTATTGGCTCTACTTGGCCGGCTTTTCTTCGAGCACCAGCCAGCGAAGCAGATGCCGGCCGGCAAAGCGAAGGCGCAAAGCGTCGCCCGAGACGGTAATCGCCCGCGAGAGCGTTTCGCTTTTGTCGGGGATGAAGTGAAGCGTGACCGGTCCCTCGTCGGCGCCTTCCAGCGTTATTTTCGATGGGCCGTGGGTCGGCGCGGCGTTCATGCGCAGTTCGTAGCGGCCGGGTGCTACGTCGAACTGGAAGACATGGCTCTGGTCTACTTGCACAGCGTACCGTTCCACGGGCGCGGCCATCCAGTGCCGGTAGTCGTTCCGCGCGGCTGGAGAGTTGACAAACCCGAACCCTGTCTCTTGGCGGTAGAGCGTGTTGGCGGGCACAGGCTGGTAATAGCGCAATCGGCCCATATCGAGGGCCGCCGGTTCGTGCGGCTCGCCAAAGTTGAAAAGGTACACCCGCCGCTGCGCGTCGGCTTGGCGCTGCCGGGCTCGTTGCCGGTCCAGTTTGGCCGCCTGCTCCTCAAGCGGCGCCACGGCCGACTCATTTGTCAGATCGCTCAAGTAGCAAGGGAACTCGCTCAGCGGCAGGTCGTGCGTTGAATCAACCTCTCTCACGCCGCCAAATGCGTCGGTCACCCGCGCGGCGCCTAGATCCAAATCCAATTTGCCTTGGCCGGTCACGGTGTACGCCATAAGCATCGTCTTGCCGTCGCGGCGCCACGTCTGGAGCCAGACATTGGGATCGGGATGCGGCAAGCGGCGGCCCGGCCTGGCGCCGTGAAGCTGGCGGATCAACGTAGCGTAGGTGTACCACGACGGACGGCGGCTCAAGTCGTTCCGCAACAAACCCGAAGCGGCGTGCTGCGAGGGAGTCGCCCCCGATTCGCGATAGACCATCACCTTGTCGACGCCGTTGGCCAGGCACAAAGCCACCACACGCGGCAGACGTGCAGCCTGCAGCCGCTCGTTGGTTCCGATGGGGCCGCCGGTGTCGTAGCCGGTTTCGGTCATCCAGATGGGAGCCCCCGGCTTGTGACGGTCTCGCCATTCCACCAGCCGTTTTAGGTGCTCCACGAACGACACCTCATATCCTTGAGCGTTGTTCACATCGGCGGTGGCGATCTCGGGCGGCGTGCGCCCCGAGTAGAAATGGACGCTCAACACATCGACCAGGTCCAACGGCCGAACGCCATCGGCATAGGTGTGCAGCCGCAGTTGATCAACAATCTCGGCTGTTGCGCCGGCGAAACCAGGACTGACCACCACCGCATGGGGATCGGCCTTTTTGACCGCTTCGGCGCCGTAGCGCCACATGGTCCACCATTGCTCCATGGTTCCGGCCCACGGTCCCCAGGTAGGCGGCCGTTCTGGGTCGCGCAGCGGGTTCAAGTTCGGCTCATTCCCCAGTTCAAAGTAGCGAATACGTCCGAGACCGCTGAGCCGGTCCTTGGTCTTCAGCAACGCGGGATCCACCCGGCGAGCGCCATAGCGAGCGACTGACTGAAAAACAAATTCGCCGAAGTCGGCGTTATTCTGCGGCGGTTGAGAGAGCAACATCGAGCCGGCGGTCGCTTTATCGGCGCCCGACGCCCACTGCGGGGTAAGAAACATCATCGGCAGAATGTAGAGTCCCGCCTGGCGGTAGTCGTGGGTTATCTGATCGACGTTGACCACCCACGGCTGCACCGAGCCGTCAAAGGCGTATTGATGTGCGGCGGGCGAGACAAACGGCCACTTGAAGTTCTCAAACCGCACCCAACCTACGCCGAGCTTGCGAAGTTCCGGCGCCAACTCAACGCGCGACCCGTTCACGCCAAACCGAGATTCCGCGTCGACTCCTTCCAACAACGGCGGCTCAACGAAAACCGGCTGCGCCAACAGCCGCGTTGTCTCGCCCAGGCGCACTTTGCCAGCCAGCAAGTACTGGCCCGGCGTTAGTTTCGGCTTGAACTCGAAGGCCACCACCGCGAACCCGCGGGCGGGAATCTCTTGGACCAACACGCGGCGATCCAATTCGTCGCCCGCTTGCGGAAGGGCGAACGACTCGTCGTTGATCCCATCCCAAACGCGCAGCGCCGCGGGCATGCGCACAACATCCATCTTGGCGCCATCCCGGTGATAACGCAGCTTGATCCAGCGGGCGCGGAAAGGAGCGAACGCCGGAAAGCGCTGCTCGCCCCAACGGCCATGCAGCTCGACGCCTTGCAGTTCGGGAACTTCGGTGAAGGTCTCCCCGTCGACCGACGCCAGCACGTCAACTTTCCAAACCCAATTGGCGTCCCCCGCGAGCCATCCCAGAGCAGTAACCCGCCGCGGGCGGTCTAGTTCCACCACTTGCTCGGCCGACTTCCAGTAGCCCGAGCGATAAGCGGTTTCGGCGGCGGTGTAATCCAAACCGTCGGTCAACGTGTTTTCTGCAATCGTTTTGCCATCGGCCACGGTCCAACTTCGCGCGCCGTAGGCCAGGTCGTCGCCATGGAGCGGATCGGGCAAAGGCGCGTCATACAGCGAGCCGTCGCGTTGGAGCGAAAGTTCGATGTGCGCCGTCTGCGGCTGGTCGCTGGGATTAGCCACCAGCAGCGAGCCGCCATAAGCCTCGCCCAACGGAGCGTCGGTCGCGCTGGTCAGCTCCACCGTTGGCGCCGCCGGGCGCGCTTCCTCTGGAAGACACACCCGCGCGATGACGCCATCCACGATCACCTCACTGGGGCCGGACTCTTGGGACCACCAGATGATGTTGACCGATTTGAGCGGCATGTCGGGCGTTTGGTTTTTGTCAGCCTGGGGATAAGCCTGCTTCCAGCCGGTAAGCGGCGCTTCGATCCACCGCCAGCCCGTCCCTTCGACAGGAGCCAGATAGAGCAGGGCTTCGCCTTCGTGATCGTAAACTTGGAAGCCGACTTCGCGCACGTTGGCGTTCTCGGCAAGGTAAAACCAACCGCCCAAGGCGAGGGTCTCGCCGGGAACCGGGCCGCCAACGATAAAGTCGCCTTTGCCTGTTTGACGGGCCGTTCCCCGGAACGCCAGCGCGTCGCGCCCCACCTTTGCGCCCATGGAGCGCGGCGCCACGGTCCAGGCGGTATCGTGCAAGCTCCATCCGCCGGGCGTCACGCGCGCCCCCGCCTCTAAGGCCGACACCAAGTGCAGCGTCTCTCCCGGGCGCACCGCCGCAACCACGCTGTTTGGCGGCAGCATATCTGCGGCGGCAGCGTGGGTTACAGAAAACACGCCTGCCAGAATCCCTCCAAGCAAGGAAAGAGCCATCATGGGGGCGCTAAGCTGCATGGTTTCTTCTATTGCCAGAGAATACTGCCCCGAGCACGTTCACGGCGTGGGCGGGTGAACACCAGCCTTGCGCGTGGTAGCGGGGCCAGACCGCGTTCCGTTTGAGGGCGCCACCGGCGCGAAAGGCTCTCAGCTTCTCCCGAGCGTGAAGAGTCTTCGCCTACCGTCCCCAGAAGTCACGCGGTGGGTTCGCCCATTATGGCGCCTTGCGCCGTGGCAATTAAACAGTCTAGGAAAAACAGCAACTTTAACGCGACCGCCTTGCTCTACCACAGCAACACCTACGCGACCACTACAATTTGAATCACCCCTACAGCCAACAAAGCCGATACCAAAAGAGACTACACGGTTGAAAACGTGGAGGCAGGGGGGATGCGATATCGAGTCTATCTAGCGGCGCTGATAGGGATTGTTGCGGCGGTGGGGGCGTCGCACGCGCAAGAAGGTGCGGGCTCCGCCGTGCCCGAATTGCCCGAAACGGTGGTCGAAGGCGTGGCGCCCCAACCGGCGGAAACCGGGACCAGCCAGGCTCCCGCCCCGATGTTCAATCCCGCGCCATCGTTTCCCTCCGAGGGGGCGTTTGGCAATTTCCCCCAACCGTCGCTCATGGATGCGTCGTCCGTCGGGCGCGGCCAGAACTTGGTCGGCCAATCGGACTCGGCCTCGCATGGCGTGTTTGGTCAAGCCGACCTGGCGAACCGGCCGTTTCTGCGGCCAGGAGAGATTGTTGAACTTGTTCCCGGCATGATCGCCACACAGCACAGTGGATCGGGCAAAGCGAACCAGTTCTTCGTTCGCGGCTTCAACCTGGACCACGGCACCGACTTCTTGCTGCGGGTGGATGGCGCGCCGGTGAATCTTCCCTCGCACGGTCACGGCCAGGGTTATCTCGACATCAACTGGCTGATTCCCGAACTGATTGATTACGGCGAGTACAAGCTAGGGCCCTATCACGCCGACGTTGGTGATTTCGGCTCGGCCGGCGCCCTGGACCTGCGTACGCGCCGCACCTTGCCCGAAGGGATCGCCAAACTGACGGCCGGGCAGTTCAACTATTACCGCACGTTGGTGGCCGATTCGCAGCCGCTGGCCGGCGGCGACCTGTTATACGCTTTCGAAAGCGTATTC
>CAYWIS010000072.1:0-1785 GCA_964458385.1 uncultured Pirellulaceae bacterium
GGGCGTGTTATTGTTCGCCGGACAGACCGGCGTCGGAAAAACCGAGTTGGCCAAAACGCTGTCGGATTATCTGATCGGTCACGGCCACCAGACAGACCGGCTGGTGCGGCTAGACATGAGCGAGTACTCAAGCGGGGACGCCGCCGAGCGTTTGCTTTCCAAGCCTGACCGTACCCCCAGCGATCTGATCGCCCGCGTGCGGCAACAGCCGTTTGTCGTGGTGCTGCTGGATGAAGTCGAAAAGGCGCATCCCGACGTATTTGATGTACTTTTGGGTCTGTTTGACGAAGGGCGGTTGACCGACCGGCACGGCCGCACCACGAACTTCAAGAGCGTCATCCTCGTGATGACCAGCAACCTCGGAGCCAACCAACGACGGTCGCTTGGGTTCAACGACGCCGCAGGCGCCTCCTACCTGTCAGAAATCAAATCCTTCTTCCGCCCCGAGTTCTTCAACCGCATTGATCACGTAGTCACGTTTCAACCGCTTTCCTGGGACACGTGCCTGGCGATCGCTCGCAAGGAGCTTGAGGCGCTTGGCCACCGCGAAGGGTTAACCCAACGCCGTTTGCATCTAACCTTTAGCGATCGCCTGGTGGAACATTTAACCCGAATCGGCTTCGATCCACGCTACGGCGCCCGGCCGCTCCAACGCACACTGGAAACCGAAGTGGTGGCCCGTCTTTCCCACTTCTTTGTTGCTCATCCCCACGTTCGCGACCGACGCTTACAGTTCGACCTGGATCCTCACGGCGCCATCGAAGTGAAGTAGCAAGCGATGGTGAAATCACACCGCAGGCGGCAACGTGCGGATGGCTACTCAGCGGCCATCATGCGAGCGCGCCGGATGTAAACATCGGCCGCGCCCAAAGCGCAATGGTCGGCGCCTTCCAGGAACACGCGCACATGGCTGTGGCCGCGGGCTTCCGAGGGAACGTCCAGCGTCACCTGAAACGCCCCCGCCGGCACATCGACGTGTTGCACCGTCCAGCGATGATCATTCGCCTTGGCGTAGACGGTATCAAGCTCCGCGAGCGCCTCGTGGATGGGCGGTAATTCGTTTCGCGCCGGCGGCTGGAAAGTTAAGCGGTCGCGGCGGCAAACAAGTTCGATCATCATACGTCCCGCCAAAGGCGCCTCGCCGGTTACGACCAACCGTCCGCCAGCCTCAATTTCTTCAGCAACCGAAAGATTGACTTGGGCCGGCGTGTAAAGACGCAACAACGGATCCCCAAGCAGGTTGAACAAGTGCAGGTGCTCGCGACGTTCCGCTTCGAGCAAGTCGGGCTTGGGGCTAAGAGCGCGGGCCAGGGTGTCCAGGAACTCACGCCGCGAAAGCCGCCCCTCGTCGGCCAAGTCGGTTTCTTGCACCAAGCGGCGTTTGGCGTGTAATACCGCCTCGCCAAGCGTGAGACGGTTGTGTTGGAACACTTCGTCCATCAGCTCCACGCCCAGCACGGCCATCGCGTAGGGCATCGTCACTCGCGAGCCGGCCAACACCGCGACCGGTCCGCCGGGCGCACGCAATACTTCTTCCGCCAGACAATCCCGCGGAGCGTCGAACGCGCCCGTGTAGCAAGCCAGAAAGATCGCAATCGGAGGTGTGTTGTTCGCAGCAAGCTTATTCGCGTCCGCCAACGAAAGAATCGGATAGCGCCCCACTGGCGTTTGCACAAGATCTAAACCGTGCCGTTGTCCGTGCCCCAGGTACACCCAGAACAGACAGCCTTCGTTAAAACGGACCAGCACGGCGTTCTGGAACTGTCGTGGGTCAGGGCAAAACGG
>CAYWIS010000072.1:1795-2979 GCA_964458385.1 uncultured Pirellulaceae bacterium
AACTACCGTAGGTCATCGTGGTGCGGTAAGCGGCGGGAATGCCTTCGGTCAGGAATCGCTTGGCGGCGGTCTCCAGCACCGAGTCGACGACCGGTCCAAAACCTCCCACGCCGGCGACTAAATTGATGCTCCGACGCCAGGGGCCAAACATCGCCGAGGTCTCATAAGCAATGATCTTGCGCACCAGCCCGGCCAGTTCTTCGGCGCTGTCGACGGGTAACCGCCCAATGGCTACGTCCGGTGTTTCGTCGCCATCCAAGTCCGCGTAGAGGTTGTCGCCGGCAATCTCTGGCTCCGAGCCCCAATGAATGTTGACCTTGGCCTCCACCAAGTGGGTTGGCACAGTGATCGCGTGCGCAGCAGGGTCTGACGCTCCTTGCGGAGGGGCATCGCCCACAAGCACGACCGCGCGCAGGCGTCCCCCTTGGGCCACCGCAGCAATGCGTTGCTGGATGTCGCTTGCCGCGCCTTCGTTCGATACCACTTCGACCACATGTCCCTGCGTCGTGCGATAGTCGATCCAAGGCTGCAACGCCGCGCGAAACTCATCGGGGCAAACAACCACGGTGTCGGGCGCAGGCGCAGAAAGCGAGAGGAATGCCAAAAGGAGGGAGGAAAGCATCGAGAAGACTCCAGTCGACGAGGAGGCGGCTTCCATACCACGCTTGATAAGTGTATCGACGCAAACCACTTTGGGGCAAGAGATTTTGGCGCAAGCCCCCTACGCCCAAGCCGTTCTCCGCATCGCGTGTAGGGCGGCGAAGAATCCTCACCTCCGGCGTAGGAAGGGTAAAATCTGGCGCCAAAGTCAACGCCGACTCTGTTGCGAACGCTCCGAGCCTGCTAGTCTCTCGCTATTATTCGTCATTGTTACTTGGGTAGTATCATCGTATGCACGTTGCCGCACCTCAAAGCCGTTTGCAGTTCGCCCTGGCCGTGGGCGACATTACACCGCCTGTAGGCATCTATCATCGTATGTGGGGCGCGGCGACGCATGACCGCGCCGAGGGAATTCATCGACCGCTGCGTGCGACGGCCATGGTCTTCCAATCACGCCATGCGGCTCCGTCGTCCACCTCACGGCAGGTGGTCATCGCATTGGACCACTGTTTGCTCGGCGCTCCGGAGCTAGAGCGGCTGGCTTCCCATGTTGCGCTAGCGACCGGCGTAGAACGCGAGGCATT
>CAYWIS010000072.1:2989-5312 GCA_964458385.1 uncultured Pirellulaceae bacterium
ACCTTCTCGCACACCCACGCCGCCGGCCTGATGAGTCTGGACCGCATCGACCTGCCGGGCGGAGAGCTCATTCCCGAGTATCTGGACCATGTCGCCCGCCGCGCCGCCGAACTAACCGCGCAGGCCTTGGGCCGTTTGGCGGACGTTACCTTCACCTACGGCGTTGGCCGCTGCGCTCTGGCGGCGCATCGCGACTTCTGGGATGCGTCGGCCGGGCGGTTTGTTTGCGGCTTCAATCCGCAGGCGCCGGCCGACGACACCGTACTGGTCGTGCGCGCCACGCGCGACTCCGATGGCGCCGCGCTGGCCACGCTCGTCAACTACGCCTGCCATCCCACCACGCTCGCCTGGGACAACCGTTTGATCAGTCCCGACTTTCCCGGCGCGATGCGCGAAACCGTGGAAATTGCCACCGGCGCTCCGTGCGTGTTCCTGCAAGGCGCCTCGGGCGATCTGGGGCCGCGCGAAGGATTTGTAGGCGATCCTGCCGTGGCCGACCGAAATGGCCGCCAATTGGGATATGCGGTGCTTTCGGTTTGCGAGTCGCTTCCGCCACCGGGCGTACGATTTGAATACGCCGGCCCCGTTGAGTCGGGCGCCACAATCGGAACTTGGCGGTATGCACCACAAACCGAAGAGGAAGAACATGCGGCCGCCGTGTGGGAGGTGCGTCGTTGGAAGATTGATCTTCCCTATCGCAATGACTTGCCCACCCTCGAAACAGTCCGCCAAGAGCGAGACCACTGGCTAGAGCAAGAGCAAGCAGCCGCAACGCGAGGCGACCTGGCCGCAGCTCGCGACGCCCGCGCCTTGGTCGAGCGTCGCACCCGTTTATTACGGCGGTTGGAAACGTTGCCGCCTGGACCGGCGTACCCATTTCCGGTCACGCTGATGCGGATGGGCAACGCATGGTGGTTAGCGGTTTCTGGCGAGCCGTACAACCTGCTGCAAACCGAACTTCGACGCCGCTTTCCCCACACACCCGTGGTGGTGATGACGCTCTCCGACGGCTGGGGGCCTTCGTACTTGCCGCCGCGTGATCTGTACGACAAAGGCGTCTATCAGGAGTCGGTTTCCGCTCTGGCGCCAGGATGTCTAGAAACGCTGATCGACCAACTTGCCGCCGCGATGCAGGAATGATGGCTGTGCCGTTGTCGCCGCACGCTATGGTAAGTAAAGAGCCCCCGTGCGTCGTTGTTGAGGAGCGACGCTGGTCGCCGCCCAACAATCAACCATCTGTCCGCCTTCCCCATCACTATGAAGCATGCTCTCGTTACCGGCGGCGCCGGGTTTATTGGCTCGCATTTGACCGAGGCGATCCTGGCGCGCGGCGATCGTGTGACCGTCGTCGACGATGAATCCACCGGCCGGGCCGACAACTTGGCGGCGGTGCGCGAACACCCGCGGTTCACGTATCACCGAGGCTCCGTAAGCGACGCCCTGTTGGTGCGCAGCCTCCTGGAGGACGTCGACGAGGTATATCATTTGGCGGCCGCGGTCGGAGTGGCGCTGATCGCCCGCGAGCCGATCCAGACCATTGAGCGCAACATCTATCCGACCGAACTTATCCTGGCCGAGTTACGCCGCCAGCGCGAGCGGGGGCGAGAAATCAAGTTCTTCCTGGCCAGCACCAGCGAAGTGTATGGCAAGAACCCCAAGCCGGTCTGGAGCGAAGGGGACGATCTGGTGTTTGGCGCTACGACCAAGGCCCGCTGGTCCTACGGCGCGTCCAAGGCGATCGACGAGTTCCTCGCTCTGGCGCATTGGCGGCAATCGCGTTTGCCGGTGGTCATTGGCCGCTTCTTCAACGTCGTCGGCCCGCGGCAGACCGGCGCCTACGGCATGGTGTTGCCGCGGTTTGTGGAAGCCGCACTCCGCGGCGAGCCGCTGATCGTACACGACGACGGCCAGCAAGTCCGCTGCTTTGCTCATGTGAGCGATGTCGTCCGCGCAGTATTGGCGCTCATGGACACCGACGAGGCCCTGGGCAAAGTGTTCAATATTGGCAGCGATCAGCCGGTGTCCATCGTGGAGTTGGCGCAGCGGGTCATTGCCGCTGCGGGCCGCACGCCGCCATCGCCCATCCAATTCCAAAGCTACGCCGAGGCGTACGACGAAGACTTTGAAGATATACGCCGCCGCGTGCCCGATCTTTCCCGACTCAAGGAAACCATCAACTACCAGCCACAGTTCGACCTTGACGCAATCATTGCCAGCGTCATGGCCCAGCAACCCCGCGACTAGCGATGGCGCTAGTTGGGGGGCGGCTCTTCCACTTCATGGACCACAACCACATTGTGGGCCAGTTCCCCCAAATTGCTGC
>CAYWIS010000072.1:5322-12748 GCA_964458385.1 uncultured Pirellulaceae bacterium
TTCAATGGTCATGGCGACCTGCTTCTCGTACGGCCGTCGGCGAGCCCCCACGCCTCAACATATCGGCGCAGCTCCGTGGGGTTATCTACTGGCGCCCCGGGGAGCGGCGTAATCCCCCAGAACAAGCACATCTGCCGCAACGTCTTTTCGGAATTGCTGATAGCGACGGTGGGAATAAAGTCGCGCTGCTTGGCTTTGACCCGCGCTGTGGCGCCGCTGCGCGTCACCACCACGACCATCTTGGCGCCGAGCTGTTCAGCAATGCGGCCCGCACCGTACGTCACCGCTGCGGTAATTGGATGCACTCCCGGCGCTGCAGCCGGCGGGAGTGGAGGCAGGTCGCGCAAAAGCGGCTCAGTCTTGAGCAGAATCCGATTCATCATCTCGACGGTTTCGCGGGGAAACTCCCCCACGGCTGTCTCGCCCGAGAGCATGCAGGCGTCGGCCCCGTCGAGAATGGCGTTGGCCACGTCGCTTACTTCGGCCCGAGTGGGCCGCTTAGCGTAAGACATGCTCTCGAGCATCTGCGTAGCGACAATCACCGGCTTCTGATACCGAGTACAGGCGGCGATAATCCGCTTCTGAGCCACAGGCGTCTCGGCCACATCAATCTCGACTCCCAAGTCGCCCCGAGCCACCATGACCGCATCGGTCGCCTGTACAACCTCGTCGAGTCGCTCCAACGCCTCGGGCTTTTCGATCTTGGCGACGACCATCGCCGAGGATCCGACCGAACGTAGCAGCGTCTTGAGACGCTCTAAATCATCTGGGCTGCGCACAAAGCTCAGACTAATGAAGTCGACCTCGCTTTGCGCCGCCCACAGAGCGTTATCGCGGTCGGCGTCGGTCAATGCGGGCGTACTGAGCCGAACGCCCGGCAAGTTGATTCCCTTACGGCTGCGAATCTCCCCGGGAGCTTCGACGCGGCAGATAACCGAGTCTGCATGCTTCGCCGTCACCCGCATCGCCACGGCGCCATCGGCCAGCAATACGCGGTCGCCCTCTCTCAATTCGTCGATCAACCGCGGATAAGTGCTGACCAAATCATCGGGCCGCTCGGGCGTATCGCCTCGCACAAAGCGAAATTCGGCGCCTTCTTCGCACACGATGGGGTCTTGCAGCAGTTGCCCCAGGCGAATCTTGGGGCCCGCCAAGTCAACCAGGATGCCTACAGGACGGCCGGCCTCGCGGCTAACTTGGCGAATATCGGCGACAGCCTGCGCATGCTCCCGCCGGTCGCCATGAGCCATGTTCAAGCGAAAGACATCGACGCCCGCGTCGACTAACGCGGCCAACATTTCGCGGCTCCGGCTGGCCGGTCCCACCGTGGCGACAATTTTCGTCCGGGCGCGTTGGCGCAGCGGTTCGGCACGCATCGTTAGGGCATCTCGAAATTCTGATCGGGACGGCGCAACGTCAACACAGGACAATACGACGTGCGGACCACATTCTCGGCGACGCTTCCCAAAAGCACGTGGGCCAGCGCCCGGCGACCATGCGTGCCCATGACGATCAGATCCATTTTTTGATCGCGGGCGAAACGCACAATCTCAACGAAGGCGTTTCCTTCACGATAGCCAAACTCCACGTTCAACTTGGCGCGTTCTTCGGGGGTAAACAACTCCTCGAGCCGCGCAAGGGCCTTGGCTTTTGCTTCATCGCGATAGCTTTGGCCCGTGGTATGGGCAGTCAGGATCGGGTCGTCTTCAACATAGAGCACATGCAACGACGCCCCCAATGCAGCCGCCAAATCCTTGGCATAGGCCAGCGCGTATTTCGAAGGTTCGCTAAAGTCGATCGGCGCAAGAATCCGTTGAATCTTCATGGTGTGGTTCGAGCATTAAAGAGGCGTGGAGCAATTGTCTGGTTTATAGCGGCATTTTTCGCGCGACGCCAGTCTGGCGCAAAGGTGGACGATCGCGCACGGCCACGGCGTAAGCTAGACTCTAGTTGACGCGGCGGACGCTTGCGCGCTTCGCGACGTCACTCCTTCTTCGGACCACAACGCCATGGTATTGCCTCGCCGCCGCCGCTTGTTTCTGGATTCCGTCCAAATGACGCTCATGTTGCGCGTGGTCGCCTACTGGTTCTTTTGCCTGCTGGCGGCTGCGCTCATGGCGTGCTGCTGGATCGCCTGGGCGGATACGCCGACCTCGTCGGGCGAACTCTTCGCCCGTGCTCTGCGCGTCTACGGCCCGGTGCTGGGGGCTACCGTGATCTTGCTGCCGCTGGTGGTGATGGACGTGCTGCGGTTGAGCAATCGATTTGTGGGGCCGGTCTATCGCCTCCGCCAAGCCCTGCGACAAGCAGCGCATGGGCAAGACGTAGCCCCGCTACAGTTCCGCGACAACGATTACTGGCGCGATGTAGCCGACGACTTCAACCGCCTTTGCACCCGACGTACGGAAGAAACCACCAGCGCGTGAATCCTCTTTAACGCAAGCGGTCGGACTTGCCGAAGATCGGCCAATTGCGCGCATTACCAGGGACGGGCATTATTTCTGAAGATAAGAAAACCGTTTTATTCCCCGTACACCACGACGGTCTTGATACCTTGCGGTTTCCGGTTCGTGTAATGCCAAAGTGCATCGGCCGGAGAAACGAAATCGGTAAATAGAGCTTCCAGCAAGCGGGGATGCGTTTGCCGCAGTTGCGCCAAGTGGCGGAGCGCATCGGCGAAGTCGCGCAGAGCGGAATTCACGGCGCCTAAGTGCAAATGATTGCGCAGCACGGCGTGCCGCATCAAAAGCGCCACATTATGCAGCTTAGGACGTGGCGTGCGTTCGCTTCCCAACCAAACCATCGCCCCGCAGGACGCCAAAGCCGAGGCAGCCCGAATCATCACGTCGTCACTGCCTGTGCATTCCAAAATCAGATCAAAGCCGTCGCGCTCAACATCAGCCAATTCGAAAGAAAAGTCATGGGCCGAGAGATACCTGGCCCCGAACGCCTGGGCTAACTGCCCGCGCGACGTCGTAGCCTCGTCGCGACCATAAACCGCGACGGGCCAATTGCGACAATGGCATGCCAGCACTGCGGCAAACGCAATCGGGCCAAGCCCCGTCACCAACACGCGCGGCGGCGGATCGGTCCAGGCGTCATCGCCTAACCGAGCCCGCTGGAGCGTGATTGCCTCATTCACGGCTTTTTCGGCAACCGAAAGCGGCTCGGCAAACACCGCCACAGGGGCCACCTCCAACTCCACCGGCAACAAGTACTCTGCCCGATCGAGAAACACCGGCCGGGCGAACCCATGCTCATGCACAATGCCGCGTTCGGTAAACTCGCCGAACGGCAGCAGGTCGGCGCGACGTGCGCCGCTGCGTAACGGGCGGCGCACAAGTGGAACCACGAGATCGCCCGGACGAAGCATTTCAACGCCCGGCCCTACTTCCTCGATTCGCGCCAAGCATTCGTGCCCCAAAATCAGGTGCTCCGATCCTGGCGGCGCCAGTGGTTGCCCCGACGCCACAATCTCTCGGTCGGTGCCGCACACGCCGACTTGCAGCGTGCGGCACAGCGCCTCGCCTTCCTTTGGTGGAGGAAGGTCCGGCGCCTCAACCAGCACCGCCTCGGACAAACCGGCGCGCGCGGCGATTGCGAGCATGGTGCGAACTCGTTATCAGGAAACTTACGATGGCAGCTTCCAGGGGCTGCGGTAAGGACGCTCCACCTGTGCAGCCAACTCGGCGTCGCCGATGATCTTCTCGTTTGCTGCGTCCCAGACCACCTTCTTGCCCGTGTAGGCCGCGATGTTGCCCAAGTGACAAGCGATGGCCGTGCGGTGGCCGATCTCAACGTCGCAAATCGGACGTTGCCGACTTTTGACGCAATCTAAGAAGTTCCGATGGTGATCGTTGCTGACGTACAGCCGTTCGTCACTCGACTTGAACTTCGTTTGCAGCAACTCTTCCGGTTCAGCCGTCAACTTGCCTCGATTGACGTAGATGCGGCCCTTCGAACCGATGAAGGTAGTCCCATCGGGAATGTCCTTCTGTTTCTGGCCGACAATCACGGTTACATCGTCGGGATACTTATAGACCAGGCGGCAAGTTTCGGTCACTTCGTGGTAGTTCTCTGGGTGGAACGTAGCCACCTCAGCCGTTACTTCCAGCGGCCCCGATTCGTCGGCGCCAATTCCCCAATGGGCAATGTCCAAATGGTGCGCGCCCCAGTTGGTCATCTGTCCGCCCGAATAGTCGCGGAAGAAGCGGAAGTTGTAATGAACTCGCTTGGCGTTGTAAGGGCGGTCAGGCGCAGGCCCTAGCCAGAAATCGTAGTCTAATTCGGGCGGCGGATCGCTATCGGGGCCGAGCTTGCCGGGATGGTTGGGCCCTGGGATTCCCACCAGCACCGTTTGCAGTTTGCCGATGTACCCATTGCGCACCAGTTCGCAAGCCTGGCGGAAGTTGGCGGCGCTGCGCTGTTGCGAGCCCGTCTGCACCACCCGGTTATTTTGTCGGGCGGCTTCGACCATTTTCCGCCCCTCCACAATAAACAGCGACAACGGCTTCTCGCAGTACACGTCCTTTCCGGCCTGGCAGGCGTGAATCGTGGGCAGAGCATGCCAGTGGTCGGGCGTAGAGACGACTACAACGTCGATGTCTTTTCGTTCCAACATCTTACGGTAGTCGCCATAACCTTCGGCCTTATGACCCTTCTCATGAGTCATCTTAAGGGCTTGGGCCAGTCGCTGCGAATCGACATCGGCCAGACCGCCGACCGCCACGCCCTTGCCCATAAAGGCATTCAGATTGCTTCGCCCTTGGCCGCCGACAGCCACAAAACCGGCGACAATCCGCTCGTTGGCGCCAAATGCCCGCCGAGGCACATAGTAGGGTAGGGCAATTGCCCCGGCCGTGGCCGCCGAGGCCTGCAAGAACCGACGGCGCGAAAGGGAAGGTATATGCGACATGATTAGACCAGAAGGGTTGGAAGGAAGTAAGCAACGACGGCCGCGGGAAGGTAATCGAATGCGTCGCGCCGCGGCCGGTAATTACGTTCTCGGGTCGAAGCCAGCCAACGGGCGTATTCCACCGCGAAGAACACCCGGCCAAGAGGCGCATGGTTCGCGCCGCCATCAAGGGGGGAAAGAACGCTCGCAACACGAGCGCTCCACGCTCTGTCTATTGGGCTAGAATGGTCGTTTCTTCCTCGACCGTCAATGGCTGTGGCTGCCGAGCGCTAAAGATTTGAGCACGAAACACCGCACGCCCGGGCTGCTTGTAGCTAACTTCTACGCGGTAGGGAGGCAGCGTCTCTCCGGCCCGAATTTCCAAGACGGGCGCCACATCGAGCGTCCGGCCGTCGGGCGACACGCGGCGAATGCCCGAGGGGCCGTTCAACCGCACCAACGTTGCATTCTCGGGAAGTGTGATCGTGAGCGACACGTTCTGGTCAGCCACTGTCCGGGTGTTCTTGATGACAATCACATAAGTGACCGTCTGCCCTAACCGTACCGAATCGGCCAGGTCATCCACGGTAGCCTGGAGTTCGCCTGTATCGGCCGGCATGGGGGCGGGCGACGGTTCACTGGGCTCCGGTTTGCGCATGGGCGGCGGTTGTGTGACCGGCGGGGCCTGTTGCGGGGGCGGGGCTTGCTGCGTCGCGGGCGGAGGCGGCGCCACAACTTGCGTTATCGCCTCGGCCGCGTGCTGCACCTGCTCGTGAGAGGTCGCCTCGGCCCGGACTCGCGCTTGCGGGTCAACTTGCACCGCCTGGCAATTCACCTGAAATCGTCGCGCGGCGCCCACTTCGAGCCGTTCCAAGGTCCAGATCAATTGATTGCCCACCTGCTGGCGGTTATCGCCCGCGGTGGCGGTGGTGGGCTGGAGACTGGGGCTATTGCTCACCGCGACGCGCAGCGCCGTCAGCGGCGTCTGCCCCGTATTGGCGACTTCCACGAAGTACTCGCCTACCTGCCCAACAGGCAAATCGCGCGGTCCCCAAACACGCACCGCCAAGCCGGGAGTCAACTGCGGCGGGGGCGCCTCGCGAGCGGTCAAGCACGCGCGGGCGCTAGCTGTTTGGCCCAGCGCGGTTGTGGCAGTCATCGTATGACACCAGCGACCAGCGCGCGTCACCTGGAAGGTAATGGCAAACTGCTTCTGCTCACCCGGCGCAATGGTTCCCAACGGCCGCTCGATGGGACTGGCCGACACGGCGTGTTGCAAGCCCTCGTCAAACCGATCGGTCACGATCACGTCGGTCAGCTCCACGCCACCTTCGTTGCGCACAGTAACCACGTACTGCACTTCCTGCCCAACTTCGGCCTCTTCCGGCCCCGTCATACTCAGGGACAGCGACTGCTGCATCACGCGCGTCAGGACGCAGTTCTCAGCCGAGAGATTGTCGGCCGGCGACTGCGCAACCGCACAGTGATTGAAGTCGCCTTGTTGGTCGGCGCGACAGTTGACTTCGAACGACCGTGCAGCTCGGGGCGTCAATTCGCCCAGCCGCCATTCGACACGTTGACCAAACACCGAGCCGGGCGGATTGCTGTTGAGGATCGTCACCCCTGGCGGAGCGTTGTACGTCAAAGTGACGTCGGTCGCGGGCATATCGCCAGTGTTAGTCACATCGATCCGATACGGCAGCGTGGCGCCGACAGCCGCGACCGATGGGCCGGTGATGGTTACCGTCAGGCCAGGCGCGCTCCAAGCGACGGTCGTTGAGCCTTCGCCCACGATGAGTCGGCTTGGTTCGTGCGATGCCGCACCAGGGCGAATGATCTGCACCCGCACCTGGGTAACTCCTGCGCCCTGCATTTGCGGGAGAATCTGCGCCGTTGCGGCGCCGGTGGCGTCGGTCACCACGTCGATCGCCTGATCACCCGCCGAAGTAAACGCGGCCGGGCTTCCGCCCGCTACTTCATAGCGCACAATCCAACCCGCAACGGGCGCCATGCTTCCCGGACGCGTCACGACGGTTGTCAACGCATGGGGCTGTCCCGCACGAACATGCGCGGGGGCGGGCAACGTCCATTGAGCATTGACCCAGTAAATTTCGGCGGTCTGTTGACGTTGGTCCCATCCCGGCGCCTCGGGCGCCATGGCGGTTACTAGACTCACTCCTTCGCTCGGCGATGAGACACTGATCCACGCTTGGCCGCGCATCAACCACACATCGTCGGCAGGGTTGGCGTTGCCGCGGGTGATAACCTGATCGTGGCGCGATGTACGTCCAATCGCGTAGTTGTTACTCAGCTTGCGCGGCGCACGGTGACGCCAATGGCATAACAGATAGTCACACTCATCGCCCACTTCGACAAAGTGCCCAACGCTTTCTTGCGAAAGCACCCACTCGATGGGCTGTCCTGGCGAAAACTGCCCATTCGCGCCGCGCAGCCCCGCTAACAACACCACTTGGCTTCCCACAGGCGCAATGATCTTGGCAGGTGACAACACCAGCGACTCTTGGACAACCG
>CAYWIS010000072.1:12758-13882 GCA_964458385.1 uncultured Pirellulaceae bacterium
GGCGCGGGAAGCGCCGGCGCAACCGCAGCGGGGGGAGTTATCGGAACTGGAGGACAAACCGCAACGGGTGGGGCGGGCGGACAAATCGCAATCGGCGGACTCGTTAATCCTTCGGTTGCCGCAGGCGCGGTCACGACAGGCGCCGTAGCCAAAGGGGACGCCGGCAGAGAGCTACACGGCGGAACAGGCGGAGGCGTCGTCCACGCCGGTTGCGGAAAGAACCCGCCGCGAGAACTGGGAGGCGTCGTCGCAACAGCCGGAGGCGGCACAACCACGGGCGGAGCAACAACCGCAGGCGCAGCGATCGGGGGTGTTTCCTCGGGCGGCAGAAAGATTCGCTCTCCCGATGGATCGATCCGAGGCAGCCGAAACTGCGCGCAGCCACACGCCAGCCCCGCCATCAAGGCGAGCATCGCAATTAAGCGCGCTGGCGTGCGCGTTCGCTCCATCGCCACTCATTCTCCCAACAAAGACGGGCAGACTTGACCACGGAAAGCGTAACACGCGTTTTGGCAACATGCGGAAATTTTTCAACATGCGGAGTTGAGAAAACGCAACGCAAGTTACCTGTATTTACCGACAGTTACGATGCTAACGCCCAATCAGCCGTTCAAGGCGACAAACAGGTTTCAACCGATACCTTCGGACCTCTTTCTCGGCCGTGGAGTCGAGAGCGACTGTCGACAGCACTCCGCCCAGTTTCTGCGGTCCTGTGCGAAAAAGAGGATCCGAAGGTGGTAAGCGGGACGCCGGCCTGAAGTTCCTTGGCGGCGGATTGCACCGGCATTGACCACGAGGTCTCGAATCTCGACAATCCGCCATCAAACAGGATGGTTCACCAACACTCGTTCAGCGTCGCAAGAGCTCGCCTGTGCAGAAATGAGGAGAGCGATACAATCCATCGTTAGCGGCGTTCCTTTGGCGCGGCGGACTGATAATTTTTGCCCCCGCGTTCCCAGGCGGCATCCTTGTAAAGCGCCAGAAGAGTGCGTAAAATTTCAAATCCTTTCACGCGTCGAGAGGAGCAATCCGCAAGACGTAACAGCTTGAGATAAAACAGTTTGTCCCCGTAGCTCAATCGGATAGAGCGTCGGCCTCCGGAGCCGAAGGTTACAGGTTCGACT
>CAYWIS010000072.1:13892-25103 GCA_964458385.1 uncultured Pirellulaceae bacterium
GTCGGGGATACTTCCCGCCGGTTTGTTTCCTCTTCGCACGCAATGCCATGCCTCCTTCGCGCCGTCAGCGCCCTCTGGCTGGCTTCGATGATGCTCTCGCTGAATCCGCCACGGATTCGCCCACCTCGGCAGATCACTCCACCGCTTTACCGGTCGATTCCCCGGCGCCCTTAGCGCCGGCGGTAGAGCCAACCGCCGCGACGCCCATCGAAAGCCTGGCGGGAAAGACGGTCTACGTGGTCGACGCCCATTCGCTCATCTTCCAGGTCTTCCATGCCATGCCAGAGATGAGCAGTCCTTCGGGGCAACCCACCGGGGCAATTCACGGCTTTACGCGCGACATCTTCGACCTGCTGGAACGACGCAAACCCGATTTTTTGTTCGTAGCGTTCGACCTGTCGGGGCCTACCTTCCGCCATGAAATCTCCACCGATTACAAGGCCAATCGTACGGAGATGCCGCCCGACCTAGCACCGCAGATTCCTAACATTCGCCGCGTGCTGGAGGCGATGGGCGTGCCGATCGTCGCCCACGAGGGCTACGAGGCCGACGACGTGCTGGCGACGCTGGCCCGCCGGGTCGAGGAACTGGGGGGCGAATGCTACCTCGTCACAAGCGATAAAGACTGCCGACAACTCATTACCGAACACGTTAAACTGTACAACCCGCGCAAGAATCAAGTTTTCGACGCGGCGGCGCTGATGGCCGACTGGGGCATTCGGCCCGACCAAGTGATCGATTTCCAGTCGCTGGTGGGCGACCCGGTCGATAACGTGCCGGGCGTGCCACTCATCGGCCCGAAAAGCGCCACGCAACTACTTCAGCAATATGGCACGCTGGAGGGAATTTACGAGAACATTGAAAAGATTACGGGCAAGAAGCGAGAGAACCTAATTCAATATCGCGACCGAGCACTTCAAAGTCGGCAATTAGTGCGTCTCAATCCGCATGTTCCTGTGGAGATCGACTGGAATGCAGGACGCATTAACCGCATTGACCGCCGCCGCGTGCTCGAACTGTTCGACGAGTTCGGTTTCCGCCGACTAGGCGAACGACTCGATGCGTTAGCCCCTCAAGAAACGCCCGCTCCGGCCGCCTGGCAGGCCGATTACCAGGTCGTAGCAACGGAGGGCGCTCTCGACCAACTTGTTCAGAACCTAGCGAGCCAGAAGCGGATTGCATTCGATACCGAAACCACCTCGATCAATCCGAGGGCGACTCAGATCGTTGGCTACGCCTTTGCCTGGAAAGAAGGCGAGGCTTGGTATGTGCCGGTGCGTGCGCCGGAAGGCGATCCGCAACTCGATCCCGCAACAACGCTGGCCAAGTTGGCCCCTGTGCTGGAGAATCCCGAAATTCAGAAGGTCGGGCAAAATCTCAAGTACGACATGGGCGTCTTGCGAGCGGCCGGGCGCGAACTGGCGGGCGTCACCTTTGACACCATGGTCGCCGATTACCTGCTGGAAGCGGGCGAGCAGAACCACAACCTGGACGATCTGGCGCGGCGCTACCTGAACCACACCACCTCGAAGATTGAAGACATCATTGGCACGGGCAAGCATCAGCGTCGCATGGACGAAGCGCCCGTCGCCCAGGTTGCTCCCTACGCGGGAGAAGACGCCGATGTCGCGCTGCGTCTGGTTCCGATCTTGCAGAAACGGCTAGAGCAAGAAGAACTGACCGAACTATTCGCCAAGGTTGAGATCCCGCTGATCGAGGTCTTGGTCGAACTGGAGCACAACGGCGTCAAGATCGACGTGGAGCATCTCCGGCGACTCAGCCAAGAGTACGCCCGCCGGATGGAAGCGATTGAGCAGGAAATTTACGAGCTAGCGGGCCGAACATTTAACATTGGCTCAACCAAGCAACTGGCGCAGGTGCTTTTCGATGAACTGAAGTTGCCAGTTATCAAACGCACCAAAACCGGCATCAGCACCGACAGCGAAGTGCTGGAGGAACTCGCCAAGCAACACCCGTTGCCAGCCAAAATTGTGGAGTACCGGCAGTACGCCAAATTGAAAAGCACCTACATTGACGCCCTCCCTCAATTAGTCCTGCCCGAAACCGGGCGCGTACACACTTCGTTCAACCAGGTAGTGACCGCCACAGGACGGCTAAGTTCGAACGAGCCCAACTTGCAAAACATTCCCGTTCGCACCGAACTGGGAAGAGAAATCCGCTCGGCGTTCATTCCTGGCGAAAAAGATTGGCTACTGCTGGCGGCCGACTATTCGCAGATTGAACTGCGCGTGTTGGCGCACTACTCGGGAGATGACGCACTGCGGGAAGCCTTCGCCAAAGATGAAGACATTCATGCCCGCGTAGCAAGCGAGGTGTTTGGCGTACCGCTGGACCAGGTAACCAGCGAAATGCGGCGCAAGGCGAAAGCCGTCAATTTTGGCGTCATCTATGGGCAGAGCCCCTTTGGACTGGCCAAATCCATCAACGTGGACCAAAGTGAGGCGGCGGCATTTATCCAGGCATACTTCTCCCGCTATCGGGGAGTTGTCGAGTTTATCGAAAAGATACTGGAAGATTGCCGCCAAACTGGTTATGTTAAAACTATCCTGGGTCGCCGACGGCGAATCACTGGTATTCGCGAACCCGAAGGGCGACGGGACACTTTTCAACGCAACCTACCTGAACGCACCGCAATCAATACGGTCATCCAAGGATCGGCGGCCGATCTCATCAAGCTGGCGATGTTGGGAATTTATCGTCGGCTAAAAGAATCCAATTCTCCGGCACGGATGTTGCTGCAAATCCACGACGAGTTAATATTCGAAACGCCGGCGGAAGAAGCGCCAGAACTGGCTGCAATGGTCACCGCCGAAATGACGAAAGATCAAGGACTTACGGTTCCCTTGCGAGTCGATGTCCAAGTGGGTCCCGATTGGGGGCACGTTCAAAAAGCGTCATTTGCTTGAAATTGGCCGAAATACGAAGTAACGGGCAGCCAAACTTATCTGCCTGGTGGATTGGCAGGAAACACACCACGCTGTTTTTCCGCTTAGGTCATCCAAGCGCGTTTCCAAGAACTAGGGCAAATCGGCGAACAACTTTCTCCCCGCGCATGTCATGTTGGTGATTGGGGTCGCAGGCGGCGTCGCCAGCGGCAAGAGCGTCGTCTCCGACAAACTTCGTGCGTTGGGAGCCGCTGTGCTTGATGCAGATCGCGTGGGCCATGAGGTGCTGGAAGAACCGTCGGTGCGAGACGCTATTCGCGCCCATTGGGGCGACGCGGTCTTTACCGACGAAGGAAAAGTCAACCGCGCTGCGTTGGCTCAGCGGGTGTTTGCCCCGCCCCCCCACGGGCCGGTGGAGCTCGCCAAACTGGAACAGACAACCCACCCGCGGATCGGAGCCCGACTGCGGGAGCAAATCGAACAATACCGGGAAGCAGGTTTCCCGGCCGTAGTGCTTGATGCCGCCGTGATGTTTAAGGCGGGTTGGCATCGATTTTGTGACAAGATTGTGTTTGTCGAAGCGCCGCTTCCCGTGCGTCTTGAGCGAGCGTTGCGACGCGGTTGGACCAAGGAAAATTTCCTAGCCCGCGAGGCGGCCCAAATGCCGGTCGATGAAAAAAAGAAGTTTGCTGATATAATCATCAATAATACGGGAGCTTTAGAAGACACCCACCAGCAGGTCGAATGTTTTTGGCGTTCATTAGGCCTGAAAAAAAGCTCCTGACTGCCATTTTCAAAACGCCGTTTATCTCCTAATTTGTCACCAACACTCCTTTGAGGCTTTTCACCTCACGCGCTTCCTTTTCCGAGGCCTTCCCTCACGGTAGCGGCGACGGATTGCCTCTTTTCGCTCAGTAAAAAACACCCTGCCTTTCGCGGCGTTCGACCGCGGATGCCTTTTTCCTTATCAGGAGCTTGGAGCGTCATGTCACGTACGCCCAGCGATCGTTCCCACAACCATCGTCGTTCGCAGCGGTTGGACGGTAATCGCCGCCGCGGCGGCAGCAACCACTACAACACAGCCCCTCCTGCCGACAGCAACGGTCACAAGTCGAATGGAGACAGCGAGAGTGTCGTCTTTAGCGAGGACGAACGCGAACCGCTCTCTTTGGCGGAAGAAATCGCCGAAGAGGTGGACGCCGGCGTCTTTGACGATTCGCACGACCGTTACGAAAAGATTAAACAGAGCGAAATCCACTTGGCCGAGCTGCAGAAGATGTCGATGGCGCAGCTCTTGGAGGAAGCTCGCAAAGACAACGTCTCGGACGCGGCAGGCCTGAAGAAGCAGGACCTCATTTTCCGCATCCTTAAGGAACGCGTGAAAATGAACGGTCTAATGTACGGCGAAGGTACGCTGGAAATCCTGCCCGACGGGTTTGGGTTCCTCCGCAGCCCAGACTATCACTATCTCTCCTGCCCAGACGACATCTACGTTTCGCCCAGCCAGATTCGCCGATTTGGGCTACGTAATGGCGTAACCGTCTCGGGGCAAATTCGTCCGCCCAAAGAGAACGAGCGCTACTTCGCGCTGCTCCGAGTCGAAGCGATCAACTACGAAGACCCGAACCTGATGTCGGAAAAGGTCTTCTTTGACGATCTGACGCCGTTGCATCCCAACGAGCGAATCGTCATGGAGTATTCTCCCGACGACATCGAAACGCGCGTCGTTGACATGATGACCCCGATTGGGTTCGGACAACGCGGATTGATTGTTAGCCCGCCGCGCGCCGGCAAGACCATCTTGATGCAAAAGATGGCCAAGGCCGTGCTGACCAACTACCCGGACGCGTACGTGATGATGCTCCTCATCGACGAGCGGCCCGAGGAAGTGACCGACATGGAGCGGCAGGTCAAAGGCCGGAACTGCGAAGTCATCAGCTCCACCTTCGATGAGCCCTCGTCGCGGCACGTGCAGGTCTCCGAAATGGTGCTGGAAAAGGCCAAGCGGATGGTCGAATACGGCCGTGACGTCATCATCTTCCTCGATTCGATCACCCGGCTAGCACGGGCCTGGAACGCGGAATGCCCGCAGTCGGGGAAGATTCTCTCGGGCGGCCTGGACGCCAACGCCATGCAGAACCCCAAGCGGTTCTTCGGCTCGGCCCGCAAAGTGGAAGAAGGCGGTTCGCTGACGATCGTCGCCACGGCGCTTGTGGAAACAGGGAGCCGCATGGACGAGGTCATCTTCGAAGAGTTCAAAGGCACCGGCAACCTGGAAGTGGTGCTGGACCGCAAGCTCGTGGAGCGCCGCATTTGGCCCGCCATCGACATCAACCGTAGCGGCACACGCCGCGAAGAAATGTTGATGGACCCAGAAGAGTATCGCCGCGTGTGCATCTTGCGGCGTGTGCTCAACGACATGAACGCCGCCGACGCGATGGAGCTTTTGGTTTCCCGGCTGCGGAAAACCAAATCCAACGCCGAGTTCTTGATGAGCATGAACATGAAGTAGGCGGCGGGCGTCGCAAGGGGCCAAAATGCAAAATTGGGCCCGCATGCAAACTTCGGCGCCTCTCAGGCGCCGATTGATCGTAGATTGTTTGACTCCGGTTCTCTGACTCCTGCCTCCCTCCATGCCTCAAGTTTACGAAGGCGAGCGTCGCGCGGTGGACGGCCGCTTCGCCATCGTTGTTTCGCGGTATAATTCCCACATCACCGCGAAGTTGTTGTCCGGGGCGCTGGAGACATTGCTGGGCCACGGCGTTCCAGACGCCAAGATTGATGTGGCCTGGGTTCCCGGCGCCTGGGAGTTGCCATTGATTGCGCGGCGCTTCGCCCGCTCCGGCCGTCACGCAGCCGTGCTGTGCCTGGGAGCGGTAATCCGCGGAGAAACGACGCACGATCAGTACATCAACCAACAGGTGAGCCAAAGCCTGGGGCAGCTAGCCTTGGAAACCGGTGTCCCGGTGCTGTTTGGCGTGTTGACGTGTAACACGCTTGAGCAGGCAATTCATCGGGCCGGCGGCAACCACGGCAACAAAGGCGTTGAGTGCGCCGAGGCCGCCCTGGAAATGGCCAGCTTGTTGGAAAAGTTGCCTTGAGTTTCGCCTCGCCTGTCGCGCTGGCCTCAGCCGCTTACCGAACTTGTTTCACCTGGACGCCAGCCCGGTTAGCGCGACAAAAAACATCGCACGGGCCTTCTTTTTGCGTATGATTCCATAGGACCATGCGATCCCGGGCGGGTCCGCTTGCGCAGCGCCAAGTCCCCCTTGGCCGCGGTTCTTACCTTCGAGTGTTAACGGAAAACTATGACCGGCCGGAGCCGAGCCCGAGAGGTCGTCCTTCAAATCCTTTATCAGGATGATCTTAACCCCGACGCCAATGCTGCGGCGGTCGAAGAATTTATGCGCCACCGCCTGAAGAACAATGCGCAGTTAATTGAATTTGCGCAATCGCTGCTCTCGGGCGTGCGGCGCAATCGCGAAGAACTGGACAATATGCTCAGTCGGTGCGCGGCGAACTGGTCGCTGGAGCGCATGGCCGTCACCGACCGCAATGTGATCCGCCTTGGCGCTTACGAGATGCTCTACACCGATACGCCGGGCCCGGTCGTGATTAACGAGGCCGTAGAGCTGGCCAAACGATATGGCGCCCGTCAGTCGGCTCAGTTTGTCAATGGCGTGCTGGATCGCTTCCTTCACGATTGGTTGCAAGACCGGCCCGAATCGAAATAATGGGACCGTTCCCTCTTCCTTTTACCCCGATGCATTATGGCTTGGTTCAGCCGCAAGACCGAAAGTCAACCGCAACCCCCGCATGACGCCGGGGCAGCGTCTTCCGGCTGGCTCGGCGGCTTGCGGCAGGGCCTAGAAAAAACCTGGCGAGTCCTCAACACCGATATTCGCGACCTGTTCAAACAGGAAGGCCGCCTGGTTGACGATGACTTCCTGCGCGACTTGTTCGCCGTGCTGGTCAAAACCGACATGGGCGTCGGCCCGGCCGAACGCATTCGCGACCGCGTCGGCTCGGACTTCCGCGCCCGGGTCGTTCACATGTCCGACATTTTGGAAGTCATCAAGGCCGAAATCAAGGAACTCGTCGCTCAGCCTGAACGGCCCATCAACATGGCCGAGTCTGGCCCCACGGTCATCATGGTTGTGGGGGTGAACGGCTCGGGCAAAACCACCTCGATCGCCAAGCTAGCGCGGCGATTTCACGACGAAGGTAAACGCGTGGTGCTTGGCGCTGGCGACACCTTCCGGGCGGCGGCGGTCGAACAGCTTTCGATCTGGGCCAATCGCGTCGGCTGTGAGATCGTTAAGGGTAAACAGGGGGGCGACCCCGCCAGCGTTGCCTATACCGCTGTTGGGCGAGCCTTGGAAAGCGGCGCGGATGTGTGCATTATCGATACGGCGGGTCGGTTGCAAACGCAAACCAACCTGATGCAGCAGTTGGAGAAAATTCGCCGCGTCATCAGCAAGCAAATCCCTGAAGCCCCACACGAAACGCTTCTGGTGTTGGACGCCACTGCCGGGCAAAACGCCATCAGCCAGGCCCGCGGTTTTTCCGAGGCTGCCCAATGCACCGGCATTATCTTGGCCAAGCTCGACGGCACGGCCAAGGGTGGCGTAATCATTCCCATTCGCCAACAATTCAACTTGCCGGTCAAGTTCATTGGCGTCGGCGAGAAAGACACCGACTTAGCTGTCTTCGACGCTGAGAAATTCGTGGACGCGATGTTCGACCAGTCCGCGCGATAATTGTCGCGCGGCGCGTTTCGTCAATGTGCCGGATCGCTCCCCCTTCCAAATAAAGGACGGCGCCGCGCCGTAATTTCCACCGATGGCTCTTCAACCTGTTTTGATCGCGGGAGTGTGGCGTCAAGCGCACGCCCAAGGCAGTTTTCAGGCCGAGAATCCCTCGCTGCGCGAGTCGATCCCCGAGGAATACCCTGTCAGCGATTGGCAAGACTGCGACGAGGCGCTCACCGCCGCGGTGGAGGCGGCCGTAACGCTCCGTTCGACGCCGGGCGAGCAAATCGCGGCCTTCCTGGAGCAATTTGCCGAGCGCATCGAAGCGAGGAAGGACGCCCTGGTCGAAATGGCGCACGCCGAAACGGCCCTCCCCAAGTCGCCCCGCCTGGCCGATGTTGAGCTGCCGCGCACTACGGGTCAGCTCCGTCAAGCCGCAGCCGCGGCGCGGGAAGGCTCCTGGACGACGCCGGTAATCGATACCAAGAACAACATTCGCTCCTACTACGCCCCGTTGGGGCCGGTGGCGGTGTTCGGACCGAATAACTTCCCCTTTGCCTTCAACAGCGCCGCAGGAGGCGACTTCGCCGCCGCCATTGCCGCGGGCAACCCCGTCATCGCCAAGGCGAATACCTCTCACCCCGGCACATCGCGGCTACTGGCGGAAGCGGCGTTCGAGGCGCTGCAAGCAACGCAATTGCCGCCTGCTACGGTGCAACTCTTGTATCGCACCTCACACGCCGATGGGGAACGGCTGGTGGCCGATCCGCGGATTGGAGCCACCGGCTATACCGGCAGTCGAACAGCGGGTTTGAAGCTTAAAGCGGCGGCCGATAAGGCAGGCAAACCTATTTACCTGGAACTGTCGAGTGTCAATCCGGTGGTGATCTTGCCAGGAGCGCTGAAGTCGCGATTGGGCGAAATCGCCGACGAGTTCACCACCAGTTGCCTGATGGGCGCCGGACAATTCTGCACGAACCCCGGCTTGGTGATTCTGTTCCGGTCCCCTCAAGCCGAGGGCTTCATTGCCACGGTAATTGAGAAGTTTAACGCGGCGCCCTGTGGCACATTGTTATCGCAAGGCGTTGAACGGTCGCTCGCGGCCGGCGTAGAAACGCTTCGTAAAGCCGGCGCCACTTTGCTAACGGGTGACGCTCCGGGCGATGGTCGCGGTTACTGCCGCAAAAACACGCTCCTGCACGCAACGGGGGCTCAGTTCTTGAAGGACCCGTACACCTTTCAGACCGAAGCGTTCGGCAACGCTTCGCTGCTGGTAACGGTTGACGATGTACAGCAAGCGGCCGCCGTGCTGGAGCATCTGGAAGGGAACCTCACCGGCTGCATCTACTCGGACCGTGATGGCGCCGACGACGATCTGTACAACCATCTGGCGCCGATCCTCCGCCAACGTGTCGGCCGGCTACTCAACGACAAGATGCCTACAGGTGTGGCAGTGTCGCCCGCTATGAACCACGGTGGCCCTTATCCGGCCACCGGGCATCCGGGCTTTACGGCGGTAGGCATTCCCGCCTCGTTGCGGCGATTCGCGATGCTGCAATGCTTCGACAACGTGCGTTCCCACCGTCTGCCTGCGGCGCTTCAAGATCGCAATCCCAACGGCCAGATGTGGCGGTATATTGACGGCCGTTGGACGCAAGGCGACGTGCTCGAAACCGCGGCGAGTTAGATCGCTTCGCCGCCGCGCTCCCCTGTGCGAATCCGAATGCAGTCTTCCAAAGGAAGTACGAAGATCTTGCCATCGCCAACTTCGCCTTTGGGGCCGGTGCGGGCGCCCTTGATAATGGCGTTGATGGTCGGCTCGACGAACTCCTCGTTCACCGCAATTTGGAGCTGCACCTTACGAAGCAGGTTTACCGTAAATTCATGGCCCCGGTAGACCTCGGTATGGCCTTTCTGTCGGCCAAACCCCTGGCAATCCATGACGGTCAGGCGGAACACTTCAACTTCGGTTAGTGCGGCCTTGACGGCTTCCAGTTTGCTAGGCTGGATGATAGCGACAATTAGTTTCATATCCGCTGAGTTTGCCTTAGTGAGAAAAATAACGAGCAGCGGCCAGTGCAGGTCAATCTATCCCTCTTAGGCCGCTGCAACAAGACACGACTTTCGTCGGGACGCCGCCATGCGGCCGGTCTGAGGTCTGTACGTTACCCGGATCTCAGAGCCGATAGCCAAGGCTATAAACGCACCGACCTGGACAGGTGAGGCGGACACCTGCCCAGGTCTTTCGCGGGGCATCCTTCTGGCCCAGGCAAGAGCCGAAGTGACTTGGTTGTCGCGCACCGGCCGCCGGCGCCTGATTCGCCCACCGGTGGCGCGCGGGGCGGGCGAATCAGGGCATTCCGGACGGCACGCGAGGAAGGTTCGTTAGACGCTCGCGGCCGGCTCCACCTGAACTCCAGGAGCAGGCGAGCCAATGAGCGAGCCAGACAGCGGTTGCACACCGCCGATCATTTCGGGCGGGTAGGCATGCATGCCGTGTTCGCCAATATCCAGGCCTTCGATTTCCTCTTCTGGCGAGACTCGCAGGATGCCCAGCAATCGCATGACTCCAAACACGCCGAGCATGACGAAGAAGGCCCAACTGCAGATGATAAGCGTTCCCAGCAGTTGCACCGTTAGGCTCTTATCGACGCCAAAGATCCCGGTGGCGATACCGCCCCAGATGCCACATGCACCGTGCACCGGAAAAGCCCCCACCGGGTCGTCAATGCGGAGTTTATCGAGCGCCACGATGGCCGCGACCACGATCACCCCCGCAATGCCGCCAATAATCAGGGCCTCAAAGTTATCCACGCAATCGCAGTTCGCGGTGATTCCCACCAAGCCCGCAAGCACACCGTTGAGGGCCATCGTCAGGTCGGGCTTTTTGAACAAGCCCCAAGCCAGGAACATGGCGACCGCGGCGCCCGCTCCAGCGGCCAAGACCGTATTCACCGCCACCAGCATGACCACGTCAATGTCGCCCTGCGACGCGAAGGCCAACTGGCTGCCGCAGTTAAATCCAAACCAGCCAACGAACAAGATAAACACGCCTAACGCAGCAAAGGTCAGATTATGCCCCGGCATGGGAATTGACTTACCATTGACAAACCGGCCAATCCGGGGTCCCAACACCATTGCGCCCGCCAAAGCCGCAAAACCGCCCACCGCGTGCACCACGATCGAGCCAGCGAAGTCGTGAAAGCCCCACTCGTTAATAGGCCCGCCGCCCCATTTCCACATGCCGCTGATCGGGTAAACAAAGGCCGTGAGAATCACGGTGTAGATCAGATAGGCGTTGAACTTCATCCGGCCCGCCACAGCGCCCGAAACGATCGTCGCGGCGGTCGCCGCAAAGGCCACCTGGAACAAGAAGTCAGCCTGCGGATGCAATCCCGGCGAAAGCTCTCCGTCTTCCAGCACCGAAGGCTCCATCGACACGAACAGTTCCGGAATGCGAAGCCAGCCGCCAGCGATGGTTTCTCCATGATACATCAAGCCGTAGCCGATGGCGAAGAACACCAGCACGCCCAGGCTCATATCCATGAGGTTTT
>CAYWIS010000073.1:0-24972 GCA_964458385.1 uncultured Pirellulaceae bacterium
AAAGCCCCTGCCGTGAAGGGCGAGGTGCGTCTCGACAAACACGGTACATCGGGGCTATACAAATCGCCCCCCGCGGTCGCACAAAGAGACGAAGAGACGTTTCAATTCCTCGCGCTTCATGCCTCACCCAAGGTCGATCGTCACGCGGCGGGCGGCTCCTCCTGAGACTGCCACCATTCCAGCCAAGCATCGCGCACCAAAGCCAGCTTGCGTTCGACGCTTCGGGTGCTCATTTGCAGTTCTTCCGCGATTTCGTTGTTTTTCCACCCCTCCAGGTGCAACCGAGCGATCTGCCGCAGGTCTTCACGCGGCAAGAGCGACATGAGCACATTGAGTTGCTCCGACATTTCCACAATGTCGTGCGGCGTGGGGGTTTCGTCGGCTACCAATTGGGCCAAACCGATCGCGGTGGAGTGCTCGCCGTCGCGTTCTAGGTTCGCTTCGCTGACGACCCTTCCCCCTCCTCGCTTGGCGGCATTTTCGCGGCGAAAGTTATCAGCAACTTTGAACTTGGTAATTGCCACCAAGATGGGCCAGAGACTCTCCCGGCTGGTGACTTTCTCATAACTCTTGTTTTTGGGAATTCCCTGGCACACGCTCAGGAGAGCGTTTTGAACAATGTCGTCTTCGTCAACAATGCTCCAGCGCTTACGTTGGCGCATTACGCCGCGCGCTACTTCGAGAAGTTCCTCAAAGTAGTGGTCCCAAATCTTCTGAAAGGCGTCGACGTCGCCTGCCTTCAGTTGTTGGATGCAACGGGTTACCGAACCCGGAGGGGCTTGCATGGCGTCACTCCTTCCCCGCGGCGGTCTCCTGGGCCATCTTCAAGTATCGTTGGAAAACGCCGGGAACCCTTGGCGCCGATCCCGCAACGGCGGGATTCTGCGCTGGAAAGGGTTGCGCTAAAATCAATTGTCGGATTTGTTGCGCAAGCTCCCTGCGTTCCGCAGGCGCCAACTCGTCTGACTGTAACAAATTTTCCCCCACGTATAACAGCAACAAGAGGTCGTCCCGCAGGAGGCCGCTTGGCGCCCCCGCAATCAATTCCATGAGACGGTTGCGGCCTCGGTGTTGCTCGCCGTCGTCGGGCGAACGCCAGTCCAAGGTCGCCAAGGCCACCTGTTTGGTTAGTGCGAAATTCGAACGCCTTCGGGCCGGAGGCGGGTCGGACTCACTTGATGGGGCTTCGGAAGTCGTTTCCTCCAAGGCCATCGCTTCATCGCGATGTTGAGCCGCTTGCGTCAAGTCGCCGCGCAACGCGCGAACGGCCGCCGCTTTATATTCTAGACGGATCAACACCGCTTTTCTCCCGTCTGCGGCGAATTTCAAACGGCGGGCGGCCAAAATGGCGGCGTCTAGCTCGCGCGCGGGGTCGACGTCAGCTCCACTCACTATGGCAGCCCCTGAGAACAACGCCGTATCAGCCAGCCGCTCGTAAAGATTCGGCCGCCGTTGTTCCAACTCGGCCCGCTGTTTCTTGGTGACGCCGCGCTTGGGCATGTCCATCTGCTCAATCAGTTGCTCAAACACCCGGCGGGCGGCAACGGCGTCTCCTGAGTACAACTGCGTCATCCCGACGCCCTGCATGTCCCAGTAGATAAAATGCCGGGCTCGGTGATTCTCCGGTTCGTGGCTCTCGCGAATCGCCAAGGCAGCTTGGAAATCGTCCTTAGCTTCGTCCAACCGCCAATTATCTAGGTGGAGCCAAGCTCGGCGTTCCAAGACGAAGGCTCGTAAAGGATGTTGCTCGGGCAAGGTGGCGGCAATTTCCCAACACCGCCGCAATAGCGTCTCGGCCTCGGCCATGTTGTCGATGCGTCGATGCGAGTCCGCCTCCATAACTTTGGCCACCAATTCAAACAGAGGCGGCATTGGCTCGCCCGGTGGCGAAGCATCAGAAAGCTGTTGCCAAGCCTGGCGAAACTTGCTGTGCGCCCGCGCAGGTTGGCGATAGGTATGCAATAACTCGCCCCAATCCAATAGGCACAACGCTCGTAGCGCCGGTTGCTCTTCCTGTGCGTACCGCTCCGCGGCGGCGTTGTAAAATCGCACGGCGCTATCGAACTGGCCCAAGTGATGGTGAATTGCTCCCCGCAGGTGCAATTCGACTCCTGAAAGCGAGTCACGCGGACGACTATCCAGTTGATTTGCGATGTTCCCCAGCGAGAGAGCGAAATCGTCGGCGTTCGCCACTTCGGGATCGAATGCCTCGACATCCGCCAAATGCGATCGAACCGCCACGGGCCACTCGCGACGAAACCGATTCTTCAGTTGCTCCAGCAATTCGTATGTCTGAGGAGCGCTGGGATTGTTGTAAAGCGCTTCACGCAGCTTTTCTCGCGTTGCCTCGTCGGCGTTCGTCAGCGATTCCACCAGTTCCAGCCGAGTTTCTGGCAAAAGCCAAGGCGCCTCGTCAAACCACCAATGTCCGTTCAAGCCGGGCAGCGACCCCAGTTCGCGCACCAGACGAGCGCGAATCTGTGTACGCCGCCATTGGTCGGCAATCAGAAGCGACACCAAGATCGCCATCCCCACGGCGACCAGTGCCCCCATAAGCCAGAGGCGACGGCCACGACGTTTGCGAACGTAGGTCCATTCCGCCGTTTGGTCACCCGCATTGGAGCCTGTAATGCGGCTGGCGGTTTCTTCCCGCGACCCGGTAGGAAGACGAATATCCGCGATTGACGTTCCACCGCTCGATGAACGCGGCCTCTCGGAGCGAACCAATGCTCGTAGATCAGCGCCAACGCAGAACGGGCGCAACGCTTCGGCTACCTCGTGTATTTCTTGGTAACGGTCCTCCGGGTTCTTGGCGAGCATTTTCTTTAGGATGGCGCGCAGTTCCGGATACTGCTCAAGTCGCGGAATCGGCGGCGGCTCGGCATGCAGATGCGCGTTCATCTTCTCGAACTGCGACTTCGAGTCCTCGTAGGGCGCGCGCCCCGCCAAAGTGAAGTACAACGTGCAGCCAAGCGAATAGATGTCGCCACGACTGTCGGGCGTCAACTCACGGCATAGCTCGGGCGACATGTAATCGAACGTCCCCATCACTTTGCCCGTGGTCAACGCCGTCAGGTGATGGTCCGCGTTCGTGATTCGCGCCAACCCAAAGTCGAGAATCTTCACAGTTCCATGGCGCGAGACCATGATATTCGACGGTTTCACGTCGCGATGGACGAGCCCATGGTCGTGGGCGTGCGCCAAGCCAATCGCCGCATCGTGGATCACTTGAGCAGCATCGGGAATGCGTAACGGTCCTACCCGGCGAACAATCTTTCCAAGATCCTCGCCGTCGATGTAGTCCATCACCAGGTAGGGCGTGCCCGATTCGTTTACGCCTGTATCGATATAGCTGACGATGTTCGGGTGCTCATCCAAGCGGCCACAGGCTTCGATCTCGCGTTGGAAGCGGCGGAGAATTTCTTCGCGATCGCCAACATGAAGGGTTTCGGGCCGGATCTCCTTCAGCGCCATGATCTTGCCCAATCGCAGGTGACGCACCCGCGATACGGAGCCCATGCCTCCACTCTCAAGTGGGTTCAGCACAATGTACGCGCCGCGCACCATATCGCGCAAAAGCGTGCGCATTTCCCGCTCGAGGTATTCGCGCTCTTCGCCTTGAAATCCGCCGAGGTAGGTCTCCACGTTGGGCAGATTTCCATCGGTGGCGTTGCGCACCGCGTTCTCGAATTCTTCGAGCACCGCTTCTAGTTGCATCCGCTGCTGGGCGGCTAACTCCGATCGGCCCATAGTGTTTGACGCGAAGAGTAGAAATGACAACCCCAGCGGCCGGGCAAATCTCCCTAACTTCCCATGCTGCCCGATTTACCATTTGGTTGACATACGGCCACTGTTGATTCTATCGGCAAGCGCAAGAGGGAACAAACGCTGTGCCCAAGCCTACAACTCACCCCCTACGATACGCAGGCCAACCAGCGAATGCTCTGGACGGTACGTAGATTTTTTGCGAAAGGTAGTTCGTCGTTGACGACACGAGGTCTTCGCGGAGGCGACTCGGGCCGCGTCTCCCTCCACGGAACTCAAGGATGTTGATCATGAAACGACTCGCTTACACCACGTTGGCCTTTGTGGCTGTCGCCTGCGGAGCCGCCTCTACAGCGCTCGCGGGAAAATGGAGTTTCAGTTTTGGCATTCATGGTCCGCATGGCCACTTGGACGTTCACCATGCACCGGTCTACCGTGCACGGGTGTACCACGCTCCGCCGGTTCATTACGACCATGTATATCACGTTGATTATTATCACTGGACTCCGCACTTAGGCTACCATAGCCATGGCCACGTCCACTACGTGCCTCGCTATGCCCCGTGCGTCCACCATTTGCACTGTCCGTGGTAAGTGCGCCTGATACGGCGTGGCGGCTCCGCAGCCCCTTCGTCGAGGAGCTGGGCTGCGGACTCCTATTTTTCTTCCGGCGCGACGGGAATCGTCGCATTAACCGCCAACGCGGTGACGCCTGCCAAAAAGAAAGCCACCGCGCACGCGACAAAGGCGCGGTTCCAGTCGTAGGAGTCGCCAATAATCCAGATTAACAGGGGAGGCGTGACAAACGCTCCCAGATTCCCCCACATGTTGCCCCACCCCAGGATGGAGCCAACGTGAGAACCTCCTACATCCTGGCAAAACGCCCACACCGCCGCCGTGCCCAGGTCGGTGGCGAAAGCCACGATGGAGAACGCCGCCACAACTGCCCAAGTGGGCAAGTCAAATAACAGCGCGCCATACGCGCCCATTGCCAGAAACCGCGTTAGCCCCATGGGCAGAGCCCGTCCCCACCGTAGCCCGACAACATTCACCAAGTGGTCGGTCAAGGTTCCACCCAGCAGCATTCCGCCCCAACCGACGGTAAAAGGAATCAACACGAGCCAGGCCCGCGTCTCAATGGGCGTTTGGTGGACCCGCTCCAAGTAGGTGGGGAGCCAAGCCACTAAGAATATCCAACCGATATTGGTGCAACACTGCGAGATGCAGCAAAGCCAAAGGCTACCGCTGGCCAAGATGCGTCCCATGGGAGCAGCTCCTCGCGCCACGCCGTCGGACGCGGTAGCCTCGGCTGGTCGGCCGTAACGAATCAGCTCTAACTCGGACTCGTTCACGCGTGGATGGTCGGAAGGGCGATCGCGAACGATCGCCCAACAGGCGGCGGCCATCGCCACGCCACCCACACCATAAGCGAGCATCACCCACCGCCATCCAGCGCCATATACCTTGCGGATCGCGTCGGGAAAGGCGGCCTCCAGCACCAAACGGTTGAGCCGTTGTGTTTCGGCCTGCGTCAACTCACTTCGTTCTTGCGCTAAGAGTCGCTTGGCCTGGTTCTCCAGCGCAAGCCCCTGCACATCGGATTGATGAAATGCATCGCGGCGGTCCAATAGGGCGTTCAGTGCGATGAGAAGAGAGTCTTCGTCGGGCGCCTTCTCCGTTTCCACAAAGGATGCATCACGTAAGAGGGCCGCGACGCGTTGCACGGCCGGTGAAGTCGCATCACTCGTGGTGGCCGCCTGTGCGAGGCGTTCCTTCAGCTTCCCTGCATCCAGAATATCGCCCGGTTGCAACAGCGACGAAAATGAGAGTGGCGTGAAAGCGACAATCAGGTAACCGGTCAAAAGCGGCGCCAAGGAACCGCCCAAGCGGCCGCCAAACGATACCAAACTGCTCGCGAAGCCTCGATTAGAAAAGGGAACCCACTTACTGATGATGTTGGCGCCCGTCGGATACGCGCCGGCCTGCCCCAGGCCCATTCCAAGCCGATAAAACAGAAGCGAGATGAAGCCTACCGCTGCGCCGGTGGCGCCCATGAAAAGGGACCATCCCAGCACGTAGAGCGTCAACATGCGGCGGGCGCCAAAGCGATCGGTGAGCCAGCCGGTGGGGACTTGCCCGAGAGCGTAACTCAAATAAAAGGCCGAGATGACCCACCCCAACTCTACGTCGCTTAACCCCAGATCCTCACGAATGTAGAGCGCCGCAAAAGGAAGACAATTGCGGTCTAGGTATAAAAGCACCGCCATCAACGTGGCGACACCCACCACCTCATGCCGGACGCGCGTCGGTCGAGGCGCCATCGCTTTGCTCCACCTTCAAGGAAGGAGAACCGTCGCCGGTTCACTACCTGACCAGAAGGCGGACATTCTACATGCGTTGCGTATTAGAAGTAACCCCCGCCACGCCGCTGACGCCGGTCGTCGCCAGCGTGTGGCCATGCAAACGTGAGGACGGACTTCACCTGCTTATGAAGCAGGTTTCTTTAAGTGGAAATCGAGTGAGTCGCCTTCAAAGGGGATCATAACCTCCTGGTTGTTGCCGATCGCGTCAGGCGGAATCTCATCAGCCGATTGCTCACCGGCGGAGCCGGCTTGCGCGGCCGCCGCCATCTCGGCGCTGCTTTTGGGAAGCTGCAAATCTTTGACGCCCACAATTTGCACGATTTTTCGGCCTGGCGCAATGTCGGCGACTTCGTACTCTCCGTTCGTAATGGTCGCGCCCACCACCGGCCCTACGCCATCGGCGGGCGTAAACGTAATCGATCCACTAGCAACCGGATCTCCCTCGTACGTTACGGTTCCACTCACGCCGTTAGAAGAACTGCATCCGACCAGCGCTAGAGAAAACACAAGAAGTACACGATACATAGTCAAATCCCCGAAGGAAGATTGCCGTCACGCAGTTGCACCATCGTCGCGTTGAATCTTGGTTTAATCAAAAACTCACCGATTCCCCGCCCGCTCGCGTGGCGACGCCGCGCCATACGGCAATATCAACGGTGTTTGAAAAGAAGCGGACGGAACCATCGGCAAGGGCCGTCATCACGCCGCCGGGATGCTTACTGCGCGCCGCTACATGCGCGCCGGCCGCGCTTGGTTGCCACCAGGCACTTCCGCCAGCCGTTGTACAAGGCGCTTTGTAGGTATTGTCTCCCTGGGTTTGCGGGCACGGACCAAACGGACGGTCAGCGGCCGTGGAATTGGGCGTCAATGCGGCCGAGAACAACGCCCCGCCCATGTTTCCGTAGATAATCGATCCTATTGGACCGCCCCATCCACTGATGGTGGGAACAATGCCTTCGGACAGCAGCAACGTATTTGACGTACCGTCAACGATCGAGGCGAGCGTCGCACCGCGCGTCTTTACCGAGGCATTCGCATCCACGCTTTGTCCCGAAAGAATCCCAAACGCGCCGATGCCCCCCGAGCCCGACACGCCGGTTGCGGGATCACCGTACATATCGCCGGCGCCGACGCATCCGCGGTAGTTTCCTCGCAGGAATCCGTATTCGTTCGTATGCGTCTCGTTCTGTGTGGGGCTACTATCGCTGGGACAATAGAACGCTTCGATTGCCGCATGCCGTGACGCACGCAAACGGGCGTCGTTGCCAATCGGTCCATTGGGACCAGGGTAACTTTGTACCAACGGGTGCTGCGGCAACGTGTAGTATCCTTCGTACACCGCCACCTGCTCAATATACGGCAAGATCAACTGGGTCCAGGTGTAGGTGTCCCACATATCATACTTGCGTCCGTAGGGAAGTTGCTTGTATGTGTCGTGGTGATTATGGCACGCAATCGCCAACTGCTTGAGATTATTCGTGCACTGTGTGCGCCGGGCGGCCTCCCGCGCCGCCTGTACCGCGGGTAGCAAGAGCGCCACTAAGATGCCAATGATGGCGATAACCACCAACAATTCAACAAGCGTAAACCCTAACCGCGCCTCGCTCCGTCCCCCATGAACAATCCGCCAACGTGCACGATTCATTGTTCACCACCATCACGGGAAGTTTCACGCCCGCTAACGAACTTTGGACGAATATAACACAGGTGGTGTGAGCGAGTAAAAGAATTTGCGCGTCGAAATTTGAGCAGCGCCGCTTGCCGTGGCGCTAAGCGCCTCGGCTATCCGACGTCACCCAAGTCCAGAGCGCGACCGTACCGGACGAGGACCATTTTGCGCAAGCGCGCATGACGGGGATCGCGCAGATAGGGATCGGCCGCGACAAGCTGCTGCGCCGCCTGTCGCGCTTCCTCAAGCACGGAGCTGTCGCGGACTAAATCCGCCACATAGAAACGCGGCAAGCCATGTTGCTGCGATCCAAAGATGTCGCCTGGCCCACGGAGACGAAAGTCGATCTCCGCTAACTCAAAGCCGCTTGTGGTGCTCACAAAGGCTTCCAAACGTCGCCGCGAGTTCTCGGACGACGGCGAAGCAAACACACACAGATAACCAGGATGCGAGCCGCGATTGATACGTCCCCGAAGTTGATGAAGTTGAGCTAGGCCGAACCGTTCGCCTCCTTCAATCGTCATCAAGGTGGCGTTCGGTACGTCAACGCCCACTTCAACCACCGAGGTTGACACGAGCACTTGGGTTTGTCCTGAGCGGAAGCGCTCCATTGCCGCCGCTTTCTCGTCCGGACCCATGCGGCCATGGAGCAGGTCGAGGCGAAAGCCCTGCAACTCGCCCTGTTTGAGTTCTTCGTACACCTGCTGCACGTTTGCAGCGTCGATGGACTCCGACTCCTCGACCAACGGTGTAATCACATAGCCTTGTCGCCCCTGACAGAGCTTGCGGCGATAGAAGTCCCACCACTTGGCGCGTTGATGTTCCTCGGCCAAATACGATTGAACCGGCTGGCGTCCCGGCGGAGGATCGCGCAGTGTTGAAACCTCGAGGTCGCCATACAAAGACAGGGCCATCGTGCGGGGAATCGGCGTGGCTGTCATCACTAGGTAATGAGGAGCCAATCCCGCCTGCTTTAGCGCCGAACGTTGCCGCACACCAAACTTGTGCTGCTCATCGATCACAACCAGGCCTAAGCGGGCGAACTCGACGCCTGACTGAACGATGGCTTGCGTGCCAACGACGAGATCAATTTCGCCTTGGGCAATCTTCTCTAGGATGCGTTTCCTTTGAGCCGGCGATAGAGCGCCCGTAAGTAGCGTCATGCGCACACGGGCGTTGCGAAGCAGACGAGACAACGTGTCGTAATGTTGTCGCGCCAGAATCTCCGTGGGCGCCATGATAGTTGCTTGGTGACCGTGGGCAATCGCCGCCAGCATGGCGTACACGGCCACGATAGTCTTGCCGCTGCCCACATCGCCCTGAAGTAGCCGGTTCATGGGGTGCTCGCGGGCCAAGTCGGCGCAAATCTCGGCAATCGCCCGCTCCTGGTCCTCCGTTAGGCGAAAGGTGAACAAGCGGCGAATACGGGAATCAATTTTGGCGTCGACGGGTAGCGGAGGCGCGGCGGCGTCGACTGTCAACCATTGCTTGCGCAGGGCCAACGCCAATTGAAGAATAAACAACTCTTGAAAAATGAATCGCCGCCGGGCTTGCTCCAGCGCCGCTGGACTTGTGGGGTTATGGATCTGTGGCAACGCCGCATGAATTGGCCACAATTGATGCGTGTCAAGAATCTCATCAGGAAATGCTTCCGGCACTGCCGGAGTGCAAAGCTCCACCACCTGTTCGACAATCCGCCGGATATGGCTTTGCGTGAGTCCTTCGGTTAGCGAGTAAACGGGAAGAATTCGACCGGCAGGCGGTACGGCGTCGTCGGCCAGAAACTCCACCTTGGGATGGACCATTTCCCAACGGCCGCCATTAAGCTTGACCTCTCCTGAGAGCAGCAGGCGACGCCCCACGGGAAAACGTTGCCGCATGTACGGCTGATTGAACCATAAGGCGCGCAAGTAATGGTTGCCCTCACGCACCAAAACTCCGAGCAGGCTACGGCCTGAACCGATTTCGCGCAGATCGGTTTCTTCCACCACGCCGCAAACGCTGACCGAAATGTTTTCTTCGAGCTGCGTGATGGAACGCAGCTCGCTCATGTCCTGGTAATCGCGAGGAAAGAAGAACAATACATCTTGCGCCGTACGCAACCCCAGGCGCTCCAGCAATGCGGCTCGGGCCGGCCCTACGCCTTTAAGATATTGCACCGGCGTAGCGAGCAACTCGGCAGGCGACTTTTCGCGCGAAGCATCCATGGAAGCATTTTACCCTGCCTTTGCCTGCTTGTCGTGATTCCACGCAGGGCAGGGTCCACAGCCTCTTGCGAATCAGGCCCGTTGCACGAAGACAGGCCAATTTTGATCGAACGATACCGCTCGCCAGCGAGCGACGATTGGGGAATGGAGGTAAACGCTCAAGGACGGTCATTGCGCAGAGAATCGCATCCTGCCCGACACGGCCTTAACCACCAAAGGAAGTTTCGTCGTGGTCCAGCCAGGTTTCCAGATCGTCCAGGTCGATTAGTGCGGCGTCGACCAGGTTGGCGATTTCCTCCTGATCTTCGATTGCCCACGATGTGTGCGCCGGCGTGAAGCCAATAAGCGGATCGTTCGCCGAAGTCGTCGGCGCTGAATTGGTGGATTCGCTTTCGGTTTCTTGTTCTTCACTCCTCCAAGTCAGCAAAGGCAAAACGACCACGTCATTGTCGGCGATAGGCTCAGCTTCGCCTTTCAGTGAGTTAGATGCAACCGAGTTCGCGGGAGTCTGATACGAAGCTTCAATCTTGTCGCGCAGGCCGCGCACCAGCATCAAAAGGTCGTGGTGCGTAAGCATCTCGTCGCCATCGATATCCACGAACCCTTTAAATTCAGGATCGATCTGTCCATGGACCTGCATGTGCCGAATCTGTAGCACCTGCGCGTACAGATCAGCGACGGTCAATTCTCCATCGCCGTTTACGTCAAGCACCAACACGCCATTTTGCAGGATCGTTTTGGGAAGAAAGTCATGCGTGAAGACGTAATCAGCCACCGCCTTGCCTTGCGCTAAACCAGCGGTGGCGTCAAAGCTCCAATGGACCCCCAAGTAAATGCGGCTCCAGGCGTTTTCTTCGGCAGCCTGGCTGAAACTATCGAAGTGCCGCATGACGGGCTTACGCACGGAGCCGTCGGCGTCGCGAGTTACGCCATTCATTTCGGTGGACTGCACGTGGAACGAAATATCGTTCGTTCCGTAGAACAGCTCCAGAATGCGGAATGCGGCCGCGCCAAAGGTCGCGTGCCCCGAAACATATGCCGGGAACGGCGGCGTAAAGTTGCCATTGGGATCGTTGCTGTTGCTGGCGGGAGCACCAAGCGGAGCCCAATCGGGTTCTGGCTCGGTAAGGGGGTTGCCATCCAGATGCCCTTCGCGAATTGCCACAATGGGCCGCCACAAGTCGTAAACGTACTTGGTTTCCCACGAGGCAATCCCCGCATCGGCCATGGCCACGTTCAGCAAGGCGAACAGACGGGCGTTCTCGATCACCGTATTGCCTTGTTGCTCGGCGACGATGCGGGCGATCTCGTTAAAGAATCGTGGAGGAGCCCCTACACCGCGTGTACCATCGTAGCCCCAGAAAATACCGATCTCGGTCTGTTCGGGCGTGCGGTCGAACTGGCCGTCGCCATCGCGGTCTGCGGTTTCTGCATCTACGGCGCCTAACACGCGGACTTGGTTATACGCGTCCGCGTACTCAACACTATCGAGGGCCGGCGGAGGCGGAGCACGGAATTGCGATGCGCTCTCCATCGAGAACGGTTTGACCATGCCCCACTTTGGCGACAAAAATCCCTGGTCAGGATGCAGTGGATCAACCCGGTGATGGCCAATTTCGGGGTTAAGCGAGTAGTCCATCTCTAGCTCTCGCCCATCGTTGTGCCGCTCCTTCAACATGCGCTCGGCGGCCATACGTCCCGCCAGAAAGCCTTTGGACTTCGCAACTCCGTCGGGAATTGCATCCAAGTACGAGGCCAACGCCGCATCAAAGTCGGCCTTCTGTTGTGGGAACAACGTAACGAGAGTTCCATGAGCGGCGGCAGCGACGGCGGCGTCAATACTCGCGCCCTCTATGCCCTTGCCAGAATACACGTAGTTGTGATGCGACCGGTCGATGGCGTTTACTGCGTCAAAGATCGCCGCATGGATAATTCCCAGCGCCAGTGAAGCATTCGTAGGCCCGACTTGATCGGGTTTGGCTAACGAGTGATCGTTCCTCACCGCTTCCAAGGCGATCCAGTTCCAGTCCAACACAGGATCGTGAGCCGCCTGTGTCGCGCGCATCATGTTATCAAACACGTAGTCCGCAATGGCCTCGCCTTGCGCTAACCCTTCGGTGGCGTCGAAGCTCCAATGCACGCCCAAGTAGATGCGGCTGATTGCGTTCTCCAGCGCCGCCTCGCGGAAACTGTTAAAGTGCCGCGTCACAGCGGGCCGGACATTGCCGCGAGCGTCTTGGGTCACGCCGTTGAATTCATCGGACTGGAACGAAAAGGGGATGTCCCCCAGTTCGTCGGTTCGATAAAAGCGCTCCAAAATCCGAAACACGGCGCCGCCGAACGTGGCATGTCCCGAGGTGTACGCCGGGAAAGGCGGCGTAAAATCGCCCGTTGGGTCGCCGCTATTGCTCGCCGGCGCCCCAAGTGGCGTCCAATCGGCTTCGCCTTGGGTATCGAGATTGCCGTCGGCGTCGCCGTTACGAATGGCCACAATGGGCCGCCAGAAGTCATAGAGATACTTGGTTTCCCAAGAGGCGATCCCCGCATCGGCCATAGCGATGTTCACGAGAGCGAACAAGCGAGCGTTCTCGTCGACCGTATTCGCTTGTTGCTCAGCAATCGTGCGCACAATTTGATTGAAAAGGCGCGGTGGCGTGCCAATGCCAGGGGCCCCGTCGTAAGCCCAGAAGATACCAATCTCGGTCTGTTCGGGCGTGCGGTCAAACTGGCCGTCGCCATTGCGATCGGCTGTTTCGGCATCCGCAGCTCCTAACAACCGCACTTCCTCAAAAGCCGCAGCGTACTCGGCGCTGTCCAAAGCGGGAGGAGCAGGCCGGATAAAGTTCGCCACGTCATCCATGGCAAACGGCTTGACCTTGCCCCACTTGGGCGTCAATACGCCCTGGTCGGGATGCAATGGATCATACTGATGGTGTCCCGGTTCATTGACCAACTCGTGCGGGTCGTCAATCTCGGAGCCGTCATTTTCCCGGGCGTCCAACACTCGACTAGCCGTGGCGTTGCCAAGAGCGATTCCCTGATCCTCGGCTAAGCCGTCGGGAATCGCATCCAGATAGGTCACATAAGCGTTGTCGAAAAACTCCTTTTGCTGTGGATACAGATTCACCAACGTCGCGTAAGCGGCCGTGGCGACCGCAGCATCCAAACTGGCCGTCTTCGGAGCGCTAGCGTGAAAGTAATACGGAGTGTGTGTACGGTTGATCGCGTTGACCGCGTCGTACATGGCGATATGGACCACCGCCATGGCATAGGCTGTGCGCGTGGGCCCCGCTTGGTCCTGGGTCGTCAAGAGGGAATCATTCTTAATCGCGTCCAGCGCGATCGCGTTCCAGTCCAGCACCGGATCGGCCGCGAGCAAGTGGCGCTGTTCCAGATTCTCCAAGCCAAGTCGTCGCGTCTTACGAATAATCCCTGACCCGCGGCGAGAATAGCGGTGCTTACCCATAAACTTTGCCTACCCAAAGGGAAAGTTGGAGTGCGACGCCTCGACGCCTCCATCCTTGAATGGCGTCATTTTGGAGAGGGGGAGACGGGAAGGTGCGTTCGGAGCCAAACGGCGAACGCCTGGGCCGAGAAAGTTCACTCCCCCCAGGGGATTGGCTCGACACACGACCCAACAAGCATGATTCGCGCGCCAGCGAATTGCAAGAGCCACCTCATCGTTATTCTCTGCCTAAGAGTTCCATCCTGGCTAGAACGAATGATTGCAAAGCCAAGTCGGCTGGAGTACACCTTGGATTAGCTTCGTTGAAACTACCCATCGTGCTGGCCTTTGCGCCGCCGACGTTGATCCTCCCTCCTTAGGACCCGCCTATGCACGCCCGTTCCTTAGTTCGTGTGTTTATGGTGTTGGGAGTCGCCTCCGTACTTGCTTCATCGGCAGGGGCTCAGTCGCAAAACCCCAATTACGATGAATCCAAAGTTCCCCAATATGAACTTCCCGATCCGTTACGTTTGGAAAACGGGGAGAAGGTTACCGACCCAAAAGTGTGGCGCGAGCGTCGCCGCCCAGAGATTCTTCGTCTCTTTGAGACCCACGTCTACGGAAAAATGCCCGGGCGACCGCAGGGAATGACGTTCGAAACGACGTCCACCGATGAAAAGGCTCTTGGGGGTAAGGCGATTCGCAAGGAAGTAACCGTCTACTTCTCGGAAGATAAATCGGGACCGCAGATGTCGATCCTGATTTTTCTGCCCGCCGAAGCGAAAGATCCCTCGCCTGTCTTTTTGGGCCTGAACTTTAAGGGCAACCATGCGGTACATCCTGATCCTGGGATTACACTTTCCAAACAATGGATGCGCAACAATCCTCAGGATGGAACGGTCAATAATCGCGCGACAGAAAGTTCGCGCGGCGCGGCGGCCAGTCGATGGCCGGTTGAAGACATTCTGGCCCGTGGCTACGGTCTGGCCACAATCTACTACGGCGATATTGATCCCGATTTTGACGACGGATTCCAAAACGGCGTTCACCCCTTGTTCTACAAAGAAGGTCAAACAAAACCTGCTGCGGACGAATGGGGATCCATTGGCGCCTGGGCATGGGGATTAAGCCGCGCTTTGGACTACCTGGAAACCGATCCGGCGGTTGACGCCAAACGTGTGGCCGTAATCGGTCACTCGCGACTGGGCAAAACGGCCCTCTGGGCCGGCGCTCAAGATGAACGGTTCGCCATTGTCATTTCCAACAACTCGGGATGCGGCGGCGCCGCACTAAGTCGGCGGCGGTTTGGCGAAACGGTGGCCCGTATCAATACCACTTTCCCGCACTGGTTCTGCGACAACTTTAATAAGTACAACAATAAGGAGGACGCGCTTCCTGTGGATCAACACCAACTCATTGCTCTTATGGCGCCGCGCCCGGTGTATGTGGCCAGCGCGTCTGAAGATCTATGGGCGGATCCACGCGGCGAATTCCTCGCGGCAAAGCACGCCGACCCCGTCTATCGCCTGTTAGGTGTGGAAGGGTTGCCGGCCGAGGACATGCCTCCCTTGGATAAGCCAGTCATGGGGACGATCGGATACCATATCCGTACCGGAAAACATGACGTCACACGCTACGACTGGCAGGCGTACCTCGACTTCGCCGACAAGCATTTTGGACGCAACAAACCGTAATCGATGAGCGGTCTTTCGTGACGCCCAAGACTGCGTAATTTGGCCGCTATAGATCAACTGCGTAAAACACCGCTTCTATAGTGATTGGAGGGGAAGCCCCCCAATAGCTATTCGGATTTTTCGGCAAGCCGCTGTGCGTGGAGGCGCGCGACATCGCCCATATAGTGGTCGATTCGGTACTCCGATGCGGCTTGCCGAATATGCGGTTCCGCCTTATCTTGCTCGCCAGCCGCCTCGTAGAACAATCCAACGTACAAATGGGCATAAAATAACCGCGCCCGCAATTCCCGCGGCGACGGATTGCCCCGGCGCGCTGCAGAAAGCACCTCGTCCGGCGTCATCTTCCCCTGATACATTGCATAAATCTCCATCAGGGGGACACGAGGGTCATTGGCGATCGGAAGAAGTTTCTCTCGTGCTTTTTCAAGCCCCTGGCTGGCGGCCATGCACAAGTACCGCCAAACGGCATTTTCGACGTCGTTATCGTGGTACGTCTGGTAAAGCTCGAATTGTCGAGCCCCTTTTGCGTACTGACCAGCGTAATAGTAGGCGATACCTAGCTCCCAAAGACTGGAAGCCCGACGCGGAACAAGTTTGACCAATTTCTCAAAATCGGCCACCGAAGCCTGAATCTTGCCAGCGCGGAAGTTTTCACGGCCGCGCAAGTAGAAGGCGTTCGCCAATTTGGGCTGAAGTTCGATGACGCGGTTCAATCGCTCGATTGCCTCATTGCTGCGACCTTGATCCGCCAACTCCACCGCTTCCGCCAGGATCGCTTCAGGATTGTCCTCCGCGCGAACTTGCGGCGTTCCCACAGCGTCTATTCCCGCGATACCAACCGCGAAACCCAGCATGATCCGCGCAATCGTCTTCATTGCGATCTCCCGTAGCTTACGGTGTTTTCGCAAGTTAACGAGCCGGACGAAGGAGTACAAGCGCGGCGGGCCCCATGCAGGAAAGAACTAGCCCGTCGTCCTCCTTTTTGAACAAGAATCGACCAACTATGCGTAAAGAAACGCCAAGAAGTCGCGTTCCCGGGCGAAATGCTAAGAGAGTCCCAAAAAATCTTCGGTCGGACCAAGATTTGCAATTCCCAGCCGTCGGCTTGCACGCAACGTTTACGGTGTGCCAACCGGGACGAAGCGCCCCGTCGTTTTGGGCGCAAGGAGATCGTCACCAACATTACGAGGGAAGGAGCACCTCATGTTAGTTCTCAGCCGCAAAGTCGGGCAGAAGATCGCCCTGGGCGATGATATCGTTTTGGTTATTAACCGAATCGCCGGCAATCGGGTTTCAATTGGCATCGAAGCGCCGAGCCATGTGCGTATCGTGCGCGGCGAGTTGGAGCCCATTGATCACGACGGAAGTGAAGCCGTCGCTCATTGCGGGTCGGATGCCAAGATGTCGCCAGGGTCGAACGCCTTGCTGCCTTCGGCCGAAGCCGTGCGTGTTCCCGTGGGCGCTTTGGCCCCGACGGCGGCCGTGTGCTCCGGCGGCATCAACACGGGACCATGATAGGGCTCGCCCGGAGTAATGACTTCGCCCTCATGGGCGGGAACGCCTTCGGCCGGAGAAAACGCCGAACCGACCCGCCCGTGGAGCCGGTCGGCTCGTTGGATAATTCCACCGTAGGCAGCGTAGGCGTAATCTTCTGGCGTATGGGCGCACATGGAGCAACCCGTCGATGCGGCCAGTAGCCCGCCCACCACTGCAAACCAAAGCCGACTGCCGTCCATTGCGATTTTCCTTGGCGAGAGCGCTCGGCGCCTGACCGTGGCCGGGCAACCGAAAGAATCGTTGCTCTCGGAAAATCGGCGCTATACTACGGAAGCTTTAGGAAAACCGAGCCTTATTCTCGATGTTGTCCGCTTAACCCGCCCGCAAGCCGCGCAGGATCGGCGGAATGATCCGTAGCAAATCGGAGAACTCTTCGAGCGAAAAATCGGCCGTGACTTCACCGTCCGTGTTGACTGCCACGGTGGAAATTCCCAAGCGAGCGGCGCCGCGCAGCCGTCGAGATTGGCTCGCCACCAGCGCTGTCCGGCTCGCCTGAAGTCCAAAGCGTTCCAGCACGCGCTGGTAAGCGAGCGGCGAAGGCATAGCGCATTTCATTTCCAGCGAAGTAATCACTCCGCGGAAGAGGTGCTGCAGCCCCAATCGCTCCAATGATTGGCTCGCGTCGGCGGATGTTTGCGGAGCATGCACTACGGCGTAGAGGGGTACACCACTCGCTGCAAGGCGGCCCAGCGTCTTCTTCACCCCAGTCAGGCAGCGAGTTTCCGCTTCGAAGTGCTGCTTACGGGACGTTCCGGCAAGCACCACTTCGGCGATTTGCCCTGCAGTAAGTCCGATGTGGCCTAGAAACGCTTGAAAAGCAGCTAGATCGCTGCACCGCCCCACATCAACATTTCTCCGGAATCGCGCTTCCCAAACTCCGAACAACTGGGGGTAGGTGGTCGAAACTCCCATTCGAGCAAGGAGCTGCAACAACCACCGCCACCACAGCGTTGCGTCGTAGAGAACGTTTTCCGGGTCGATCAACAGACCTTCTAAAGGCGGCAATTGAAGGGACGTATTGGCGTTCTCAGCCCCTAAAGAAATAGAGGGAGGCGCCAATTTGCCCGCTCCCGAACGGCGGGACGCCATATAGGGCAGAAATCCATTCATCGAGATTGGAATCCCTTCTGTCACAGCATCTGCCGGGCGTAGCGCCCCATTGCCGCGTTCCTGCAATTTGCCGAATTTCCGCGCGGAAGTTCGACGACGCAGCGCTGTTCTACCACCGACGACGTTGTGTGCGCCCGCGAATGTATCACCGTTAGCAAAGTGGGGCAACCCATACGCCTGCCATCTAGCCCGTTCCTTCGCATTGTCCCGAAATCACCCATTCGATATAATCCGCGCGCTGGAGTTGGGCGCCGTCGCGATCGGCGAAGGCGCCTGTTGTGCGACGAGAAAAACTGGTTTTCTCGCCCCCTTCCCTCACTCGAATTCCCGTGAGACAACGCTGGCCAAGACAGGTTTTCGCATCGGAATTGGGCACGACACGCACCGGTTGGAGCCGGGATCGTCGTTGCGATTAGGGGGGATTGATATCCCTCACGATCGTCGTGCGGTGGGACATAGCGACGCCGACGTGCTGCTGCACGCCATCACCGACGCCTTGCTCGGCGCTGCGGCGCTTGGTGACATTGGTGAGATGTTCCCCGACACGGATCCCGCGCATCGTGGTCGAGATTCGGCCGAGATGCTACAAGCCGCTCATGCGCGAGTGCGGGAGGCAGGATACCGAATTCTCAACCTCGATTGCATTGTGTTTGCCCAGCGTCCGAAGGTGTTGCCCCACCGCGAAGCAATCCGACGCCGTGTAGCGGATATTCTGGGTTTGGCCCCCGACGCTGTTGGAGTCAAAGCCAAAACCGGCGAACACGTCGGACCGGTAGGCCGCGAAGAAGCCATCGAGGCCCAATGTGTCGCATTGCTGGAGGCTTTTCGGTAAAGGAAGGTGGCCGAAGAATTTAACAAGTCTCCTTGGCTCTGGCCGTCTCGCGCAACCTTGGGCGACGGGATCACAGCATTTGGAGTGTCGCTCAGCGCCCAGGGGGCTCCGGCGGGAAAATGGGCGAAGTGAAGCGGATACCACCGCGTCGCATTCACGTAATTTACGATTCGAGTTTTCCTCAACTAACGCAAGCCGCAGTTTCCATGTCCTCCGCCACGCAAACGCAGCCGCAACCGACCACAACCGCCGCACATTCGCTCCGTGTCTACAACACCCTCACCAAGACCAAGGAGCCATTTGTCACCGTACGGCCAGGCAAGGTGGGAATGTATCTCTGCGGGCCGACGGTATACAAAGAGGCCCATATTGGCCACATGGTGGGCCCGGTGATCTTCGACGCCATCAAGCGTTACTTGGTCTACTGCGGCTACGAAGTCACGTGGGTGGTGAACATCACCGACATTGATGACAAGATCATCGCCCAGGCGAACGAGCGTAAACTGCCCATGTCGCAAATCGCCGAGGAGATGACCCAAGATTATCTCAAGAACCTCGCGGCGTTTGGCGTGGACCAGATTGACGCGATGCCGCGCGCCACAGAAACAATCCCCGAAATCATCGAGTTCATCCAGGACTTGATCGACAAGGGATACGCCTATGCTTCAAACGGCGACGTATTCTTTGACGTATCGAAAGACGCCGACTACGGCAAACTCAGCAATCGCACGGCCGAGAGTCAACAAGGAGAAGGGGGCGAAGCTGCCGCCCGTAAGCGATCGCCCGGAGACTTTGCCTTGTGGAAGTCGGCCAAGCCTGGCGAACCTTCGTGGGATAGCCCGTGGGGTCCGGGGCGCCCAGGGTGGCATATTGAGTGCTCGGCGATGAGCCGCAAACTCCTGGGCGAGACCTTCGACATCCACGGCGGCGGGCTGGACCTCGTTTTCCCCCACCACGAAAACGAGATCGCGCAAAGCGAGTGTCGCCACGGGAAGCCGATGGCCCGCTACTGGCTTCACAACGGCCTGATGCGGGCAGCGAGCGATGCAGGCAAGGTGGGCGGCCGGACGGATCGTGCGCAAGAGGCCGAAGCACAAGCAACGGCGGAAACGAAGATCAGCCGCTCCAAAGGTGCGGGCGGTCTGGCCGACTTGGTGAAAAAGCTAGGGGGTGAGCGCCTACGCTTCTTCCTGCTTCGCACGCACTATCGCAGCACGATTGTCTTTAGCGAAGAGGCGGTCGCCGAAGCGGGTGTAGGTCTCGAAAACTTTTACCGTTTCTTTGAACGCTACGAACGCATAACGGGCGAAAGCTTTTACCAAATTCGCCCCATCGCGCGGCGCGTTGATGGCGAGATCGATCCAGGTGACGACGAACTGCTGCAGCAAATCAAGGCGCATCGCGACAGCTTCCTCGCCAAGATGGACGACGACTTCAACACAGGCGCGGCCATAAGCGACCTGTTCGAGATGCTGCGCACCTTGAATCGTTACGCCGACGCCCACAATTTGGAAAACCACGCAGCGCGCGACGCAACCCGCTTGGCGTCGTTCCGGCGCGCCGTGGTAACGCTGCGCGAGTTGACCGCGGTGTTGGGGTTATTCCGTGAACCCCCAAAGAAACAAACCGGCGAGGGCGAAAGCCAGTTGACGGCCCAATTGCTCGACCTGCTGGTCGAACTGAGAACCGCCGCCCGCGCGAGGAAGGACTTTGCCACTGCGGATCAGATTCGTAATCGCCTGGCGGAGTTGGGCGTCACGCTGGAAGATCGCAAGGATGGCACAGTTTGGCGCATTGAAGGCTAAGGCGGAAGCCGGCCCCGTTTTGCCCCAGTACGCGACAATCATTTCCCAGCCGCGGGCGCGCGCCCGCGGCGCTTTGGCTAGCCTGTTCCCAGGGCGCCTACCACGGTATGCCGCAACTAGACCGCATACTCGGGGTTGATCCCGGGTTGAATACAACCGGTTACGGAGTGATTGAAATCACGCCGAAGGGGCGGCGTCTGGTGGAAGCAGGAGTCGTGCGTAGTAACCCGCGCCACTCGCTTGCCGACCGTGTACGGTCGATTCACGATGGTATGGCGGAAGTGATTGCCGCCCATCATCCAATGGCCATGGCGGTTGAGGAATTGTATTCACATTACGAACGACCGAAGACCGCCATTTTGATGGGCCACGCCCGGGGCGTTATTTGCTTGGCGGCGGCCGAGGCCGGCTTGCCTGTCGTGTCGTACGCAGCAACGCAAATTAAGAAGATGCTGACCGGCAACGGCCGGGCGCCGAAGGCCCAAATGCAGAACGCTGTAGCGCGCGAATTTGGGCTTGCCAATCCCCCAGACCCGCCCGACGTCGCCGATGCCTTGGCGATTGCGCTGTGCCACCTGTATCTTAGAGACAACATTTTGCGCAACGGGATTCCGTAATTACGGCAACTTCCTGCCCGATGCGTCCCGGTGGTCATTGTGCGCCGCCTCTCGTTCTCTTGGCGGGCGTTGCATTGACCTTCGCACGGTGCATGGCAGGCGCCCCTTGCGTCTTTAAAGACGCATCCACAGTTGGATGATTCGCAGTTCTCTCTTTTCAGGTTTGTCGCATTGATTACCAAAATTACCGGGCGACTGACGTCGCTGGGCGACTATTTCGCAACATTGGCGATTGACGCGTTCGAATACGAAGTGCTCATCCCGGAGTTCACCCGGAGGCAGCTCCAACATCGCATTGGCGAAACCGTGCAACTGTTCACGGTTCATTATCTGGAAGGCAACCCCGCGCAGGGCCGGGTCACGCCGCGTTTGGTCGGTTTCCTCAATGAGGCCGAGCGTCAGTTCTTCGACCTGTTTTGTTCCGTTGACGGCGTCGGCGTGCGCAAGGCGCTGCGCGCCATGGTGCGGCCCGTCCAAGAAATCGCCGCGCTTATCGAAGAACAAGACGCCAAGGGATTGTCGGCCCTGCCTAGCGTAGGCCCCGCCACAGCGGACCGTATTATTGCCAAGCTGCATCGTAAGATGCCCAAGTTCGCGCTGCTGCGCATCAGCCACGAAGCCCGCGAAGCAGACGTTGAGCACGATGTGGTGCAAGAGACGTACGCAGCGTTAATCATGCTCGGGCACTCCGAGAATGACGCACGTAGGTTGATCGATGCGGCCCTTGCGGAAAAGAAGAAGTACAAAGATGTTGATTCGCTTCTCAAAGCGATTTATCAGAAAGTGCGCGGAGATTAAACTACTTCCTCGTCCTGCGACCGATGACCACCCCGCGGGGCTCGCCGCCACGCCTGCCTATCCCGGTTAAAGAATATGCCGGACTGGCGATATCGGCTGTTCCCTTTCAAAGACCACCGGGCGCACGAATTGGCCGCACGTTACGGCGCCCTCATCGAGCGCTGGAACCCTGATATGGCTTTTCATGCACCTAGCCGGGGAATCGAGTTTCTCGACGAACCTGCCGAAATCGACGTCGAGGCGCCGGCCCCGCATGGCCACTTGTGCGAGGCTTGCGGCGCACCGGTCGAGCCATGGGACAATTTCTGCACGGCCTGCGGAGCGCCCCAGGACGTGGCGCCTCCTCCCGTTGATACGGCAACCGCCGAAGCGCGAAAGCACTTCCGCTGTGAGAACTGCGGGGCGGAAGTAGCGACCGATCCCGATCAGCGAAGTTATATCTGTCCGTTTTGCGATTCGACGTATGTCGTTGAGTATTCGCCCCAAGAAACAGGGCGTCAGGCGCCGGAATTTGTCATCGCGTTCGCCGTCACACGTGAGCAAGCAGAAGAGAAATACCGCCAGTGGATCAGCGAAGGGGGATGGTTCCGTCCTGGCGATCTAAAGCAAGCCGCCTCAATTGAAAAGCTACGCGGCGTCTATTTGCCGTTCTGGCATTTCTCGATGCTCGCCGAAAGCCGCTGGTCGGCCACCATTGGCGAGTATTGGTATCACACCGAAACATACACGACAACCGAGAACGGCAAGACCGTCACGAAAACCCGTACCGTCCAGGAGACCGAGTGGTGGCCTCTCTCAGGACGGCATCATCGTTACTACAGCGGATATCTCGTATCGGGAAGTCGCGGCCTAACTCAGCGTGACGCGGACCGAATCAAGCCGTTTCAGTTGCCGGCCCTGGTGCGTTACGAGCCTAAATATCTTGCCGGTTGGTTTGCCGAGGAATACTCCATTGCGCGGGATGCGGCCCTGAAAATCTGCCAGGATGAGTTTTTGCGTCAGGAACACCGCAACGTGGCGGCGTTTATGCCCGGCGATACGCATCGTTCACTTCAGGTCGAAACTCGCTTTTCACATGTGAACTCGGATCTGTGCCTCCTGCCGATTTACCTCTTTACCTACCGCTATCACGGCCAAGTGTTCCGGTTTATGGTGAACGGGCAGACTGGCCGCGTCGCGGGCGACAAGCCACTGTCTTGGCCTCGCATCACCGCCTTTGTGTTGTTCCTTTTGCTGCTCTTAGCAATTATCGCGGTAACGATTGCGGTTTTGAACGGATAACATCGTGTAGCGGCGGGAACACGCCGGAATGATTGAACGCTGAGCGCGCAGCGAACCACCATGTCGGACCTGTTGGAAAAATGCACGGTTTGTCGTGCTCTGCTCGACGAAGAGGATCTGTTCTGCTCAAACTGTGGAACAGAGGCGCCGCACCATTCCCCCAGCGCTCAAAGCGTCGCCTCCACATGGCGGCATAACTTTGAGTGTCGCGGGTGCGGAGCGTCGATGAGTTGGGACGCGTCGACCAAAGCGCTCCGGTGCCCCTTCTGCGGGTCCACCGAGTTGGACGAAAAACAAGATGCGCGGGCTTTGACGCCGCGTCGCGTGGTTCCGTTCGTCATCGATCAAAAACAAGCGCAGGCAACGCTGCGTTCCTGGCTCAGCCAAGGTTTCTGGCGACCGGGCGATCTGGCGAGCAGGGCCGCGATCGCCGAGATGCGCGCCGTTTATGTCCCCTACTGGGTGTTCGAGGCGACCACTCACACGTTTTGGACCGCCGACAGCAGCGCCACGCCCCCTGGCGCCCGCGGCAATTGGGTCCCTATGGCCGGAGAACATCGCGGTAGGTACGCGGGCCTCTTAATTGGCGCCAGCAGCGTGCTTACGCCCAGCGAAACGTCGGCCCTTTGCCCCTATGACCTAAGTCGGGGACGCGCGCCGGAGGAAGTCGACTTGGACCACGCCATTGTGGAGCAGTTCCGGGTCCAGCGGAAGTATGCGCGCCCACTCGCCCGGCAGGGATTGGAGGATCTGGAGCGTCGGGCGTGCGCCGCGTATGTGCCTGGGCGCTGCCGGAATCTCAAGGTGAATGTGCGGCTGGAGAACCTCTCCAGCGAACCCGTGCTGGTCCCAGTTTGGATTATGGCGTACCGTTATCGGGAGCAGGTGTATCGCTTCCTTGTGAACGGCCAAACGGGCAAAGCCTGGGGGCAAGCGCCGTTCTCGTGGCTCAAAGTTACGGTAGCGGTGCTAATCCTGTTGGCGTTCCTGGCGATGCTGGCGTTGATGGCCGCTTTGGCGGGCCGCTAAGCTGGGTCTGAATCTATCGCAAAACTTAAAAGGGCTCCGCCGCACCCTTTCGCACGAACCTTGCTGAATTGGCGCCAATTCAGCAACCAAAACACTTACGACAAATAAGAGATTCCATGTCTGACCACGTTGTATTGTTGTCGATCCCGGGATTGCGAGAGAAAGATTTGGCGCACATGCCGCATCTATCGCAGCTATGCGCAGCGGGCGATCGCGCTCCCTTGGTTCCGAGCTTTCCCGCTGTTACCTGGCCGGTCGAGACTAATATGTTGACCGGACGCACTCCCGAGGAACACGGCGTCATCTCGAACGGTTTTTACTGGCGCGAAACCCAAGAAATCGAAATGTGGACGGCGTGGAACGAAAAGATCTTGGCGCCTCAGATTTGGGATTTGCTGCACGAGCACGACCCGAATCTAACCTCGGCCGCGTGGTTCCCCATGCTTAGCAAAGGGAGCGGGGCCGATTACGTATGTATGCCGAAGCCCGTCCACAACCCGGATGGATCGGAATCGCTGTGGTGCTACACGAAACCCACCGAATTGTACGGCGAACTGCGCGACGCCTTAGGCCACTTCCCCTTGCAGCACTTCTGGGGACCGCTGGCGAACATCCGTTCGACGGCTTGGATAATCGACTCGGCGGTCGTAGCGGCAAAGCGTTTTCGGCCCAATTTCTTCTACATTTACTTGCCCCACTTGGACTACGCCGCCCAGAAGACCGGTCCAGACAGTCCTGCCGCCTTGGCGGCCGTAGGCGAACTGGACGAAGCATTGGCGCGCTTAATCGAGGGTTTTCAGG
>CAYWIS010000074.1:0-24967 GCA_964458385.1 uncultured Pirellulaceae bacterium
GGAAGGCCGCAAGCGTTTGGAGCTTGCCGGTCGCATGGCTCGAAGATCGGGCGACTCGGCTTCAGTTGGAAACGACCAGGATTCCAAGCGGCGTTCTTACGGCGGTTCGTTTTGGTGAGTCCCTGTGGATAGGAAGGCGGCCCAATGACGCAACCTATTTTGGTGGAAATTGCTCCCGGCGAATTGATCGACAAGATTACGATCCTTCAAATCAAGTCGGAGCGGATGACGGATGCGGCGAAGTTGAAGAATGTGCAGTACGAACTGGAAACGCTTGAGAAAGCCCGGCGCAAAGCCGTGCCCGACTCGCCCGAGTTGGCCGCCGCCGCGGCTGAGCTGAAGACCGTCAATCAAACGCTATGGGAAGTGGAGGACGCCCTTCGCGAGTGCGAACGGAAGGGCGATTTCGGCCCGCGTTTTATCGAACTAGCCCGCTCGGTGTACCGCACCAACGACCGCCGCGCAGCCCTCAAGCGGCGGATCAACGAGCTGCTCGGCTCGCGTCTGATTGAGGAAAAGTCGTACGCCCACTACTAAGGGACGCCCCCGGGCCGATTGCCGTTGTCGCCGCAGAGCGCGGAAGGGTATAACCCGCGCATGCAATTAGGAATCATGCTGCCGAACTGGATTGGCGATGCGGCCATGGCCACGCCCTTACTACGGGCGCTGCGCAAAAAGTTTCCTCGTCCAGCACGGTTGGTGGGAGTGCTACGACCTTATGTGGCCGAGGTGCTGGCCGGCACGCCCTGGTTGGATGAGCTGGTCTTCTACCACCCCAAGTCGCCCCGCCCCGAATATGCGCTGCGGACGGCGCTTGGCGAATTGCGGAGACGACGGCTAGACGCCATGGTGTTGTTGACCAACTCGCTGCGCACCGCGGGCATCGCTTGGTTGAGCGGAGCCAAGCGGCGCGTCGGCTATGCCCGTTACGGCCGGCGCTGGTTGCTGACCGACGCGCTGGAGCCGCCGCGCGTTGGACGCCGGCTCAAGCCCATCTCGGCCGTCGATTATTACCTGGAACTGGCGTACTACTTGGGCTGCCCGCCCGAGTCGCAGCGACTGGAGCTAGCGACGCTTCCCCAAGACGAGCAAGCCGCCGACCTGCTATGGGACAAGTTTCAACTTTCCCAAGCGCGCGGCGTGGCGCTAATCAATACCGGCGGGGCCTACGGCGCCGCCAAACATTGGCCCAATGAGCATGCCGCCGTGCTCGCTCGCACCTTGGCCGAAGAGCGGCAGATGGCGGTGCTCGTGTTGTGCGGCCCTAACGAGCGTGCAGCTGCCAAGGAGATTGCCCGGCAAGCGAATCACCCGCGCGTATGGAGCATGGCCGAGGAGCCGCTTGGGCTAGGGTTGAGCAAAGCGTGCGTGCGACGGGCTGACGTGATGATTACCACCGACAGTGGTCCGCGGCACTTCGCCGCCGCGTTTGGCACGCCCACCGTCTCACTCTACGGCCCCACCGACCCGCTGTGGTCGGTCAACTACAACCCGCACGCAATCGATGTGCGGTTGCCGCTGGCCTGTAGCCCCTGCATGAAACGTGTCTGCCCCCTGGGCCATCATCAATGCATGCGTGATCTCACTCCTGATCGGGTGCTCGCCGCCGTCGATCGCTTGTTAGACGAAGCGAGCCGCCGCGCTGCTTGAGCCAAGGAAGCATCCCACGCAAGCCAAGACAAAGCCCCCTCAAGCAAGCTCAACGAAAGCTACGTCGCCAGCCTGACTTCGGTCGGCGCACGTCATGGGGCCGGGAATCGTTCTCGATCACGGTTCCTGGTACACCACGAAACCGTCGGCCGACAACGACTTCCGACCCCTTCGAACTTGCCTGGATTTTGAAGCGAGGCTTGGCCAGCGTAGGAACATGGGTTACGCGTATTGGGCGTATTCCACGTCAATGCTGTTCACCACCGGAACGCCGTGAGCCACGTTGCGGACCACTTCTTGCGCTAGTTGTTTGTGGTAGAACGTCTCGACGCGACCGGAAATCAACAGGGCGTCGTCCACGTATTCAACCTGCAAAGCGCGCAGATCATAAATTGGGCTGTCGGCCAGCGCTCGCTGGGCTCGGATCTTGGCGTCGGGCCCGGAAGAATTGGCCATGTCCTTGCCTCCATCCTTGTTAAATTTGGGCGCGAATGAGAAACAGTTGGAGATTAGCGGTGAAGTCGCCTGCGACCGGGGTGCGGCCGTGCGACCCCGCAAATTTCCTTTTGCTTATGGTACGCATTGAATGCGTTTCGTCAAGCAAAAAATGGGGTAAGCTACTCTTCTTCTGGGAGCGGTAATATTAGCAAGCGAATGTCTGTTCGCCACCATCGACGCGGATCACCTGTCCGCTGATGAACCGCGCTCCCTCGCTGCACAAGAAAGCCACCACCGAGGCGACCTCCTTTGGCCGGCCATAACGACGCAACGTACCTTCGGTTGTTAGCCGAGCGGGGTCGATGTCGTGAATGCGCAAGAAACGCTCGGTCACAGTTCCCCCAGGCGCTACACAATTCACCTGAATGTTGTAATCGCGAAGTTGCGCCGCCAGACAACGGGTGTATTCGTGCACGGCGGCCTTGGCTACGGCGTACATGGAGCCGCTCTCGCGCCCGTAGAGTCCCGCCACGCTGCCAATGGTAATGATTCGTCCCTGCCGGCGGGCAATCATCTCGGGCGCCACTTCCCGGCAACAGAGGATTGTGCTTATCAGATTGCGGTCTAATACGCTCCGCATGTCTGCGAGAGAGATGCTCAGGCAGTCGTCGTTCTCAGGCCGACCGCCGCGCCCCGCCGACGTTCCTTGAGCGCCAATGTCGCCGCCGGCGCAGCATATCAACAAGTCGATGCGCTCCCAGCGTTGCCGCACCTCGGCGGCGCAGCGGGCCACTTCTTCTTCGCACGTCAGGTCGCCCCACACGGCCATTGTCTCGGCGGCGCCAGCGCGGGCCACGTCTTCGGCCACTTGTTGCATCGATTCGCCTTCGCCAAAGGTGCGGGGGCTATCGAACCGCATACCATGCACCGCGACACGCGCACCGTGCCGGCAAAGTTCTTCGGCCATTACACGGCCTAATCCTCGCGACGATCCGGTTACCCACGCCACGCGGCCTTCCAACGGTAATGCGGTCATCTACTGTGGCTCCTTGAAAATGAGATAAAGCGCAACGCGAGACGCTCAACCACTTGTCGGAGGTCGCGCGGCGCCATCCGCGGCAGACTTTCGCCAACAGTTCTAGCCCGTTTGCGGACTCACGTCGACCATTCGGAGTAATTCACCGTAGCGGAGCGGCCGAAAAGCGTTGGGCTAGCGTTTCCACCTCCGCCAGCGCTGCACGACGGCGGTGATCGTCCAGCGGCGTTGACGCCACAAGCGGCGGTTGTTCGTCATAGGTTTGGCCATTCAATTCGCGGCCGGTGGCGTGCTTGCGAACGCCGCCCCATTGCTTGAAAAAGAACGGCGTACCGGTGGAGCGGCATTGACGCAGGATGTTCTCTACCCAAGATTTGTCCAGCGGCCGGGCGCCGGGGCCGCTTTCGCCGCCAACAATCACCCAGTGGATGCCCGACAGGTCAAACTCGCCCAAATCCTCCAAGAGCGGTTCGATCGAGAGAAACGCAACCTGCGGAGAGGCTTGGCGCAAATGTTCGATGCGCGGCAAGCCATGCTTGCGATTCTCAACGCTAACGCCCCACCAGATATGCGGAAGTTCGGCCGCAAATCGAAGCGGTCCTTGCAACAGGTTGCGCAGACGCTGGGAGCGTTTCGTTAGCACTTGGTAGGTATGCCAGGGAGCGGCGGTCATCACGTGCACGACCGCATGGATGTACTCGTCGGGCACTTCCTCGAGGAACAAGTCGCTCATCGAGTTGACGAACACCCGTTTGGGGCGGGTCCAACGCAGTGGATCGGCTAGTTTGTGCGGCGCCAACCGCGGATCAAAACCCTGCTCGTACGGGTGGCCCGGGACGCCTCGGAAGCGTTCAGCAAACGTGGCTGCGTAACAATTTTTGCAACCTGGCGTGATTTTTGTACATCCTCGTATTGGGTTCCACGTGGCGTCGGTCCATTCAATTTTAGAACGGTCGCTCATACCCGCCGCGTAACCCCTCTTCCATCCAGCGGTTATGGAAAATTCAAGAAAATGATCACTTTTTTCCCGGCCGCGTGTCGCTAATTTAGGCGGTTTTGCGATGTAAGAGTAGTAGACCAGAAGTGATGCTTAATTCACGATCTGGCGATCGTTCCCCCGTTCACTTTGATGAGAAGAAAGAGGAGAAGAATCATGATCCGGTCACGTCTTAAGACTTGGTTGTTGGGGCTTGTGGTCGCTGCGGCAACGGTGGTCGGTTTTTCGGCGCCGGCTTCGGCTCAGTGGGGCCATTACCATGGCCATCATCACTTTCATGGCCATCATGGCCATTTCGGTGGACACCACGGGCACTTCCATTTCAGTTACCCACGCTGGCATGATACCAGCCACTTCGATTACCACCCCGGGTACTTCTGGCGGCATGGTAATCATTACCACTACACGCCAGGGCACTACCACTTCCATCGGGATGGCCACTGGCATTGGTAATACAACAAACGGAGCGGGCGATTAGCTCCTGCTGAAGCGAGAACTTTCAGCGGGAGCAGCAAGCAACAAGCCTGCCCGTTCCGTTGCCGCGACACACGAAAGTGACAAGAGTGCGCAAACGTGCGCACCTCCTAGACGCTTTCAACAAGGAAGCCAAGACGTTGCTGTTGGCCTCGGCCAATCGGCCGAGGAACGGCGCATGAGTGTTAGGGCGCGTTCTGCGCTCACTGCGTTTACTGCAACTCGGCTTCTGCAATCTTGTACTTTTCCAGCAGCCGATAGAGCTTACGGCGGTCGATATTCAGCGCTTGGGCGGCGCGGGTCTTGTTGCCTGCTTCGCGACGCAGAACTTCAACAATCTTCGATCGAGCGATAAGCGAAAGATCGTCCGTGTCTAACGGCGACACGCCGTCGGTTTCGGGCGAGTAATGAGCGATTTCTTTCGGCAAGTCGCGCGTGTGGATCGTCGGCCCATCGGCCATAATCTTGGCCCGTTCCAGGGCGTTGATCAGTTGCCGCACATTGCCCGGCCAAGGGTAGCGTTCGATCACGCGCAGCGCTTCGGGATCGATTTCCCAGCCAGGGCCAAGTAGGTGATGGACTAACAACGGAATATCGCCGGTGCGTTCCCGCAGAGGCGGCAGCTCCAACGACATCACGTTGATGCGGTAGTAAAGGTCTTCCCGGAACCGGCCAGCTTCCACCTCTTTGGCCAAATTACGGTTCGTCGCCGCCAGAAGCCGCACGTCCACACGGCGTTCCTTAAGCGAGCCAATTCGCCGTAGCGAACCGTCTTCCAGCACGCGCAACAGCTTGGCCTGAAGCGAGCCGGGCAACTCGCCAATCTCGTCGATGAACAGCGTGCCTCCGTCGGCTACTTCAAACAACCCTGGCTTGGCGGCCACAGCGCCAGTAAAGGCGCCTCGCTCGTGACCGAAGAGTTCGCTTTCTAGCAGCGTTTCGGGCAGAGCCGCGCAGTTGATCACCACCATAGGCCGTGAGGCGCGACGGCTAGCGCGATGCAGCGCGCGGGCCACCAGTTCTTTCCCCGTGCCGCTTTCGCCTTGAATGAGAATGGCCTTGTCGCTGGGCCCAGCCCGCTCGATCAACCGAAAGATCTCCTGCATGGCGGGCGAGCGGCCGATCATCTCGGACGAAGGCTGGCTGCGCTCCAGCAACGTCTTCAGTTGCAGGTTCTCTTTGCGCAGCTTGCGGCGTTCGTTGGCTTTCTCAATCAGCGCTTCCAGGTCTTTGAGCGGAAACGGTTTGGTCAGGAAGTCGTACGCCCCGAGCTTCATCGCTTGCACGGCCGTTTCAATCGTTCCCTGGCCGGTGAGCAAGATCACCTCGCAGTCGGCATGGGTCGTTTTAAAGTCGCGCAAGAGCTCCAGCCCCGAGCGGCCGGGCATGATCATGTCAAACACCGCAACATCAAATTCACGCCGCTGGGCCAAGGCGAGCGCATCATCAGCGTTGGCCGCTTCGTGCACGTGGAACCCGCGGTGGGTAAAGCGGCGGACAAGGGTGCTGCGGAATTCGTCGTCATCGTCCACGACGAGCAAATCAATTTGCGCTTCAGACATCAGTGCCGTTCGCTACGAAAAGAGCCACGTCCCGCGCGGGGCAACGCAACTCGCCGCATGGCGGCGTCTTGACCCGGCGCTATTCGCCCGCCTTGGGTTTGCAATTCATGCGCCAAAGCTTGGGCGCCGATGGATACATTATATGCCCTTGGCGCCCGAATTGCTGCTACAAAGGCAAGAGCGTTTGCGCGCCATTTGCCAACATGGCTGGAAACCTTTGATGATTAACAATGCAATTGACCGATTGCGTTCGCTGCGGGTGGCGGACGCAATGACGACCACCCCCTTTGCGGTGCGAGAGAATCATACCTTAGCCGAAGCAGCGCAGATTTTCTCCCAGCGGAATATTACCTGGGCTCCCGTGGTCGACGAGCACGAGCGCTGCCTGGGTGTGTTTAGCGTCGCCGACCTGCTTAAGGGTAAGGAAAAAGGCGGGGCGTTGGACTTGGATTCCACGCGGCCGGTGGCCGAGTTTATGACCATGGGGGCGTACACCGCCTCCCCCGACGATTCCCTCTTGGTGGCCGCATCGCTGATGGACGACCGCCACGTGCATCGTCTGCCGGTCCTCGACCGCGACGGACGATTGATCGGCGTGCTCAGCACGATGGATCTCGTAGCCGCGGTGTTGCACATCATCGAAGAGGTGGACGCTTCGTTGCTGGCCGATGTGCGGCGAGAAAAAAACTCGCCCTCTTGGTAGCCTGCTCCTCGGTTTTTTCGTCACGGCACGCATCGTTTGCGCGCGCATAGCGCGCGAATGTGCACAGCCAACTGGCCTCCAAAATAGCAAAAAGTGGGGAGTTGTTGTTTCGCCTCACGGCACATCGTTTGCGTTTTCCGTTTTGTCAGCAAATTTTACAAAGTCGAAGGGCGAGGACGCCCTTCTTACCTCGACTTGCGTCACGGAGGTCCATCGGCCGAGTCGCCGTCGTCGCGCGTTGCAAACGCGTAGGAGAAGGACCGTGTTCCACTTGGAAAACCTCGTCAACCGCTGGAGGCGTCCCAACGAAAAACGCTATCGGTTGGTTCCTCTCGACTGGTGGGCCGAAGACGAAGGACCGCTGAACTTTGAACCGCCTGTGATTGTTGGTCGCAGCGAGCGAGCAACCTTGCGGTTGATCGATCCCTGGATCAGCCGCCTTCATTGTGAATTGCTCGAACGCGACGGACGCCTGCTGGTGCGCGACCTGGAGTCGCGACACGGCGTGTTTGTCAATGGTCAGCGCGTGTCGCAGATGGAACTGCAATCGGGCGACGTGCTGCACTTGGGCGTTTCGCAGTTCCGTGTTGAGTACATTCCGGCGTCGGACATCCCCGCGCCGGCCCAGCCGCCGCTCGACAAAAAGGAAGCAGTATGAATCAACGACTCGCATGGTCCGCCGCGCTGGCGGCAATTGTTGTGGCGGCCGTATCGACAGGCGGCCAAGAGCGAAAGAACCAGGCTCCGCAAGACGTCAAAGCCTTCATGCGGGTCAAACTGCTGCACTCGCAAAAGGTACTCGAGGGGCTGACACTGGAGAACTTCGACGCAATCTCGCGGCACGCCCAGCAAATGGCGCTGCTAAGCCAGGACGCGTCTTGGAACGTGATCGAAACCCCCGAGTACTACGAGCGCAGCGCCGACTTCCGCCGCGTCACTAGCGAGCTCAAACAAGCCGCCGACGACAAAAACCTGGACCGCGCCGCCCTAGCCTACATGGGCGTAACGCTCAAGTGCATTGAGTGCCACCGCTACGTCCGCCAAGTCCAGCACGCCCCAACAGCAACAAATAACAAGTAACCGCCGCCCCCAAGAAAACTCCCGCGCTCTCATACCCGCTATGGCGTCACATTTCGAAGGAGCCGGAAGTCTTTGTCCGTCAAGGATCTTGCTGTTGGATAGATCAGCACGGCGCAAGCCTTCCAAGCCCCCGTTGTTACTTGTGCATGTGCTTCGGGTTACCGGGCGGTAGCAGGGGTGTCTAGGAGGAATACATCGCCGTTGCCTACAGCTACCACCAGCCGGGCACCATCGGGCGAGAGGTCGGCGAAGTTGGAAGCGCGGCCTAGTTGTGCGTGGTAGAGTGGTTTGCCAGCGGCGTCACGCACAATCAGGTTGCCGCCGTAGCCGACCGAGAGCAGGCGGTCGCCGGTTTTGTTGAACTTCACGCGGTATACGTAATCGGGATGCTCGCTCAGAGTCGCTTGCAATTGGCCGGTGAGCACGTCATAGATGCGGATTTTCTTATCCAACCCCGCCGCCGCGACACGCCGCCCATCGGGATGGAACGAAACCGAGTATAGGCTCGCTTCGCTGGCCGAAATTTGCTTGAGTTGGCGGCCCCCAAGCACGTCCCATAGGCGGATGCTCTTGTCGGCCCCGCACGAGACCACCAGCGCTCCATCGGCGCTGAACGCTGCGCTGTACACGGCGCCTTGATGCCCCGTAAGCTGCTTGAGCTGAGCGCCGGTGGCGGCGTCCCACAGGCGCAGCGTCTGGTCCCCGCTAGCCGAAACGATGAAACGCCCGTCGGGGCTAACCGCTACGGCGTAGACGGGCGCTCCGTGTCCCGTGAGCGTGCGCACCGCCGTGGGCGACACGTAAGCCCACAATTGAGCCGCGTCCTCGTCACCGCCGATCAGTGTCTTGCGGCTATCGCGAGTAAAGACCGCCGTATGCACGGGTTTCTCGGCAACAATTTCGTGGACCTGCGAACCGTCGGCCGGATTGAAGAACCGCACCCGGTTGTCTTCGCCAACGGCGGCAAGTTTCTGATTATCGGGCGCAAACCCCAACCCCAAAACGGGCGCGGGAGCTTTGAATTGCAGGAGCACGCTACCGTCGTTGGGATTCCAGAAGTAGAGCTTGCCCCCGTCGTCGGCGCCGACCAATTGTTGTTCGTCGCTACGTACGGCCAGGGCCCGCGCTCTTGATTCGCTCACGGGGAACTCGCGCAGCATTTGGCCATCAGCCAGATTCCAGCGTTTAACCGTAGCGCCGGCCGTAACCGCATGAGCGCCGCCGGCCATAAGCGCCAAGTCGCTTACGGTTTGCTCGTCGGCCACAATCACCCGCACTGCCGAAAGGGTCCAGGCCCGCGCGGTCTTGTCTTCGCCGCCAGAAACGAGCGTGGCGTTATCGGTGGCGAAGGCCACCGCCAGAGCCGGGCCGTCATGCCCCAGAAACCGCTCCAACTCTTGGCCGCTGGCGATTTCCCAGACTCGGACCACGCCGTCGTTGCTGGCGGCGGCGATCTTGCCATTGTCGGCGCTGACGCTCACACTCCGCACGGGCGCCCCCTGGGCGAACGTCGCTTGCGGCGGTACGGGGTCGGCGGATGGTTCGGCGCCTTCGGCCGCCGGCGGATTCGCAAGCCACAGCCGCACGATTCCGTCTTCGCCCGCCGCTACCACGCGCGAACCATCGCTCGTCATGGCCACACTGGTCACTGGGCCTTCATTGCCCACATAACTGCGTACCGCGGCGCCGTCGGCCCAGTTCCATAAACGTACGGTCTTGTCTTCGCCGCCCGACAGAAGATGGTTGCCGTCGGGGGCAATACCCAAGCTATGGACGGCGCCATTGTGCCCAGCGGTGACGCGTTCCAACGCAAACCGCTCGATGGCAGCGTTATTCTCGGCGCCGCTGCGACCGACGACCAAGTGAATCCCATCGGGCGCGACGGCCGTCGCCGTCACCGGGTTGGCCTGCGGGAAGCGTTGGAGCATCAACCCATCGGCCGTACGATACACGCCAAGAAGACGCTTGTGCGCCACAATCAAGTTCTGACCGTCGGAGCTAAAGGCGATACTGCCGGGCGGCGGCGCTTTGTCTGCTGCTTTTGTCGCTTCTGCCGCATCCGGCGTTTCTGGCGTGGTAGGCGGTTCGAGCGTGAGGAGCACAGCCCGATCGGCGGCGTTCCAAACAAGCGTGCGTCCGGCGGCGTCGAGGGCCGCTACCTGCGCACCGTCGTGGCGGATCGCCAAGCAGCCCAGCGCTGCCTTCGCGCCGTTGAGACGCCCAAGCTCCTTTCCGGTGGCGTCCCAGATTTTGACCACGGGCTCATTTCCCGCGGTAAGAACGTGTGCGCCGTCGGGCGTAAAGGCGACATCGTTCACGGCGCCTTCGCCGGCCACGATCGTGCGCGCCAGCGACATCGCCCATACGCGGGCCGTGTTGTCGCCGCCGCCAGTAACGAGAGTTTGCCCCGCGTCGGCCACAGCCACGGCCAGCACGGGCGTCGTATGCCCAGCGAACCGTTCCAATTCATAGCCGGCTTCCGGGTCGAACACGCGCACAATGTTGTCGTCGCCGCAAGTAGCCAGGAGCTTACCTGCACCGCCAAAGGCCACATCGCGCACGGGCGCCGGGTGGAGCAGTGTATGGGTAGGCGGCAATGGGGCTTGGGGCAACATGGCGGGAAGCGTCCACACGTACGTCTTGCCCGTTGCGTCGGCCGCCGCCACCTGCGGCCCGACGGTCGACGCGGCAACGCCTAACACTTCGCCCACCGGGCCTGCGAGCGTGGCAAGCGGGGCCCCGGTTTCCAGACTCCACAGGCGAGCCGTTTTGTCGATGCCGCCGCTGATGAGGCGTTTGCTATCGGCCAACACGGCGACGGAGTGCACAACGCCTTCGTGGCCTACCAATACGTGCTGGACGACTGGCTCCCACAAACGCAACGAGCCGTTGGCGGCGGCCGAGAGTATCCTTTCGCCCGACGAAGCCGGGTTCGCCGGCTGCCCAGCCAAAGGCATGGCGACAAACGCCGCGCCCACCGGCGCCACTTCGCCGGTGGGGTGGAACTCGCGCAGTCGCCCAGCTACATCCCACAGCCGCAATCCGTCACTTGCACTGCTGACGAGGCGCGAACCATCGGCGTTAAACCGCAGGCTTGTGGCCGGTGTGGTGTGCCCGGCGAGCGTCGCCTGCGCGGCCCCGTCGGCGACGTTCCATAACTTAAGCGAGTTGTCGCCGCCCGCGGTCACCAGCTTGGCGCCGTCACGACTGACAGCTAGCGCCGTCACGGGCGCTCCGTGTGTTATCGTTCGCACCGCTGCGCCGGTCGAAAGATTCCACACTCGCACCGTGCCATCCTGCGCACCAGAGAACAACTGTGCCCCGCGCACCGCCAGCGCCGTGAGTGGGCCGGTGTGGCCGGCAAGGGGCTGTTGTTCTTCGCCTGCAGAATTCCAACGGCGAATGATGTTCTCGGCGCCGGCCACCAAGATGGTCCCTCCCTCGGCGCTCAAAGCGACCGATGCAATCTCGCCTGTCGAATCGAACTGCGCCAGTTGCGGGAACTTGGGGTCGGTCAGATCCCACAGCCGCGCGGTTTTGTCGGCTGCGCCCGAGAGAAGCCGCTTGCCGTCGCCGCTCCAGGCCAAGGCGCGCACGTCGCCGGTATGACCGAGTAGCTCGGCCAGCACCCGGCCGGTTTGGGTTTCACAAATTCGCACGGCCGGCCGATCGCCAACGCGCGTACCTATCGCCACCAGTTTGCCGTCTTCGTTGACAACGGAAACTCCGGCCGTTTTGACGTCGGTGGGCAATGTCTCGCTGCGGGCCGCCAAATTCCACACCCGCACCGTACCATCGGCGCCAGCCGAGACGAGCAACTCCCTTTCTGGCGCCAGGGCCAAGTCGGTAACTTCGCCGGTGTGGCCGAAGAGTTTGATAGGACCGCCCGAGCCATCGGCTGGCAGTTGCGGCTGGAGCTTGCCTTCGGCCGTGGTGGGGAACTTCCAAAGCGTGATGGCGCCTTGATCATTGCCCGCGGCCGCGCGGCCGCCGCACAGGGCGAGCGATGCCACCGGCCCCGTGTGCCCTGGCAAGAGAAGGGCTTGGTTGCCGGCAGCGTTATCAAAAAGGCGAACCGCGCCCGCTTCACCACCGCCGGTCAACGAGAACGCGCCGTCTTCGGAAATCGCCACAGCGCCGACCGGCGCATTGTGCCCTGGCAGCAACTTGGCCGCCGCCAAAGGCAAGGTCCACAGTTTTAGCAGCCCGTCTTCGCCGGTAGTGGCAAGCAGTTCGCCTGATGGATGAATCGCCGCCGCCGTGACGGCCGCGCCATGCGCGCCAAGCACGCCTAGGGCGGCGCCGTCGTTGGGATTCCACAGGCGGACTTCGCCGGCGGCGTCGGCTGTGGCCAGTTGGGAGCCATCGTTACGGAAGGCGACCGCCGTGACGGCTGCGGCGTGCCCTGGCAATTGGCGAATGGCTTGGCCGTTGGTCGGGTTCCATAGCCGCACGGTGTTATCGGCCGAGCCGGTGGCGGCTATCTGGCCCGAGGGGGCCACGGCGGCGGCCAACACGTCGCTGGTGTGTCCGGCAAGAGGAATGGCAGGCTGCGGCAAACGCCAGAGACGGATCAAGCCGTCGTCGCCCGCTGAGGCCAAACGCTGGTTATCGGGATGGAACGCCACGGCCAGCACCGCCCCTTCATGACCGTAGAGACACTGCCGGTCGGCGCCGTCCGCCAGGTTCCAGAATTTGATTTGTCCCGAAGCGGCGCCTGCCGCCGCAAGTGCACTGTTCGGGCTGACCGCAACCGCCAGCGCGGGACCTGCCAGATCTTCCAGCAGGCGCACCGGCTGACCGTTAGCGGGGTTGAACACGTGGACGGCGTTCTCGTCGGCGGCCAGGGCCAGTTGGTTGTTGTTGGAAAGTGCAACGGCCCGAACCGGCCCTGTATTCTCGGCCAGTTGACGTGGAGCAGGAACCGGCAGCCGCCAAACCTTGAGCAGTCCATCGGCGCCGGTGGAAACGAACTGTTGGTTGTTGGGATGATAGACCAGTCCCGTCACCGCTCCGGCATGCGCTCCTATTAACCCTTCGGTCTTACCGTCCAGCGCATTGGCAAGGCGAATTACGCCGTTGGCGTCGCCCAGAGCCACTTGATTGTTGTCGTTCCGGTAAGCGGCCTTGTGGATCGGGGCCGTCAGATCGCTCAGGGCGACCATCAGCTTGCCGTCCTCCACGCGCCAGATGCGGGCCAGCGAGTCGTCGCCGGCGGTTAGATACCGCTGCCCGTCGAGACTAACCGCCACGGCCCGCACCGCCTGCGTGTGCCCTTCGAACACGTGAAGCGGCTCAGGCTGCGGCGCATCCCAAATGCGGAGCGTGTTATCGCCCGCCCCCGACGCCAGAAAGCGGTTGTCAGGGCTCGCGGCCAGAGCCAACACAGGCCCGGTGTGGCCCTGAAGAATCTTAAGCTCCTCGCCCGTGGCGGCGTCCCAGATCTTGATCGTCTGATCGGCGCTGGCGGTGGCGAGGTACTTGCCACTGGGCGTATAGGTAATGGCGGTGACCGTTGCCGAGTGACCGCCAAGCAGCTTCAAATCAATCTCTGGGGTTTGCGCGGCCAAGGGTGAGCACGCCCGCCCAATCCAAGCCGCGACAAGAAACCACACCCCCTTACGGTCCAAGCGGTGGAGCAGAGCATCCATCGGTTCATCCTTTCGCGGCGAGGAAGCCTCCACGATGACGCTTTGTTCCCACGCGCCATCGCATAAGCCAGCTTTGATGATACCGACTTGCAGACCAGTTGTCGAATAAAACACCAGCCGTTCTGCCAGATTATGGGCCGTCGCCCGCGGGGGAGAAGCGACGCGTGCAGCGCAAAGCGAATGAAGGGCCGTTACGAGGCGTCAGCGGGCTTAGCGGCTTGCTGGGCCTGGCTAAGCTCGCGAGCGAGAGTTTGGACGAGGGTGGGGTCGAGGTGCTTGTTGATCAACTCCCGGGTATCGGTGAAGAGCTTGTCGATGGCGGCCCGCGTAGCGCGGTCGGCAGGCTGGGCGCGCTGGCGGGCGGCTTCTTGATCGAGTTCCGCTTGCACCTGATCACGTGAAGGGAGCAAACGCAATTCGTTCATCAAAGTAGCGGCCTCGGCGAATTTCTTTTCAGCAATGCGCTTGCGAATGCGTAAGGCAAGCACTTCGCGGGCCACCAGCAGATCCATGATCCGGCCTTGCAGCCCCAATACAAAGCCTTCCACCTCCAGGCGGCGGTCATCGTTCATTACGTTCACTTCCACACGCGGCTCCAAGCCGGGAACCACGGGGAACTTGGCCAAAATGCGAGCGCCGTTCTTTACGTAGAGGACGCGCAGCGGGTGGTCGGTCTTTTCGATCTCGACCAACCCGCGCCAGTCCGTGCGGCCTACAAAGGTGAGTTCTTCGGCGCCCGGAAGGCGCTCGTGCACTTCGTAGCCAGCCAGAGGCTCGGGCGGTTCGGGATCGTTGCGCGAGAGCGGCCGGGCGCGGATGATGACTTCAGTCTTATCGCGTCGTGCGGGGGCCATCAGGCCGTACTTCTCGATGCGGCTGCTAGAGCGGCCGCCCAGGGGCGTGCCCACGCCAGCCACCAGTTCGCACTGCAAACGTCCTGCGGGCAGACGTTCTTGCGGATTGATGAACGCCCACGGCGCAATCTGGATGCCATTCTCTCGCGGAAGGCCGTAGCGGTCGTTGAACCGGACAACAGGTACAAGCACCGTTTTGTCGGGCAAGTAAGCGGGGCTTTCAGGATCCTCAATCAGACCGCCGGCGCGAAGTCGCACAGTGACGTCCTTACCCTTGGCCGCCTCGATGCGAGCCAGCGGCCGAAACACGTCGGTAATCGCCCGGAACGCCTCCTGCGGAATAAGCGAGGCATGGCCCACGCGGCGCGAAACGATCTCACTTGCAAGCCGAGTGCGGCAGTCCAGCTCGCGGGCGTCGATCACGTACCCGCCGCGGTCAGGCGCGACGCGCAAGAGCATGAGCTTGTCGTTCTTCTCCAGAACGTTCGTAAAGTCGGGCTTCTCTGCGAGACTATTTTCTGGCGCCACGCCAGGCGGTACGGCCGTAGCCGGGGAAGCGCCGGCAGAGAGCGCAGCAGTAGACGGCGCCGAGCTAGACGACGAGGGCTGCGAGCTTCCCTCGCGCGGCGGAGCCAAGTGTTCGACCGTCAGCCATTCTAGGCCGGCCAACATGGAGCCTCGAACGGCCGCAGGAGCGGGCTCGGCCGTCAGGGACCACGGCGCCAAGGCGATCGCTTCAGCCCGTTCTTGCAGAGTGCGCTCCAAGCGATCTTGTAGCACCGCGTTCAACTCGGGCGCCGGCGCCAGCGCTATCCAAACGCGAATCTGATACGGCGAGAAATGCCAAATCGGCGGTTGTGGCGTCTGCTGCGCCTGGGCGGGAGCCTCTCCAAGGAGCGTAAGACTAAAAATAACCAACAGGCAAATTGCCGACAGCGAATTGCGAGGCGCTCGGGGGAGCCGAGGCGCAAGCGGGCGGGCGCGCAGGGGCCGGGCGGCTTGTCGCGGCGATTCGCAGTTCGCAAGTCGTATTGGCATCAGTCGGTGTAGGGTCGCGGGACGATGCGCCACTGTTCGATGTCTTGGTAAAGCTGTGCGGGCTGAGCCGTCAGGTTTTGCACATTGGGGCGATACGCGTAGTGGTCCACCAGTTGCCAAAGCGGGATCACCACCAGTTCGGTGTGGACCCGTTCGTGCAACTCCAGCAACCGCGAGCGGGCCTCGCGCCAACTGGGGGCTGCATCGAGTTCGCGCAGCGCCTGGCGAATGTAGGTGTTGGTGATCTTGGCGACGCCCCCTTCACCTAAAATATGGCGGGCGTCAACCAGCGGCTCGGTGGCCGAAACTTCGGCGTAAAGCAAGTCAAAGTCGTCGTTCTCGGGTCGCACTACGCCGGGCGGCAACTCCACCAGGTTGGTTTCGATTTGGATTTGCTTCAACTGCAACTGAATCGCCTGACACGCGCGGCGGGCGACTTCGGTCGCCGGGTGGACTAACGTCAGCGGCTCCAACTTGGGCGGATCTTCCTTCTTTGCTTCGGCCGCTTTCTGAATCTGCGAGATCGCCAGCATCTTGAGTACAAGCGCATGCTGCGGACTCCAGGCTCGTGGCTCCAGGCGGAAGTCGTAGGCGTAGGACTGTGGATCCGCGCTGCCCACACCTGCAGGAAATGGCCCACTGACGAGCCGGCAGCCGGGAACCGATTTGCCTTCCAGCAGAACCGCGTTGAGGATGACGTCGCGCGCCGTGCCAAGCAGGATCGCGCGGCGGAAGGTGCGGTTCGCCAGGAACGGGTTACGGTCGTTGGGCACAAGCATGTGAATGCTGGGCGCGTCATACCGGCCCACGGTGATGTCGTTCTGTTGCTGGAGCACGGGAATATCGGCCGGGTAGATACGATCCAGCACGTCAATCTCACCGCTCAGGATGGCCTGTACGGCGTCTCGGGTGCGTTCAAAGCGGCGTTCCACCACCACCGCTGGCTGTGCAGGACCGCGAAAGGCATAAGCCTCGTTGCGCGAGAACTGCATTTCGTTCGGCCGGCTTGAGGGGACAATCTGATAAGGCGAAAACGGGTTGCCCGTCGAATCGCCTCCCAAGAAGTCGAACCTTGTTTGGAGCATGGCCTCGGGACGGACGTGCGGCCGGCGAAGTTCGACTACCGTGTTGGTGACGCCTTCCACCGCAATCAACCCGGCCAACTGCCCCCATGACGGCAAATAAAGCGGGTCGCGCGGATTGGCCAGCGACTCCAAAGTGCGGGCCACGTCGTAGCCAGTCAGCACGATGGGGCCAGAAAGGAAATCCGGGTCCAGGCGGAACCGTAACTGGAGGTCATCGTCGGTGCGCAAGTATTGGCCAAGAGGAAAGCGGTAGTCGCCTCCCTCGGGGCCGTGGCGCTCATACTCAATCAACATGCGGTAGAGCAACCGGCCCGTGCGACGAGCGGCCCAGTTACCGAGGCTGCGGGGGTTGTGCTGAGTAGCCAGTTGCTCAACCCCCACCACTACGAGCGGATATTCCTCGGAAACCCGGGCCGCCAACTCGGCGCCGCCGGCCACCTGGGGCCAAATGCGCATCATCCGCCGCACGGCCTCGTGTGCGGCCAGGAAGTCGCCTTCGGCTACGTGCTTTTCGGCCTGTTCCTTTTCGGCCGTGGCCAACTCCTCTAGCCGAGCCCGCGATGAATCGAGCGAACTGCGAATGGCGGTCCCATAAGCCGAGTCGAGCCGCTGAAGAAGTTGCCGAGCTGCTCGGTAGTTCTTCTCCTGATCGATGTAGCGTTTCAAGACGCGGTCAGCCACAGCGCCCAGCCCCGCCGCCGCTCGCGGATAATCGGGGTTCATCTGGTAAAGCTCTTCCAGAATCGCCAGCGCCCGGTCGAGCTTGCCTTGTTGGTAGAGGCTCCCGGCATTCGCGAAAAGGAAGGCTTGTATGGCTTCGTCTAAACCCGGCGTGTCTGGGTAGCGTTGGCGGACATAGGACAAGTGATCCCAGGCCAAGTCGAACTGGCCAAGTGAGGTCAGCGCGCGGCCGTCGAGCACCAACAGGTCTTGGTATTGTTCGTAGAGCTTGATGTCTTTCCAGGCGACGTCGAACTTCTGGCCAACGTCGTTTAGCAGCTCAATGCGGATCTTATCGGTCGGTTTCGGATTGGCCGGCTTTCTGCCGCCAGGGAACCGTTGCGGCACGATCTGGATCACCACGCCATCTTTCAGCGTGATCTGATCGAACGGCTCTGACTCCAGATAACGGAAACGCTGCGGCGCGGGCCGAGTCTCCTCCTCGGAAGCGTCGGCGTCCTGCGCGGCCGCGCGCGCCGCAACGAACAGGCACAACAAACCGGCCAGCAAGAAGCGGACGTTTCGGGTTGAGCGTTGCAGGTTCCGCATACGGCTAAGGGAGCCGGCGGCGGGTTGACGCCGGCCAGGGGTTAAAGGTGAACTCGGCCACAACGGGCTTTGCTTGTTCCTGGGTTATTCCAAGACCGGGGTGAAGTGCAACACGCCATCGCTGCCGCCCAGCAATAAGCGTGAGCCGACCACTGCGGGACCGGCGGCCAAAGGTTGGTTCAGGTCGGTCTTGCTGATCTCTTGGCCGGTTTCGGCCGCGACGCGCCACACGACGCCGCCGACCGAGGCAAAGAAGTAATCGCCATTCAACTCGCCCGGCGGCGCCACGGGCAGGCCGTAGGGCAACGGACAAGTCCATTGTGGCTGGGCCCCGCCATTCAGCCGCAGAAGCGAGCTGTACGTAGCCAGCAATACCGCGTCGCCCACGCGATAGGGCCCCCACGCCAGTCGATCGGGCAGCGGCGTCTTCTGATACGTCAAAGCAGGCAACTCGATCGTTAAGAGCGCATCGCCCTGGGGGGAACGCTCCACACCGTAAATCACCTCGCCCGCTGAAGCGAGCCGGTCGACGATCACGCCGTCCAGATCGCGCGTGGTGAGGGCAGCTAGGTGCGGTTTGGGTTGTTGTCGCAAAGTGACGCGAAAGAGTTGCTTGCGGTCGTTGGCAATGATGAACTCTTTACCGTCCGGGGTCACTACCGGCGTTTGCCAGATGAGTTCCTCGCCGGGGCCCATTGGCGGCCGTAGCGGCAGGACAAGTTCCCAGCCGGTGTCGGCGTCGACTAAGTAGACCAAGCCCGCACTCGAAGGCGCCAGCAAGCCTCCTTGAAACGCCACCGGTGTGGCGGTCGCTCGGCCTTCGGGCGTTTGCAGTTCAACCATCTTGGGCGGCGCGTCGGTCGCTTGGGGATCAAAGATCAAGAGACGGTTCTTGTGGACCACGCCAGGAAAGGCCAGCCGGCCATCGGGAAGCGTGAACGGCGGTTCGAAGGCGGCTTGAGGCTCCAAGCCGGCCTGGGTTTCTGAAGCCGCGGGCGGCTGCGGCTGGCTATGGCGGCCGGTTTTAATGACTTCCTGCGTGAGTCGAAACAAGTCGCCTTGGGCCGACACCGCGGCCAATCGGGCCGACTGAGGATCGGCAATCAGGCCCACCATGGGCGAACCCACGTCGGAAACCCAGTAGGGACGGAGCGTGTCGGCGTCAGCGGCCGTGATCACCACGCCTTCGGAGTTGGCTTGCCGTCGGGCGTGAAGCAGCACGTTGCCGAACCGTTGCAAGGGAGCGACGTACACGCCTCCCTCGTCACGAATGGGTTTTCGAACCAATTCGCCGCGGGCGGCTTGCACCTCATATCGGGCTAACCGCGAATCGGCGACCCACAACTGCCCTGCATCGGCAATAGCGAAGCCCAACGCCGGCTCGCGCAGCGTGGGAAGCACTTCGGCCACTTTGGTTACTGGCTGCTTTTTGTTGGTGGTGTCGATCTCAAACAACGAGATGCCGCCCAAGTCGGTCACCACCACCACGCGCCGCTCATAAACAAACGGCGGGACCACCACGTTCCCTCGCAGCCGGAAGGGCGCCTGCGAGGGTTGGAGTTTGTCGGCCACGTCGGTCGTGGGCAAGGTGTGGATCAGGCAGAAATCGGCGCCAGCGTTCTCGGCAATGAAAATCTGGCCGCGACTTTGCACCGGAGGCGTGGTCACGTTGCCCGCTTTATGGTTGAGGAAATACACCGCTTTGCAGTCCAGGGTTTCGGACGAAAGGATGTACACGTTTGAGTGTTCGCCTACCTGGAAAATCAGGCCGCGGGCCTCATCCACCGCGGGCGGCGAGCGCAGGGGCTGCGGGAACTTGACCTGGCGAGTCGAAACGCCCGTTTCGGTGTTTACTTCGTACAACCGCCCCGACTCGGTGGCCACAAACACGCGGTCGCCCACAAGCGTAGGCGTTTGTGCAGCGCCTTCCAGCGGAAGCCGCCATACCAGACGACCCGTCTTGCCGTCCACACGCACCAGTTCTTGGCTTGAACTGTCGACGAGGATCACATCGGCAGTCGGCTCTTGGGAAACACGTTGGGGATGCACCTGGTTATCCTGACCCACAGGCCGCCGCCAAAGGACTTGCCCCGTGCCAGCGTCAAAGCTGTACACGGCGCCGCGAATCAGGAACGGGACCGCCACCCCCGCCACACCCGGCGCCGACTCGCCGTTGACCTTGGCGGTCACAACTTGCACGGCGCCGTTGCCTTGCTTTTCTTGGGTGAGCGGCTCGTGAGATTCTTCAAGCAGGGCGACCAATTCGCGCTCTTTCTCGGTCGTTTTGCGCACCGCTTCGATCACCGCGGGATGCGTCTCTAGGCTGGGGTACTCCTTGATCAGCGTCTTGCGAATCTGAAAGGCGGCGGGCGTGTCGTCTTTGGCCAGAGCTTCATCGATTTCGCCGCGGGCTTTCTCGAGGGCTTTGTCGCGATTGATATTCCGCCGCGCCACGCCGATGTTCTCTTGGATCGCGTCGATCCGAGCCGCGACCGACTCTCGCAACGACGAGGGAATGTACTTCGGATCATTCACCAGCGTCATGCCGTCTTCGGCAAGCGCTACTAGCCGTTCGGCCTGGGCGGTGTCTTGGGTATTAATAGCCTGAGAGGCGAAACCACCGGCAATGTCGGGGAGCAGACTAGCCAGTTCGGGCCGGCCATGCTCGTTGAAAGCGGCGGGTAGTTCAGGAACTGGCGGCGGGTCGGCGTTCAGGGCGGCGTCAATTTCCTTCACGATGGTTTTGGCCGACTCCAGCGCACGCTCCCAGTTCTTGCTTTCCACTACTTGTCGTAACTGAGCGGTGCGAATCAGCACCCAGGCCGCCCCCGCTTGCGGGTCCTTGGGGTAGGCGCTCAAGAAATCCTGGTAGAGCGAAATGGCCTGAGTGTAAGACTGGGCGCGATAGGCGTCGGTAGCGGCCTCGAACATGACCGATGCGCTGGTGGCGAAAATGAACCGATACAACGCCACCGCCAACACCACCAGCAACACCAAGCCGCCACCGCCGAGCACAATCAGCGGCGTATCCCATTGGTTTTGGCCTTTGGCCCGGCGAACTTTCTTGGCCAGCTTCTTGGGAGGCGCCGACTCGGCGGGAACGCTCATCGGGTCGGAAGTTGCACCCAAATCGCCCGCCAGCGGATCGAGCGAGTCCAGACCGTCCTGCGTTGCGGCCGCCACCGGAGAAGAAAGCTCCGCCAAATCGGTCGGAGTGGCCAGCCCGATCCCCGAGTCCAGCGGCGTCAAGGCGCCCGAGTCGTACGGCGCCAATCCGGGCAGATCGTCCAAGGGCGTGAGCGCCGCGGCGTCTGGCTTGGGTGTCTTGGCCGAGGAAGTCTTGGGGGCGGATTGCGGCGGAGTAGGATCGACAAGTTCAAGTTCGCCTTCGTCGGCCGGGGGCGCCGGTTGCTCTTCGGCCAAATCCAGGTCCAAGTCGTCGTCAGGTAACAGCTCCAAGCCTCCATCGGTCGGTGGCGGAGGGGCCGGCTTGGCTGGCTTTGGCGAGGAGGACTTAGCGCTTTCGCCGATCAGCTTCTTGGCCTGGAAGGCGGTCAGGTGCCCCTTGTCGATCAGGAGCTTCGCCATCTTCTGGGCCGAAACCGGCTTGCGCGCTCCCGCTACCTGATGGCGCAGCTTCGACACCAAGCTCTCGTCGAGCAGTCCTTGCTGTTCCAGCTTGTCGAGAAACTCGACGGCAGTCATGTAGAACCCTTCTGCTTTTGCTTGCGGACTTCCGACGGCGGATTACACCTGCGGTTGGAGGCGGCACCTTGTCTGCTGGCCGCTCCCAACCTGCCCGGGGAAATTCCTAATACTCATCTTCTTCGACCGACATCAATTTGATTCCATCCATACCGACGGCCGTGCCGGCATCCATGGCGGCGACCACTTTGTCGTGTCGGGCGTCGCCATGGGCGATCACCATCAGTTTGTTGGCGGTGGGGGTCGCCACCCGGGCCGCTTGCAACTTGAGAAACAACTCCTGGTCGCTGGGAGCTTCTTCGTCAAACTCGGGGCAAATCACGCGAAAGGTGCTGTTGCTGTCGACCCGCACGGTAATGGTGTCGGGCTCGTCTTCCAACTCTTGCACCACGGCCGAAGTGCTGGGCTGTTCGGTCTTGGGCGTGGGAACCTGAAACGCCTTCTGCAAGCTGAACGAGGCGGTCACCATGAAAAAGATCAGCAGGTTGAACACCACGTCGACCATGGGGGTCACGTCCATCTCGGCGTCGGCCAGTTCCCGGTTGGGACGCAGCCGCACGGCGACCGGATTCGCCACCGGCTCGGGCGCATCGGAGCCAGGCGTCGGAGGCGGCGGCACTTCGACTTTGGCGCCGCACTCGGCGCAGAGGACCTCGCCGTCCACCAGTTCGGTCGGCGCCCATAGCCGGACACCGCAATCGGGGCAGCGAAAGTAAGTTCTCATGGGCAACGATTACGTAAGGACGGCGGTGCGGGTTAGCGAATCTCCATTACGGCCACATGAAGTTGGTTGCCATCGGTCTGGGCCATGCCGACCGCCTTCATGACCAGCGACACGTCGCGATGTTTGACTTCCGAGCCCGCCATAATCAACACGTCGGTAATTTGGGGATTCTTCGCAACGCACTCTTCCACATAGGCGGCCACCTCGGCTTCTTTCTCGGCGGGGGTCGTTCCATTGAGGAGGTTGGCCGGATCGATCCCCTTGCCTTTGTAGATGTAGGCTTCGGTGTCGCCTCCGGCGATGGTGAAAATAATGGCGTCTTTGGTGGCTACCGCGTCGCCGTGCTTGGCCGGCGGCAAGGAAACCGTGGCGCCCGGATCCATCTTGGAGCACACGATGAAGAAAATCAGCAGCAGGAAGGTCATGTCGATCATCGGCGTGATGTCCATTTCCGAGTCATCTTTGACCCGGCTTTTGGGCATAGGCGCTTCTTCTTCAACGGCCTCCAGCGCCGGCTCCTCGGGCGGCGGCGAATGCAGGGGACGCGAATTCTGCGAAGGCGGGTGAGACATCGTTTACGTTTGTTCCAGGTTCTTGCTGAGCGCGCCCAAGACGCTACCTCTTCCAAGCGGCGTTTGTCGCCAGCGACTCTTTTCCAATGACCGACGCACCACCTTCTTTCTGTGAGGTCGGCGGAACACGGCGGGCCTTGATGGCGGGTCGCGCCGCGTGGATTATCGCGAGGCGGCCATCTCTTTGGGCGGCGCGGCCTGCTGGGCTCGTTTCTCTTCCCAAGAGGCCATTGCGGTGCGGAACATTTCCAAGAAGCGCGTCATACCCAAGGTGATCAGGTCTTCCAGCTTGCGAATGCGCACGTTGATGACCGTCAGCACCAGAATCAAGGGAATGGCGATCACCAACCCGCAAGCCGTGGTGATGAGCGCTAGCATGATGTCGCCCGCCAATTGCTCGGGCTTCACATTCTCGGCCGCAGCCAGTTTGCCGAAGGCTCCCATCATGCCCAGCACCGTGCCCAGAAGCCCAAGCATCGGCGCGCTCTTGATGACCGTGTTGACCCACGCCAAACGGTGCTCCAAGTCGGCCAGCACGTCTTGTTGGAACCGCTCCATCATCAGTTGACGCACCTTGGAGAAGCCCACGTCACGGTTGGCTGTGGCCAGCAGCACCAACTGCGAAAGGGCCCGAGGGTCGTCCTCGCAAGCTTCGGTGATCGTGTTGAAGTCGTGCTGCAGCAGCGGTTCTTCCAGAAGGCCAAGAAACTCAGCTTGCTCGTCTTCGCTGCGGAATTGCATGCGACCGACGCGGCGGTACACCAGCACCGCACACCAAGCTCCCCATAAAGCCAGGATCGCCATCACGGGATAAATCGAGTTGCCCGCGATGGTATAAACTTGTCCCATATCCATAGGCGCGAACTCTTGTGAATGCTCCGACGGGAGGAAGAAAGGAAAAGAAATAAGAACGCCGCGGCGCCGCGGAGCGGAAACCCACCTCAACTGGCAGCGCGGTATCGCTGATCAATCACGTAAAACTCAAATCCATCACCTTTAGGCCGTACGCCAAAGACGGTCCGTTGCACCTCTTTCAATTTGCGGCCGCCCAGGGCCTGATGCTCGGCGTGGGCGAGCATGTTTTCGGTTTCGGGCGGAATGAACTGCATTTGAATGGCGCCCGTGACATTGACGCCTGCTTTGGCCAGCAACTCGGCGTCGGCCTGCTTCATTTCGCCGCTCCGCCAGGTCATATAGAGACGCTTCTCTTGCTCGGGAGCCCCGGTGCGTTTGGTTGGCTTGCTCGAGAATCCCGCGGCGTACTCCACCTGCGTGCGGCCGCCTCCGATGACACCCAGCTCAATCTTAAAAAAGTCCAAGATGCGGGCGTATTGTTTGAGGTTAGACGACGGGTATTGGATTTGCCAGCGTTCACTCCGGGGAATCAGATCGTCGCCCTCGCCCAAGGGTCCCGGGGGACGGCTATCACCCATGCCCGAACCGCCGGTGGTGGGAACCGCAGCGCCGTCCATAGCCGACAAGTTCGCGGCCACGCTGGTTACGGCGTCGGTGACCGACTCCAGCGCCTGCTCCACCTGCGGCTCTTCCAGTTGCTCTAGTTCTTCGGCGCCAGGAGGCTCGGGATCGCGGGCGAAGCCCATGGCGTGATCGCCTCGGCCGGCCACGTTCTCCACGTATTCAATCGGCACCGTCTCTTGCACACGCATCAACCGCTGCGTAAGGAACACCAAGAACAGCACCAGCACGGTCGTCCCCAGAAAAATCAGCAACGAGACGATCATGCTCGCCACGCGGTCATACGATGAGACGCGCAACTGCTTGTTGATAGAGTTCACTGGTTTCCCAGGCGGGACCGCAGTAGCCATGATGCGAGTTTCTGACCAAGCGATGAGAAAGGAAGGCGGGCCGTTCACGTGGGACTAACGACGGGCAAATCTGCACCAGACCGAAGTCACCCAGGAACGCGGCGGAAAGGCGAGGGCTCTCTTCTCACTCCTTAGGCTAACATGATGCTTCCGCCGAATCCTTTTGACGAACTCCTCGTCGGTGCTTCGGCGTTAGGCCCCTTTACCGATCTACGAAATCAGTCCAGCAACTCGGCGTCGGGCCGAATCGATAAATACCAATCTCTCCATTGTAAACGAACTTTCTTCAGTTCGTCGGGGTTG